>JAIBBV010000014.1 GCA_019694465.1 Oligoflexia bacterium
CCGATCTACGGGGGGCTTGTTTTTTGCTGGCCTAGCCGTGATTGTTCTCACCCCGGCAGTTGAGCGATACGATTTAATTTCACATCTAGCGCTGCATCCAGTTCAGCTAACCTGGTTTTTCTTGGCCTTTGGGGCTGTTGCTCCGGTGCTGCTGCCGCTTGGGCTATGCTTGCCAAGTTTGCTCGATCAAGCTGGTTCGGGGCGGGAGTGGGGGCGGCTGTATTCTGTTAATGCGCTGGGTGCTGTTAGCGGTGCGTTACTAGCAGCCTGGCTACTTTTGCCGGGTTTGGGCTTCGCGGCGACTTCGGTTGGTTTGGGTGTGTTGTTGGCAGGCTATGTTTTGCTGAGTGATCGTGGCGCGCGACCATTGAGGCTTGGGCTGCTTGTAGCCGCGCTGGCCTTTGCGTGGATATTTGATAGTGGTGTCGGCACAAACCGCGTTATCGGTCGGCTGGCTGCTGGGGAGTATAGCGTGGTGGCACACCGTGAAACTCCCGACAGTGCTGTTTCTGTAGTGCAATTCCAGGGCGGAGAGCGAGCGTTGGTGATCGATGGCTTTCATGCCGCTACTGAACTTGATCTCGGCCATTACATGCGCTGGATGGGGTACTTACCGATGCTGCTTCATCCCTCGCCAAAGCAGGCTTTAGTAATTTGTTTTGGAACTGGGCAAACCGCCAATGCGGTTAGGTTGGAAGGTCCGGAGGCGCTTACAATCGTAGATATAAATCCTGCCGTTTTTGAGTTTGGGCGCTACTTTTCTAAAAATCAGGCTGTGCTTGATGATCCAAAGGTGGCTCATCTCGTGATGGATGGGCGGGCCTACCTGCGTCGGAGTAAGAGCAGCTTCGATGTTATTACGCTTGAACCGATGCCGCCTAATTATGCTGGCGTTAATTCGCTTTACTCTAAGGAGTTCTATCTTTTAGCGCGTGAGCGTTTGAGTGAAGGCGGCAGCATGGCGCAGTGGGTTACTTTCCGTCTAGTGGCTCCGGAGCTGAACGCCTCGATCGTTAAAACCTTTGCAGCTGTGTTTCCCAACGCGCAGTTATGGATCGATCCTAAGAGTCAGACTGGTATAGTAATTGGAAGCAAGTCTGACGTGCCATTGGTTTGGCCGGGGCTACAGAAGTTGGGGCTCTGGCGTGACTTGAGTAATGATGAAATTTTGCAAGCTGTGGCGCTGCAGGGTCAGGACCTGCAAAGTTATGCGGCGCATGGTGAGATTATTACTGATGACAATCAGCTTTTAGCCTATGGCCCCCATATCCATGATGCGCTGATAAATGAGAGGCTGTTGCAGGATAACTTAGATTTGGTGAAGGGCTCACAGTCGCAACGAAGCACTGGTGCGGCTCCGTCGGACTTGGGCGAGATGCAGGAGGCGGTTAAGCTGGCGGCGAAGCAGGCGGCAGAGGCGGCCAAGCGTGATATGCAAACTATCATGGGGTTGGCTGCGGATCGCTTGGTTTCGGCGGCTTTTGCAGGCGATACGGCGCAGATTGAAATTCTTGTGCAGCAGGGCGCTGAGCAAGGCGTTGATATAAATCGGATTGATCCTAAGTATAATATCACGCCGCTTAGTGCAGCGGCGTCTCGCGGCCAGTTGCCGGCGATTGAAACGCTACTGCGTTTGGGAGCGGATATTGAAACCCAAGATAAGATTGGTTTCACGGCTTTAATGAATGCTGCCATGAATAAGCAGATGGCGGCAGTAAAATTGCTTGTGGCCAAGGGCGCAAAGCTCGATGCCATTAACATGGGCCGACAGACTGCCGCTGACCTCGCCAAGATGATGGGCGCTGTGGATGTAGCAGAATACCTAAAGGATCAGCAGAAAGGTAAATAGAGACTCCTCCAGGCATAGGCGATAGAGAGCCCGACTTCACACATCATTTTCAGCCTTTCTGATCAAAGCCCGCAATAAACCCTCAAATACATAATTATGTAGCGGCGCCACAGTATACCAGTAGAGCAGGCCCCAATATCGCTTCGGCCAAAAATGCGCGGCGATCTTTAGGTTTGATTCAGCGCCCTTATCTTCCACTTCAAAAGTAAGCCTGGCAGTTCCAGGCAATTTCATCTCGGCCCGCAATACTAGGCGCCTATTCCTAACAATGTCCTCAACACGCCAAAAATCTATAGGATCACCAACTTCAAGTTTTTTGGGGTCAGGTCTTCCGCGTCGCATGCCAACGCCTCCGACAAGCCAATCCATGGCGGCGCGTATTTGCCAAAGCCAATCCGCATGATACCAGCCATTAGTACCACCGATCGCTTCGATGACTGTAAATAGCCTCTGCGCTGGTGCATGACAGATCCGCATCCTTTCATCACTTAACGGTTTGCCTCTAGGCACTTCCTGCTTTCCCGCTAAAGCTGTATTGGCATCAGTCCAGCTACTTTCCACCTCATGCGTACCCATTTTACTTAGTGCCAACTGAACCGCTTCTCTATAGCTAATCGAAGGCACCTTAATCCAATCTCTGATGCGCTTGTCCTGACAGACCACATCGTTACGCAGGCCTTCGACCAGCGGGCGTGCCAAACTTATTGGAACTCGCGTGACCAAATTAAGCCAATAACTGGAAAGCCTGGGCGTGAGCACAGGCACTGTAATTATGTTTAACTTTCGTCCGAGTACTGCCGCGCATTGCTCCATTAACTCCTGATAGGTAAGGATCTCGCCTGATCCTATTTCAAGTACCTGCCCGATAGTTCGGGGTTCTTGGAGTACGCCAACCAAATAGGCCATTACTTGACGAATCGATATTGGCTCGCATTTTGATTTTACCCAGCGCGGACACAGCATAAAAGGGAGCTTCCTGACCAAATCGTATATAATCAAAAAAGATGCGCTACCCGAACCTACGATTATTGCTGCGCGCAACTCTGTAACTGGTACGCCGGTTGACCGTAAAGCGTCGCCTGTCTGGTGGCGGCTACGCAAGTGCTCTGACAGAGCTGGACCGGTGATGCCGAGGCCTCCCAGGTAAATAATCCTACTGACGCCTGCATCTTTTGCGGCGCGTGCGAAATTAGTTGCAGCGATATTATCTAATTCTGAAAAATTTCCGCCTAAGGTAGATAGTGAGTGCACCAGGTAATAGGCAACCTCGATTCCCTCAAGCGCCTTGGTCAGAGTTTCGGGAATCAGAACATCACCTTGGAATACTTCGACACCGGGCCAGTGGCGGCGCGCAAGCTTTCTTGGCTCACGCGCAAGTACTCTTACACGTGCCCCAGTTTCTACAAGAAGCGGCACCAATCGTCCACCAATATAACCCGTCGGACCCGTTACTAAGATGTTCATGCTGCCAAGCATTTCAGATGAGAGCGAAACAGGAAAGACTAGCACTGCGCCTGCCGGGCGAAGCGATCCATGGCTAATGACACACCTCGGTCGCTGCTAGCGGCACCCGAAGTTGTGGCTTCCGTGTTTCGCGGTGGGGTAGTTATAGCGGTAGCTGGGGTTTGCAATTTGAGGAGGATTGCTTCCTCGGCCTGCTGCGTAGCCCCAATCGCAATGATGAAATCCCTTGGTCGGAATGACGGAACCAGTTTGTGGTAATGACAAAACCACCTTATTGAAACGATGGACTAGAGTGGGTGTCCTGCCGCTTGCCAAGTCATTGCAGAGTGACACGTACGCAGTGCGGATCCCTGATGCAGTCCCGTCGGGAACCCCCCGTTATGGCAAAGTGATATGCACGCGCTACTGCATGCTCTTGTCTCAGTTGTAGTCGGCATTACCGGGGGCGGAGAATATGGCTTCACAACTTTCCCAGTCGACTAGCAGGCGTTGCAGTATCACTGCTGGCTCTAATCTATCTCGCACATCAGCCATGAATTGTTCGGAAAGGGCATAGCCTGCGCCCTCACAAAAGAAGGATCTAAAATTTGCGGAAGCAGCACACTCTTGAGCGCGCTCAGTCTCTTCCAATAGAGTCGGAAGAAACTGCGCACGGCGAACCTCTTCAATGAACCCGAAAAAGGCTACTAGCTGATCTGTGGTTACTTGAAAGCCGGGAGTCGCCATGGCACGTTGTAAGGCTTCCTTGCGAAAAGTAAATTCACGCGCTGGAGGATTACAGTTGAGTAATCCAACTATGCCGTCCATTAGATCCTGCCGGGCTGGGCCGACGGGAAGTAAGTCCGGTCTGTGCTGAAGAATATGCTCACGAATGAAGACAACTCCAACATTCGAGCCCCCAGCGCCACGGAATAGCTCTTGCCAGTTACACAAAGGATTCATGAGTAGATAGTCAGCTTCTTGTGTCGGATCAAAATGTCGCGTGTAGGTGGCAAGAAAATGCTCACATGCTTCTGTAACCCCGGCTGAAATCTGAGCCAGTACTTCCTCCCGATTTCGGCGCACGGGCTGCTCGGGAGAAGTGGGCGCGGGATCGGCGGTGCTTGTTGTGGTCATATATGCAGTTAAGAGTGTAGCAATAGTTTTAGGCCAATTCAAAAACTCTAGGGCTTGAGTGATAGCAGGGTGGTTAATCAGGGCCGTTGGGGCGGTTAAAATGGCAGCGCTGCTGCTATTAGGGCCTATACCGTGGCCTCGCTGCTACACAGCTTGTAGAGCCCCTGGCCATCTGTCTGCAGAATCGGCGCCCCTAAACCAACAAAGCGCTGCGCTTGCTGTGGAGTCAGTAGAGCATGCGAGAAATGATACTGCTCACAAAGCTCCGCCGCTGCGCCTTTCCCAATCAGACGACGAATTGCCCGATTTTGCTTATTAACGCGCTTGGTAATGCGCGCCGTGTAACCAAAAGCCATCGGCTTTTCATGCACTGTTTGGTAGTAGAGTTGTAGTGGGCCACGATTAACCGCATCCAGTAGGGCAAAGCCGCTTGGGATTACCTCCTGCCGTAAATCAGTAATGATCGAAGGAATGCTTGGATTACTCATTTGAATTGGCTGCGGCAGATTTTCAATCACCACTATTAAAGCCAATAGCGCCACTAGTACGCGCCGTTTTTGCTTAAGTAGCTCCTGTACTGCGACACCCGCCAACAGAGCGGCAGCGATAGTTGATAGGACAAATAGTCGCGCCGGGACACCCGAAAGCCGCGAAAACGGAAATAGTCCGTCCAGTACTGCATATAGCGAAGGCAAATGCAGTCCCTCGATTCCACTTGGAACAAGCGGACCAAAGCTCAACCACAAGGCAACTACAAAAATCCATGCCCAGGCCCTTAACTCCCATGAATTCCGCAATACTTTAGTTCGAGCTGCGATCCCTGTCATTATGACAAGTCCCAAGCCCAGCCCGACGCTGTGTTCATACTCATAACCCGGAAGATTACTCCAAACTTGATTGCTTAGTTCAGAAAATCTCCAAAAGCGCCCAGGTACTATCGCTTCTACTGGATGCAGGGAGCCGAGCTGCACGGAATGTCCCCCTAGCAAGGGCTCGGCTACAATGGAGCGAAAAAAATACCAGACATAGGTGCCACTGGTAGCAAGGGTAGCGCCCATAAGCGTCAAATATGATCTGACAACTGTAGCATTAATATTTGGTCGACTCGCAGCATGAGTTGCTACAATAACGAGGGCGCTAATTCCTGCTGCAACAAAGTAATAGTAATTGAGAAGCGCCACTGCAAATAGCGCAAATGCTGCAACAATCGCTTGTCGCCGACTGGGCCGATTTAGAAAGCGTGGCAGTAGCCACAACCAAAGTAACAATAACTCAAGCGAGACGAACTCATAGTGCCCACGTAAATGTAGGAAATGATAGTTCGAAAAACTTGCTGCATATCCGCTAAACAGAGCGGCAGGAGTTGAAAGGTTGAGGTCTCTGGCAATTAGAAATCCCACTAGTGCGCTCCCGGCAAAGCCAAGTAGCACAATTAGTGTACAGATCTCGGCTGGCGAGAGTGCAGGCGCAAGGATGATGTAGAGTAGTCCGTGCGGTAGCGCCAGCGGGTGCGCTAGGAGCGAAATTCCGCTTGGAAAGTGCAGCCATTGGGTAAAGTAGGGAGAGATTCCTAGGTCTACAATTGCCTTGTGAGTCCACCACAAATTCCAAACAGCTTGCAGCTCGTCACTGCTAGCGCCCCAGAACGAAGAGCGCGCATCAAGAATGGCGGGCCAAGTTAGCGCCAGAAATAGAAGTAAATATATAAAAAAAACAAATTTAGCTTTCATGTTGGCAATCCGCCTCGGCGCATAGCGCAATGCTATGCTACCTAAGCTATCTCAAAATTGAGAAATTTGAGATAGCTCGAAATATATGCGGACATCCCAATAAACAATCAGCGCAGTAGGGCTGAGAAAATGCTAAGCTGCTTCAGCGCAAATGCTTTTCGTAGAAAATCGTTTGTGCTGGTGTTAGGGCCCGTATCTCTTTGTCCCGCACTCTTAGTAGATAGTAAAGAAACGCAAAATGAAAATTCCTGGTCTTGAACTTACCAACGGTTATTCAACTTTGCCCCCGGTTCTTTTCTCGCGGGTAAGTCCGACTGCGGTCAGAGCGCCGAGCATGCTGGTTTTCAATTTTGATTTAGCACGTCAGCTCGGCATGGAAGTAAGCGCCATTAGCAGCGCACAGCTAGCACAAGTATTCGCAGGAAATGTTTCGCTTGAAGGCGCCGATCCACTCGCTCAGGCTTATGCCGGGCACCAATACGGGCACTTTACTATGCTGGGAGATGGGAGGGCGATAGTGCTAGGTGAGCTCAGGGCCGCTACTGGCTTACATTACGAAATCCAATTAAAGGGCGCCGGACAAACAGAATATTCCAGGCAGGGCGACGGACGGGCAGCGCTTGCGCCAATGCTACGCGAATATTTAGTGAGCGAAGCCATGCATGCGCTAGGCATTCCAAGCACGCGCAGTTTGGCTGTGGTTGCTAGTGGCGAAAGCGTTATGCGCGAGCGTGAGTTGCCAGGAGCAGTTTTAACGCGGATTGCGCGTTCTCATATCAGGATTGGCACATTTGAGTTCGCAGCATTGCAGCAGGATAGGGAGGTACTGCGTAGGCTTGTCGAATTTAGTGTTGAACGGCTTTACCCGGAATTGAACAATTCTTCCGATTTGGGCCTGGATTTTCTAAAAGCTGTCATCGCCCGTCATGTGCGCCTCGTTGTGGAGTGGATTCGAGTCGGATTTGTGCACGGCGTAATGAATACTGACAACATGGCTATCTCTGGAGAAACAATCGACTATGGGCCATGTGCATTTATTGATCGCTTTGACCCAGCGAAAGTATTTAGCTCAATTGATCGTCATGGGCGCTACGCTTTTATGCGTCAACCGGCCATTATGCTGTGGAATTTAGAGCGGCTGGCGCAGTGCATTCTGCCAATCCTGCGGCCCGCTGCTAATGATTCCAAGGCAGTTGCGCGTGCTGCACTTCAGGAATTTCCAGCTCTTTTTGAGAACGCGTGGCTTGAAATGATGCGCGGCAAGCTTGGGCTATGCACTACCGGGCCGGAGGATGAGGCGTTGGCTTTGGATCTATTGGAGTGGATGCGGAGCAGCGGGGCTGATTACACTAACACTTTTTATCAGCTGCATCCGAACAAGCCTTGCAGCGAAGAGCTTTCACAGGATCCCGTGTTCAAGTCCTGGTATGCGCGCTGGCAGAAGCGTTTGGGGCAGGAGAAAAATTTAGAGCAGAGCAGCGCTTTGATGGCTAGAGCTAACCCAGGCATTATTCCAAGAAATCACAAACTGGAAGAAGCACTAAATAGCGCACAGGACGCGGCTGATCTTGGGCAGTTCCAGCGCATGCTGAAGGCAGTGTCGCAGCCTTACGATAACGAGAGTAGGTTGGGGCAGGCTTCTGAATATACGCTACCTCCACGCCCTGAGCAGGAGGTGCAGGAGACATTCTGCGGGACCTAGGTGGGGGGCAACCTCGGAATGGCTGGGGGTTCGTCATTACAAGGAAAGGCGCACGTAGAGTGAATCGACGAAGCAAGCCCCTGCTAATTTAAGGAAATGAACTATCTATGGATAATTTGGCTAGAAATTATTAGCGCTTCACGACAAGCTTTACCAACTCTGGGCTTGGGGTAGCTGTCTCATTGGCAACGTATTGAAGATTTGGAATCTCACACAGGGTCTGAATTACAGAATCTTTCTTGCTGGCCTGATGTGCGCGCCAGTACAGACTCTCATTGATATCCCCGCAGCATCCGCGACAGGTGAAGTTATCCCAGTTTAGTGCAGCCGCTAGATCGAGGCAGGTATGATAATTCGAGCACGCGTAACGCCGACGCGGCGGGCTCATCGGGGCATCGACGAGACCAGAGCCTTCGCTCTCTATAATCTGGAAAGGACCGGGCTTGCCCAACATTGAAAGTCCGTACTCAAGTTGTTAGCACTTTAAACTAAATTGGCATAATTCTACTCCTAGATCAAACTTCTGGGACCCCAAAAAATGCTTATTCTACCGACTGTGCACTGCCAGTTTGCTTAAGCAGCTGTAAGGGCCCGTAACAAGAAGCTAACAAGCTTTTTTAGGAAGCTAATAAGTTTACTGCACCAGGATACTATATTTTGTAGGGACTTATTTGACCCAAGTCTTGACAAGCGGAGCGAAAGGGGGGCTAGTGTTTGGAGGCAGGATACGAGCCCATCTTATGAATAGGCTAAGCGGAGGGCTTGTGTATTGCCAGGCCCGAAAAATCGGGTTCGCAATACGAAGCGAAGGAATCTGCAGCATTTGGTTACGAACTCTGAGTTGCTGTTAGGAAAGCGCGCCAGGCAAGTCCGGCACAGCTTTTTTAGTAGATAGTTTATCGGCCAATTATGAAAGTTGAGTTGGATCAAGGAAGCGGGCGGGCCTTTGTACTAGTGGTCGAGCATGACTACGCTGCTGCAACATTATTGGCCGCACTGCAGGCGCTTTCAAAACGCGCGCGCGTAATAGTTGTTCGCTGCCCACGTGTCGATGACAACAATTGGCCAGATTTAAGCGCTGATTTGCTCGCACTGCTTCAAACTTTGGAAGTGCGCCAGGCCTCGCTAGTGGCTGCTGCTGCGGCTACAGCTCTGGCCCAAAATCTGGCCCTAATTCAGCCTAAGTTAGTCCGTACTTTGGTGTTGGTCGATCCAGTCGTGCGCCCGCACCAAACGTTTTTTGCTCGTATAGCGGATCGCATTGAGCAGATACTGCCGCTGGGCCTGCCGTTGCGAGTTGCGTCGAGAGCATTTGATGTAAGACCGCATCTTCAGCGCCTGCGCTGCCCGGTGCTGGTGGTTTTGAGCGCTACTCATACTCGTGAATCTCAACTAAATGCCGATCTAATTGCCCAGCGCTTACCGACTGGCTGGGTCTTGCAACTCTCGCAATCTGAGTTCAATAGCACATTCCCTGAGATACTACTTGAGTTTCAGGATGTGCCGGCACGCTGTCCGCAGAAGGGGCTTAGAAGTAGCGCTGCCCTAAATGCATCGGCCTGATTTTAGCCAGGTCCAGTAGCAACATTGGCGTGTGGGGATATTGGAGCGTGTCCGGAAAATGCCCTAACAAATCTGTCTACAGTGCCTTGGCAATTTCGGTGAAAGACTCATTCTTGTGGAATTCAAGTGAGCGCATATTGCGCAGGAGACTCATAGTCTCATTGTAGCCAAGCTCGATGATGGCTCCTAGGTAGTCGGCGTCGAGGGCCACATACGACATAACTTCGTAGGCAACTTCCTCACCCAGCTTTTTCTTGAGTAGTGTAAATACCGGCCAGACTGGACCAACCGCATTAATGAACTTGCCGGAGGACTCTTTGACTGCCTCTTTCAGAATTGGCCCAAAGGCCTTCATGTTGCGAACAACAAAGGTATCAGGCGGGCGCAGGCAGAAAGTCTTTTCTCCAGCCGGAACTTCCCAGGTCGGACGGGTGTCATGCGCTTCACCGTATCGATCAAGCCACCAATGGCGACCTGAAATATCAAGAATTACTACACGTTCAGCGCCCATGCGCACAGCCGGATCAACAGGCACATTTTGAGAAATTCCACCGTCCACAAAACGCACCTTGCCATGGTCTGTATCCAGTTCAACTGGTGGTAGCACGGAAGGCAGGGCTGCTGAGGCAAAGCCATGTTTGGCATGCAGGGAGTCGACGTAACAAATATCGAAACTGGCGCCCTCCATTATGTGCTGTTCAAGCTTTTTGTGAGAGCTCATGAAAATGAGAGGCTTACGTTCCTTGCCTTCCATAGTAGTCATGACTGCCACTGCGCGAACTTTGGCGTCAC
Source organism: Oligoflexia bacterium (assembly GCA_019694465.1). GTDB lineage: Bacteria > Bdellovibrionota_C > UBA2361 > UBA2361 > JAFLCA01 > JAIBBV01. Next base: position 10,217 of record JAIBBV010000014.1, read on the forward strand.
GCTGATCGGGAGATAGACCGCCAAACTCTTGGATGACTCGATCAACCCGTTGCATTAAGGGGGTGGGATCAAAAATTGCCGCTCCGGTTGGATGTGGTCCAGGCGCGAGATACTGCAAGAAGGCCATCTTAACAGCGCGAAAAAAGGCGCCAGACGGGGAACCAGCGAATGTGTTTCGAAATGTCCTTTCGCGCCACATTGCATCAAGCTGTTCAACAGCTGTCGGAAGACCCTCTTTAATACAGGCCGCCAGCACTAGGCCGTTTATTGCCCCAATACTGCTACCAATGATTACCGATATTGGGTCGCTTGATTTGGCCAGGAAGGGCATTAGGGCGCGTAAGGCGCCAACTTGGTAAGCAGCACGGGCTCCGCCCCCTGAAAGCACAATTCCTATGTCCCCAGCACTCTGAAGGCTCGGCTTTTTTACCGAGATAGCCGGACCGGCTTTATCTTGTGGGCGGCGTTTCATTGTCTAACCGCTGCTCTCGTCCATTAGTTTGTGCGGACTGCTGCCTTCAGCTTCTATATTAACTAGATCGGCAAGTTTCCGAAATTCCTTAACATTTTAGCGGAGGCAGATTAGGGTGGGGCTAATAGGGCAAGGAGGCACTCCCCCAAAAGCTCAGCCACTATCTGCACTATGCTTCTAACCTATTGATGTCTAGAGCCTTCTTTTCGTAGCGCTAGCACAGAGTAGCCATTCAGGGGCTGTAGAGGTTGTGGGGTTGAGGTGCAATGTAGCGCCCTAAATTCTAACACTGCCGCGTTTCCAAACCCAACAGACCTGTCGAAACTAGGCTAAGCGCAGTATAAAAATGTGTCTTGGTGTTTTGTAGCAATCGTTGCTTGTGCGCATGTTAAAGCCAGATGTGTCCATCATAATCCCAGTCTTTAACCAACAGGAGTACACGCTTTCCTGTTTGAAAGCGCTTTTCGAGCAACAGCAACAGGGGACAGCCGCGTTTGAGATCATTGTCATAGACAATGGCTCAACTGATGGAACAGCCGCGACCTTGAGTGAGCTAGCGCGGCGCAGCGAATGTCTGAAAGTTATCTCTCCACAAGTTAACCTGGGATACTCCCGTGCTAACAATCTCGCCGCGCAGTCCGCGCGAGGAGACTATTTGGTGCTTCTGAATAACGATACCATTCCCCAGTCGGACTGGTTGGCAGCCCTGTTACGGGTGCTCAATTCTGGGAAGAATGGAATTGTGGCGCCAAAGTTATTGTACCCTGAGACAGGTTGCATAAACCACTTTGGATACGTGCATCGCCAGAGCGTTGGAGGTTTTTACCCGCTATACCACAATTTACCGGCTGACTTCCCAGGCGTACAACGAACACGCGAGTTTCAGGCCGTGCTTGGCGCGTGCATGTTAATTGCAAAACACATTTTCCTAGAAGTCGGAATGCTTGGCGACTTTGGACTTGAAGATATTGACCTTTGTCTTAAAGTGCGGGAGTTGGGGCTAAAAGTGTTGTGTACTCCGCAGGCCCGCGTGCTACATCACGGCTCGGTGACTTTACGCAAGAGTCCGCCCGGTAGCATTGAAGCTAAGACCGCGGATGAGTTTTTAAGGCGCTGGACGGGACGCTTTATGGCCGATGACGATCTGGCCTACTATTTACAGGATGGCATTCGGGTCTGGACAGCTAGTGCTGGCGTGTTGGAGATGAAGCCAGCACCAGTGTGGCACCCACACTCGCATTCGATATAGGGTTCAGCAAAAGCATGGTTACTCAGCGCAAAGTGATAGCAGTTGATGGTCTGGCTGGTTCTGGGAAAACTAGCATCGCGAAGGCGGTGGCGGCGCGCTTGGGCTTTGCTCACCTTAACACTGGCTTGTTGTACCGCTCGGTGGCTTGGTTGATTCTAAAGTATGGTATTAATCCAGAAGTAGAAGCGGGGATAGGAGATCTGCTACGGGCGCACACGATCGAGCTACGTTTGGATCCGCAGCGTGGTGGGCGCGCCATAGTCGACGGACATGATGTGACAGATCAGCTTCAAAAGCCGGAGGTGTCCCAGGCAACTTCTCAGGCTGCGCAATTTAGAACTGTGCGCGAGGCCTTGCATGCCACGCAGCGCAACGCCTTTCCGGGCAATAATTTGGTAGCGGAGGGCCGTGATATGGGGACAGTTATTTTCCCCGATGCTGAGCTCAAGCTATTTATCGAGGTCAACGAACAGGTGCGGATTGAACGTCGGCTCAAGCAGCTTGGCCTATCTATCCCCGCTGACGAGGCCGGCCAGGCTAGACTTAAAGAGCAAATTCGCATGGAGATCATTGAACGTGACAGGCGCGACGAAAGCCGCTCGCTTTCTCCGACTCTGGCGGCCGCGGATGCGGTGCGCATTGATAACTCATTGGATCCACTGGAGAAGGTAGTAGGGCAGATTTGCTCAATATGGGGTACGCGCCAGGCCTCCAAGTTTTAATTCGTTATTGCCGGCGAATTTTGGGCCCTATTTGGGGCAGCCTTAGACATTTCTAGCCAATGGTGCTATAAAACCCGTCCCGCAATAGGTGCGGGAAAAGGCTGACTGCTTTGCGTTGTCGATCCTCAGCTAGCCTTGTTTACCCGATCGGCAACCGTGCGCTGATTGCTTTGAGCGCTTTTTAGCCAACAAGCACAGCGGTTCGTTAATTTCCTGTCTGACACAATAAATAATAAACATATGGCATTAGCAGGTAGTTCTTCCGAAGGTACTTCGGGTAGTTTTGCGACGGAATTCGAGCGCCTTTTGGGCGAGAAGATGTCGAATATGCGTCCGGGCAAAATCGTCTCGGGGCGCGTAGTCGGTGTAAATAAAGATTACGTCACAGTCGATATCGGATTTAAGTCTGACGGTATCGTTCCCACCACTCAGTTTGTAAATGCAGAAGGCGCCATCACCGCCAAGATTGGCGATCAAGTGGACGTCTACATCATTTCGCTCGAAAATGAGATGGGGCAGTTGTTGCTCTCTAAGGAGCGCGCTGAGCAGCAAAAGATTTGGACCAAGGTTGAGGATATTTTCAAAGCTGGCGGAATGATTTCCGGCAAGATCGTCCAGAAGGTGAAGGGCGGTCTGCAAGTCGACATCGGTATTCCAGCTTTCTTGCCCGGCTCTCAAATCGATATCCGTCCGCATCGTAACTTAGATAAGTTCATCGGCGAGGCATACGATTTTAAGGTGCTCAAGATTACCCGCGATAAGGGTAACATTGTGCTTTCACGTCGCGCAGTCTTGATGTCTGAGCGCGATAGCTTGCGTGCAGAGACTCTTAAGGTTCTCGCAGAAGGCGTGGTTATGGAAGGCGTTGTTAAGAACGTCACTGACTACGGTGCCTTCATTGACTTGGGCGGTATCGACGGACTCTTGCATATCACTGATATTTCCTGGGGGCGCGTCAATCACCCATCCGAGAAGCTTTCGATTGGCCAGTCCGTGCCAGTGGTCGTACTGAAGTATGATCCTGAGAAGGAGCGCGTCAGCCTCGGCATGAAGCAACTTAAGACTGATCCTTGGACAACTGTGCATGAGCGCTACCCAGTAGGTGGACGCATCAAGGGCAAGGTCATGAACGTTACTGACTACGGTGCGTTCGTGGAGTTAGAGGAAGGCGTTGAAGGCCTCATTCACGTTTCTGAGATGAGCTGGACCAAGAAGGTTCGTGCTCCAAACAAGATCGTGAATGTTGGCGATATGGTCGAGGCCGTTATCTTGGGCATCGATCAGGAGCAACAGCGCATCAGCCTTGGCCTCAAGCAGTTGATGCCAAATCCATGGGAAGAGTTGCGTGAGCGCCATCCAATTGGATCGCACGTCAAGGGCAAGGTTCGTTCGATTACCGACTTCGGTATATTTGTCGGAGTGGAAGATGGAATCGATGGATTGGTGCATATTTCCGACTTCTCTTGGACCAAGCGTATTCGCGATCCAAAGGAGATCCACGAGCTATACAAGAAGGGCGATGATGTCGAAGCAGTAGTGCTAGATATCGACGTAGCCAATGAGCGCCTCAGCTTAGGTATTAAGCAGCTAACGACTGATCCATGGGATACCATCTCGCAGCGTTACCCTGTTGGTACCAAAGTTGAAGGTACGATCACTTCTGTTACAGACTTCGGATTGTTCGTTGAGATAGCCGAGGGCGTCGAAGGACTTATCCATAATTCTCAGCTTGGCGTAGACAAGGCCGAGAATATTGGAGATTTGTTCAAGGCTGGCACCAAGGTTGAGAGCGAAGTCACCAACATTGATCGTGAAGAGCGACGCATAAGCCTTAGCATTAAGGCTGTTCGCCGTCGCCAGGAGAAGGAGACGTTGGCTGAGTTCATGGAAGATACCAGCACAGCTGTCACCTTCGGCGATCTGTTGCGCCAGAAGATGGACAATGACTAGAGCTCATCTCATAAATGGGCTCCTGCCCATTTATGAGACGCTGTGGCTGATTTTCATCGGGGTAGCCCATTTAAGTATGGGCTACCCCGTTTAGTTTTTTGGTCTATAAAAGACCTAGAATTAGGGGCCCTTAATAAGATCGGCCAATAGCTGCTGCAATTCTTCCGGGGTAAAGGGTTTAGAGAGGAATCCGGAAGCTCCCAATGAGAGCGCCTGTTCAATTTCCTCCCCCGTTGCATGCGCCGACATAAGCACAAAGGGCAGTTCTGGACGAAGCCGTTTGGTGGCATCCAGAACCTGCAAGCCATTCAAGCCAGGCATCTTTAAATCGCATAAGCATACGTCAGCCGGGATATTATCCTTAAACCACTCCACGGCCGCTTGGGGGTTGCTAAAGTCTTGAACTTTGTAGCCTAGAGCTTGAAGCAGCAACTTTAAGGCAAATACGACCGACGGTTCATCGTCTATCAGTACAATATGCTCAATCTTCTCAGAGCTCATAGGTACATCCGCCATTCAATTCATGACATTGCTCGCGCTTCGCGATATACCAAAGCAACGAAATAATTCCTACTGGTCGCTTTGTCATGAACGTAGCCATCGACACTCAAAAACTGCCCCCCATGCTTACGCAGTACCTTGAGTACAAGAGACAGTATCCCGATTGTCAGGTATTCTTCCAAGTAGGTGATTTTTACGAGCTCTTCTTTGAAGATGCTGTGACTGTCTCAAGGGTGCTTAATTTAACGCTTACTACCCGTGATAAGAACGACCCTGACCCTGTACCGATGTGCGGTGTGCCTATAGCGGTAATTGATAATTACCTAGAGCGCTTGGTCCAACGAGGCTTTTCTGTCGCCATTATTAGCCAGGTTGGTGAGCCGACGGGCAAGGGCATGGTAGCTCGTAAACTTGAGCGCATCATTACTCCCGGTGTGCGGGTGCTCGGGAGGGCTGAAGATGATGGGGCTGTTGCGATTGTTGGTACCTGCTATGTGGAATCAGACGAAGACATAGCGTTGGCTTTTACGGATGTTCAAAGTGGGCGTATTGCGGTGCGGGAAGGACTTAATCAGCACAATCTGATGCCTGAAGTGCAGAGAGTCGGAGCGGCTGAGATAATTGTGCCCCGCAGTGTGCGTGGTAAGGCGGTTGATCGGCGCAATACCTGGGTGCGTGATATTGAGCGCGCACAAGGGGAGCATGGGCTTAAATATCGCCCTGAATCGTACGTAGAAAATACCAAAACCAGTGTTCGTAACTTTTCCTCAATTCCTGGCTATGCCTCGCTAAGTGTTTGCGCCAAAAAGGCGGTGCGCTTACTTCTGGCATACTTGGATGAGACAACCATTGATCGCCAACTGTCTTTCTCCGAGATTTCGCCTAAAGCTTATTCGCGCGCCCTCTTGATTGATGCCACCACCAGGCGACACCTAGAGCTTGTTGCCAACACTCGCGACGGTGGGGAAGAGGGCACGCTGCTGCAACACCTTAAGCGAACTGTGACGCCAGGTGGCGCACGGCTACTGAGGGCTTGGATTTTGGCTCCGCTTAGCGACAGTGGCGCGATTGGCGCGCGTCAGGATGTAGTGGACTTTTTTGCGGAGCGGCAAACGCTGCGAGATGCGCTCAGGGCAACTCTCAAATTTGTGGCTGATGCTGAGCGTATTGCTGCGCGCATAGAGCTGGATGTTGCATCGCCGCGCGAACTAGGAGCGTTACGCGATACACTAAAAAATGCGCCACGCATTGCTGAGCTACTACGCACTGAAGGTGCAGCAGAGTTAGTGCTGGCAGCAGATGTATTGGCGCGCCTTGAAGTTCCGCCGCAGCCTTTGCAAGAGCTTGAACGTACCCTTAGTGACAATCCTCCGCTTAGTGTCCAGGACGGTGGGGTAGTGCGGGATGGGTTTGATACAGAACTAGATCGTCTAAGGCGCTTAAAGGCCGAAGGGAAGAGCTGGATTGTCGAGCTCGAAGCTAGCGAAAAAACACGCACTGGGATTTCTTCGCTAAAAATTCGCTATAATAACGTGCTTGGTTATTTCATCGAAGTTACTCGCGCCAATGTCGACAAGGTGCCGTCTAATTATATGCGGCGTCAGTCGACTGTAAATGCCGAGCGCTTTACGACCACCGAACTTAGGGAAAGAGAAGAGGAAGTGCTTGGCGCCGAAGGGCGTAGCCTGGCATTGGAGAAAACACATTTTGAAGCGCTACGAAGCGCAATTAAACCCTATCTTAGCGCACTGCGTCTTTGCGCCGGGGCTCTTGCTGAATTAGATATTTTAGTGGCGTTCGCCGAGCTTAAGGTGGCCTGTGCCTACGTCCGGCCTAGCGTTGATGACTCGGGCGAGTATGTAGTTGTGGACGGCAAGCACCCCGTGCTGGCGCAGCGCCTCGAACATGCCTACGTGCCAAATTCTTTGCATATGGGACGACGCGATAAGCGCTGTCTTGTAATTACTGGACCGAACATGGGTGGTAAGTCGACCTATATTCGGCAAGCAGGCTTAATCGCGATAATGGCGCATTGCGGAGCGCCTGTTCCTGCACGCTCAGTGCGCATGGGCATGGTCGATAGAATTTTTGCGCGTATTGGCGCAGCTGATAACATCGCCGAAGGCGACTCAACATTCATGGTTGAGATGCGTGAGGCTTCCAATATATTAAGTGCCGCTAGTGAGAGATCCTTGCTTCTAATCGATGAGATTGGGCGTGGAACGGCCACCAGCGATGGTTTGGCAATTGCACGTGCTATCTTGGAGTGGGTAGTTGAACGTGTGGAGGCGCGCACTCTCTTTGCCACACATTTTCATGAGCTTACAGATTTGGCTGAAAGTAACGTGCTGATTGCCAATCTTTGTGTAGGTTCAATCGATCGGGACGGAGAGGTCTATTTTACGCATCTAATTGAGCCGGGCGCTGCTAGCAAATCCTATGGAATCGAAGTTGCTAAATTGGCCGGTTTACCAGCGGAACTGATCAGCCGGGCGCGCGAGATCCTGGCGCAGCTAGCTGAGACCAGCGGGGCAAAGAATAAGCGGCAGCTTGGACTATTTCAAAATGTAGCTAGTAGGCCCGCCGAGATTAAAGTGCCGGCAGACTATGAAGTGCTCAAGGCGTTGAATAAGCGCATCCAGGACATCGATGTTGATGGTCTAAGCCCGCGTGAGGCGCTCGACCTTGTGTATGCGCTCAAGGCAGCGGCCAAGAGCACCTAGGAAAGTGCTTTCTGTCGTCCCTGCGGGAGCCGGCATAAGTTGATGGAAAAGTTTTGAGACAAGCCTTGTTGCGGCTGGTATAAACGCCAACTCACAAATGCCATGCTACACAGACTCCTGCATAACCATGCACAATTGACCCAATTAGGGAGTAAGAACTAAGCGTGCATTGTCACGCTGAGTGACCAAGCTGATAGCTCCGCGCTCGATATTGAGCTCGGACGACAAGCTTAGAGTTTCTGCAGCCTTGAATTCTTCATTTAGCGGCACAAGTTCCACCTCCAGCTTGTACAGTCCTGGTGCTAACTGCACTTCCTCGTGGATTGAGATGGGTCGGTCGCCACGTGCTCCGCTATGTTTAGCGACACTATCGATCTTGGTTTCCCCGTTGATGCGGGCGATCAGTCGATATTCAAGAAAGCGCGACTCGCAAATTTCCTTCATTTGCATGTGCTTTGGAACGCTAGCGAGCTCCTGTGCAGTAGGCGCACGACAAGACTTAGGCGCCTGTCCAGGTAGGCGGAATGCTATCCGCAAAGCTCCGTTCTCGCCGTCCTGACCCAAAGGCCAGCTGGACATGGCGGCGATGGCAGACAGTATCAGCAGCGAGGAAATGGCGCTGCGAATGATATAGGCCGGGGGTAGCTTTTGTTCGCTGACTCCGCCGTTAAGACTACTCGAGAATTCTTCCAATTCAGCGCGTAGTTCATGACCCTCATCGCAGCTCCCGCCCCAGTAGCAAACTTTTTGGGCTGGAATTCCACGCGGCAAAGAAGGTGCGCGTAGGCGCATGATGCGCTCCTTCATTAAGCGCGCACCATCGCGGCTATGACAACAGCGCTCGGGACAGCCCCAAATAAAAGCACCTCTACATTTCTTGAGCAGTGCCTCAAGCACGTCCATATGCAATGTTCCGCAGCAGAATAGCGGCAAGCCATGCACTTGCTTGTTGCTTGCCTCGATTTCCTCAGCCAGCTTCTGTGCGCCGGCATTCGATGCGCAATACAAGAAAGCGATGGACTGTTCCGCACTGGAGGTATTGGCAAAGTGCTGATCGACGTACTGAACCTGCTCAATGCCAGTCAGGTTTGGCAGCCCAATCGCCGAGCTATGGCAGGAGGCTCCGCATACGCCGCAACTGACGCATGCTTCTGCATCCACTACTGCCAAGCCCAGTTTTTGACCACTACGGGATTGCATGCGAATTGCTTGGAACGGGCAATCGCGCACGCATTGCTGGCAGCCATCACACAAGTCTGCTTTGACCTGTGAAGTGACCGGGGCCTTTCTGGGACGCCACCACCATGGAATCGAAAACAGGAACAAATTTGCAAAAATGCCAGCGCCAATCAGGGGCAGAATTCCGTAGCGCAGCAGTGGCACCCAGCCTGCAAAAAATAAGTCAGCTGGCACAACTCCAATAAGCTTTAACAGGTCAGCTTCGCGTGGCAATGGGGCTGGCCAAAGCACTGCCAGTGCTATAAACGCGATAGTGCTCAGCCGTCTGGTCCAGCGCTCAGGAACCCATGAATTGCGGGCGAGTTTGGCTGTATGCACCCACAGTAAGATGGTCATACCTAATGGAATAGCGACGTGCAGAAAGAGATTCATGAAGAAGAAGGAGGAGGCTACAGGTGAGCTGCCATCGAAGGCCCGCGCAATCGCATCGTGTAGGAAGGGGAGGACTTGAAGTAATTGCGCACCCGCCGTGGCTAGCAGTTGGCCGTGGGTGTCCCACACCATTACGTAGCCGCTCCAGGCGGAAAAGAAAATTGCGCCTGTGAGAATAATTCCACTAAGCCAAGCTAACAAGCGTGGACCCCAAGAGCGGCCTTGCACCAGTAGTTGAATGACATGAAATATTACGGCAATCACTGAGGCATCCGAAGCATAGCGGTGGAACGCCCGTATCCAACGACCTGCCCAGGCCTGAGACTGCAACCGCATAACCGATTCGTAGGGACTGCCGACCTGATAAAATAGGAGTAAATACACTCCTGATACGATCACCAGAAATAATAGCCAGGTAGCTAAGGCCCCACTGCGATAAAGCGGATTATAGTGCGAGTGGTACAACCAATCGAAGAAGCGATGCAGGGGGGTTATAAGTCGCTCCAGGCCGCGCGCGATGCGTGGGGCGCGGACCGCGCGCCATTCATTAAATTGTCTTTCAGATTCCCAATTTGACGACATCATGACACCCGCTTGATAGCTTCAACTAACCAAGTACGTGGAGGATTATTGAAGGAATATACTATTTGTCCATGCTTGGATATTACCAGTACGAGGGGAGGGTGAGTGACATCGCCATTTTTTTCGTCTCTAGCACGAGGGATAAAATGGTCGAGGACTCTTTGGACCTTATTCACGTCCCCGCTTAGTACATGCGCGTTTGGAGCCAGGTTCCAAGTTTTGGCCAAATTTCCTAATGTGCTTGGCGTGTCGCGCCAAGGGTCAAGCGTTACTAGCAATGCGCGAGCGCGGTCGGGGCCCAGCATGCGAGCAGCCTGATTCACTTCCTGCACTACAGCCGGACAAACAGTAGTGCAGTGGGCGAAGGCAAAACTTAGAATTACTGGCGCTTGCATATTGGTATTTAGAGCTTGAAGTTCGCCATTTTGGTCAAGCAGTTCAAATGCCGGGGCTACCTCGTTTCCGCGTGGATAGTTTTCGGGCAGTGAGTCAGTCGAGCTAGGCGCATAGCTAGTGCGTAGTATCATTAATCCATCGCTGATGCGTGTTGTAATCCAGAAGCATTCACCGATTGTAGCCAGTAGCAGCAAACTCATTCCCAGACGGCGGGGGGTACTAGACCATAGATTTGCGAGGCCAGAGCGCAAGTCGCTTTCAAAAGCCACTAGTATGGCTATAAGTAGCGAAAGGGGAGCTAATACGAGAATGGTCCAACCTTGCGCGCTTGGTAGCCCGGAACTATCGGTGCCGAAACAGGCAGCTTGTGCGCGCAGCAGCCAATCCTGACTGGCGGCTGGCATAGACAGGAAAGCAAAGGCCCACAGGGCCATCGTAGGCACAAGCCATAAAAGAAAGAGGCAGGCACCAAATGTGCCTGCCTCGTGACTAATAAAACTCCCGTTCGAAGTGGGAGCTAACCTATCTTCCATAAGAAGGACAAGACTTTCCAGTTAACGAAGTAGTACACTACAAAGCAGGCTAGGAATATGAATACCAAAATCATAGTTCCTGGTGCGCCAGCATCGTGAACCTTTCGGACAGCGACCCCAGAGTGGGTCTGCGCAGGAAGTTTTAATACCCCTGGTGGCAGACCGGATGCGCCGGACTCGATGGCTTCCTTTGTGACGCGCTTGCCAAAGAATACCGAGACAACCGCAATTGCCACGAACATCAAGCCACCCACTGCTGCCATAAGTCCTCCGATTCCGAATACGGCTTGGAGTAGATTGACGGCCGGGTGAACCTCAACTGGGAAGGGGGCATTTGCAAAGGTCGAGTCCCAATGGCGCCTTGGAATTCCGAAGGAGCCCAGGAAGCTCATGCCGATGCCCATTATCGTTATGCCAATCCCGAACACGTACGGCTGCAACTTAGCCATTCCCCAGAACGCCACGCGGCGTTGGAAGATGAGCGGCAATACGTAGTACGTCACAGCCATGAAGGCCAGGGCGGTTCCGCCAACCACTGTTACGTGGAAGTGGCCAGGAATACGCAGCGTGTTGTGGGCTATGATATTAATCTGCTCAGTTCCAATCGTGACACCAGTGATACCTCCAAAAAAGCCGAAGATAATCACAGACAGCACAAGACCTGAGAACCCAGGATCAGACCACGGAGCACGCCGCAACCAGTCGAAGGTGCCGTTAACATATCCGCGCAACCTTTGCCCCAGTTCGATTCCGGCTGGCACTGTAAAGCCGTGGATCATAGAGGCAAGCACAGCCAAGTACATGGCGTAGCTTGTATTCCAGACCTTCCAAGCCGCTCCCATGCCGGGGTCCACCAACAAGTGGTGGGCCGAGGCCATCGAAATGAAGAGGATGTAGAGCACGAAGGCTGTACGACTTATTTTCTCATTAAGCACCACGCCACCAACGGTGATCGCGGCAAGGAAGTACCAAATTGCCACCATCGCTGCGACATTTATCTGCTGTGAGGAGTGTCCTAGGCCCCAGAAAATAAGCCGATACACTTGAGCGTCCATCTCCAGCAGTCCTATCGACCATAGAAAGGTCGGGATGTAGATTAGCGCGCCGTGTAAAAGGGTAATAACAGCGATAATTGCAGCTGTTAATGCGCCGAAAGTGACAAGCGGCATTCCGCCAGTGTAGCTTCCTTCACGCTTGTTAATAATCAACGAGCCGAAGAAGTGCAGCACGACTGTAAGTGCCCCTACTGCGAACAAGATAATTCCAAGGTAGTACAAAGGATCTGCTTTCAAGGGCGGATACGATGTAAACAAGACATCTGCCTTTCCTTGGAACACCATGGTATCAACCATGATTGCCCCTATTACCATCAGAGCGAATGCAATCCAGCCTACAAATGGAGCCGGTAGGCGCCCATTTATTAGAACCGGAGCTGCAAAGTACAGCACAGCCATTTCAAAAAAGATGATGAAGAAAATGAGCATGTTCAGACCGTGCAAGGTAAGAAAGCGATAGTACATCATCGCATCTAAAGCATGCACAGCTTCCCAACGTGTGAGCACCAATCCGATGGCGGCGCTCACTCCAATTAGGAAGCAAACTACTGCTACTACAGCGTTCATTTTAATCAGCGTTTCAGCCTTAGGATCTACCTTCAGGCCAGTTACGCCGCAGACACGAAATTTTTCAAGAATCGAAGCACTCATGACTTTATCCTCCCTAATCTTCGACTACTACTTTACCGACCATGATGTGATGGCCGATTCCGCAAAATTCATTACAGATTACGCGAAAGTCACCGCTTTGGTTGGGTGTAACGCGTAGTCCGTAGTCGTAGCCCGGTACAACTTGAATGTTTACGTTTATAGGATAAAGGCTGAATCCATGGTTCACGTCAGCAGACGAAAGGTGCAAGGTATACTGCGCACCCTTCTTAAGCTTAAGAATTTGTGGGTACCACTGCCATTGCCGCCCTAGTAAATAAACATCGCTACCAGGTGGGGGAGCTACAACAGGCATGCCATTTTCTTCTCCCACTTTGTAGTCGCTGACAAAACGATCGGTGCGCGCAACGAATGCGGCTGGGTCAACCTTACTGCGAATCCCGGTGGGGTTTTGACCGCCCTTTAAATGCCACAGCGGCATCATGGCGAAAAGTACCATACACCAAATAAACGCGACGCGTACCCAAACGCGTTCTTGTTTTCCCGCTGGCTGCCACCAGATGCCTTGCGGCGAGACTATACCAGAATGCATTTCCTGATTAGACATGACTGATTCTCCTTAGCTGTAGCTTATGGAAGCGTAGCTTGGGGTAGTGAGAAGATCTCAATCAGGCCCCAAATCGTATAGAACACAAACATCACGAGAAGTCCCAATCCAAGCAGCAATAAAGGACGCTCAAAGAGCTGCTGGCCCCATGGGACTTTCTGGTTGTCTTGAGGGTTGGTCATAGAAGGTTCCCCATTAAAAAAGACATACACATCCATTAATTAACTACACCCATTCTTTGGCAATATCAACGGTGCTTTCTATGGCTGGATTGGCGCGATAAGCTGCAGGTCTGGCGTTAGCGGCTGCTGAAGGCGGCCCTGGAACGCTGTGTCAGAGTAGGGGAAGTTCGTTGAATGTGGCTGATATCGGTAGGCAGGAATAAATGGAGAGCTTTGGTGTCGGCACGTGCTAGGTGGGTTACGCTCCTCTTAATGGCGCTGAACTCTGTATCGTTATCTTTATTAGCGATTCTAGCGCCTATCTCTGTCACTACTATCAGACCGCAGTCTGTGTTTGCCCAGGCCAAGGTAGTTGATAGCGCATTTGAAGCGCTTAAGGCGCGCTACTTTAAGCTCAAGAATACAGATCTTGAGTGTAGGCTGACGCAGGATTGGCTTGAAGCAGGGGAGAGCCTACATAGCTATGCAGCTGCGGGCAGTACTCATGCACCGGCTGCTTTTTTCTTGGCAGGTTTAATTTTTGAGCGTTTGGCGGAAGTACAGCAGAGCGATGACCTCGCGCGTCGGGCGTTAGATAATTTTACGGCGATTATCAATAAGCACCCCCAGGATGAGTATGCCGATGATGCTTTGGTGCGACGAGCTGATCTATTAGCGCGTCGTTTTGCTGAGGTTGATAAGGCGCGAGCGGACTATCTTGCAGTTATCCATAATTATCCACGCTCAGATCAGTTTGGTGTGGCGCAGGCAAGATTACGCGCGGGCAATCCTGTCAACAAAGAGCGCCAGTTTGTAAGTGAAGATTCCGGTGCGCTTAGAGTCATGATTGACCCTGGGCACGGCGGAGAAGATCAAGGGGCGCGTGGCTACGCCGGGCTATTAGAAAAAGATGTTGTGCTTGATCTGTCGCTGCGGCTTGAGAAAGTACTGCAAGCGCGCGGGGTTGCTGTGCGTCGCACCCGCAGCGGAGATGAGTTTGTGCCTTTGGCGCTACGTACACAGGCAGCCAATGAGTGGAATGCAGATGTATTCATTTCATTGCATACAAATGCGAGCCTAAAAGGCGAGAGCTCAGGCCTGCATGTGTATTACTTGGATACTGCAGGGGATGAAGCTGCGCGTTTATTGGCAGAGCGGGAAAATGATGTAGATAGCATGGGTGGCGGTCAGTCAGACGTTCAATTCATGTTAGGTGACTTGATGCAGGGCGCCAAAGCTGCCCAGTCTCTAAAGTTAGCTCAAGTCGTAGCTGCCTCCCTTAACGCGCTTGCCCCCAACAATAAACGCGCTCGTGCTGGAAGGGTCGGAGTAAAGAAAGCTCCCTTTTATGTTTTGGTTGGAGCGCATATGCCATGCGTCTTAGTGGAACTACTATTTATTGATAGTCCAGAAGATGCAAAGCGATTGGCAGATACAGAGTTTCGAGATGAGGCAGCTAGACGACTGGCCGATGCGGTTATTTCTTTCTCTAAGTTAGCGCCTGCCCAGCATTCTTAACAATTTGCGTACGGCCTTGCGGTTGTTCTTTTCCCAACTCAAATAAGCTTGTTTATTTTGCAATACTTGACCTTCCCAGCTGCTACACGCATCAGCTTGTGACTGCGCTAGCTGTACCTCGCTGTGAGCGCTATCAGCATTCTGGAGCGCGCTATTTAGTAGTGCTGCTACTGCTGTGAGCTCTGTTTGCCACTGTGAATCAATGCTTGTAAGAAGTGGGTTTGCTTGACCGTAGAAGGCATAGCGATCGTCACAGTCAACCGGTGGCGAACCTAAGTTGGCAGCCGTGATGGGCAGTTGTGTCGATTCCAGGGATGGATAAGTGGGCTCCGCTTTGGGGTGTGGCGCACCAGCAGATGCTGATTGTAGCAGTGATGGCGGCGAGCTTAGTACTTTTCGCTTTGCACTAGCTAACTTCTTGGCAAGCCGGCGGTGCGCAGTAGCGCGTCGTACTAGCGATGCACGCTTTTTAATGTAAGCAGTGCGAGCCTCAAGTAGAGCCGCCGAGTCGGCTTGGTTTTTGGTGATGCAGAGTGGCACAGATGTGCTGAGTAGTGCAGTTTGTGATTCGTCTGCGTAAGCGCTAAGTCTAGCATTATTAATAGCATCCACGCTTTGCAGATATTGTGATTCGTCAGATCTGATCTGAGTGCTCAAGCTATTATAAATGCCCTCACGCGCGACAATTGGTGCTGCATTGCAGGCTGGGAGTGGGGTACTAGTCGCAGTCGGTGTTATCGGTGTTGCGCTAGCAGTTGGAGCTGGAGTGGGGGTAGCCGTTGCTGTGCCGCTTGGGACAGGAGTTGCGATTGGAGTCGGAGCTGCTGCGCCGGCTGTAGGTTGAGGTGCTACGACCTGCGCGATACCCAATACCTGCCGTCTAGCCTCCAGCGCAGGTTGTAGCCACAAGAGCGTGTCGCCAATAACCTTGCTACTACTGTTTGGAAAGCTCATGCTACGCATCGAAACTAGTGACCAGGCCGCGCTGCTAGAGCGATTTACAGTGGCTGAGGGCGAGGAGTAGTCATAGTACAAAACAGCGAATTCAAAGAGGTCCGAGGCAAGTGTTAGCAAGCTTGAGTCGGCCTGGTAGCGCGCGATGCGTGAAAATGCATGTGCTAGAGCGTTAAGGTGATGCCGACTATAGAAGTCTGTCTCGCCCGGACACAGCGTCGGAGTGCCGTTCGATAGAATCAAGCAATAATAGGTTTTTGGTAGTAGGTAGGAACTGGTGCTGCCTGACCCAGGAATGTATGCAACGTTAACTAGAAAGTTCTTGATGCGATTGATGAGTGAGTCAAAGCTACTATCTAATGACACCTCGGCATAGTTAACGAGTGCCACTACTAACTGCGTGAGCATCCAGGGTTTAATATTGCCATAGGTTGTAGCGAGATTGTTAATGTACCCCTGACCACCACTAAGTTGCTCGCAAGTAAGAGCATCTTGGCTCCAAACTGCAGCTCTAGCTAAATTGGTGCTGTCGCCAAAGAAGAACGCGCCCTCTACATTGTTGTTTATATACTGCGCTGCGATGCGGTCGCCGTATTCACATGACCAATGACCATTGGACGAGCCCGGTAAGGAGCGCTTCACTGAATCTAAGCTCTCTTGTACTGCTGATTTGGTTATGGGGTCACCCGTTAATAAATAGTGTAAAATGAGACCATGTATCCAAGTGTGCGCGATATCAGTGTAGGAATAGTCTCCATAATTGCCATGCCACCAGCCTTTCTCATAGTTCGCAAAGCCACGCTTGGCGTCGCTGCTGCTAGTGGAGTGATTCTGGCCCCAGTCACGACGCGCGACTGCCATGTCTGAACCCAGCAGTAGGAAGCGCATATCGTTAGTGCGTAAGAAATTCGTTAGAGTGGAAGCGACCCAATCGTAGTGTAAGTTTGAGTATCCGTCGCCCCAAGAAATGTCGCCAAAGTTCTCTTTGCCAAAGTTGATCTCGCTGCCATAAGTGCCACCGCGTGCGCGGTATCCATTAAGCCCGACTCTACCTATTCCAGAAATGTTATCAGCGGCGTTGTCGTCGGCGATCATCTGATTGAACTTATTGTCAAAGCGTTGAAGTGCAGGATCGCTCCAGCCTTGTCGCACTGAGGCCGGCTCAAGCAAATAGGGCGTCAAGCTAGTCAGGTCACTGCGTAGTCCTTGTAATGGATAGTTAACTGCCACTGCGTAGTCCGACACACTTTGCAAAGTGGCGGCCTGCGCGGTATGAAATTTAATCCATCCTACATGAGATAGTTGACCGCCACCGGGAAAACGGAAGGACAAGCTACTATTGGGGTCGCAGCTACTGGTCGCAGCTGGAGTTGTCGATTGACAAGAGGAAACTGGTACGCCGTAACCACCGTTATAGGGCGCGTGGCTCTCATGCGTCCCGTTTGGGAAAAATAGCAGGCTTGCGGTCGACCCATTGAGGGCAATTTCATTCTCAAAGCGCTCAGCAAACTTCTCGATCGCGAGGGTGGCGCCGTTGCCGCTATTGTTTGAGATATCTATGGCTCCCGGAAACATACCGCTAACATTCGTGCTAGTACCGGAGATGGTTTCTAGCCAGTTAAAATTGTCAAGCATGTTAAGATCGTAAACACCGGGAGTGAATGATGGATGAGTGTACTGCTGTCGAATAGAATATGAAGACGTACTTACAAGTTGGAAAGGTGTTGTTAATACGCCTGTGTTGGTGAGAGGGATATCAACGCCAAGCTTTTGGACATAGCGAGTATTGCTTTGCACGCCTGAGCGCATGGGGTTAGTTAGTACCAAGGAAAATTTTGCTTGAGCGCTTTGGGCTACAAACTCTAAATAGACTGTGTAGGTCAACCCAGTTGATCCAAATGAGCCCTGTTTGCGAATCAAGGCTGTGCTCGTGCCAGCTCTAAGCACTACAGCACTTGATTGAACGGCTGAGGCACTACCCAGGTTTAGCTCCTGCATCCCGAATGTAATTGGACTCGCCAGCATTGGAGTTCCATTAATCACTGCGGAGTCAATTAGGGCGCTGTTAGTTTTAGAAATAATAAACTGAATGCCAGATCCAGGTTGAACGGTAATATCGTTACTGCTTTCAGAAACCATCAAAGCGCCGGTCACGCTAGCAGGAGTACCCAGATGCAACACGAAATCCTTTTTTGCTTGGGCTTCCGTTGCTGCGCGGGCGGCGATGGAAGTCGGTATCCGTACCAAGAGCCAACGAATTGGCTTGCTGGTATCACTGACTGGAGCTCCGGCGCGGTAGTTTGGTTCACTTGCACGCGATAGGACTTCAAAATCAGCTGGAACCGGCACAGCATTAAGAGTCACAGACAAATTTTGTGTATTATAAATACGCTCGTTAGCGAGAGATGGGTCAAGCGGAATACTTGCGCGGGCGTCTGCGTTTATACGCGCAACGCTAGAATTGTTGTACACAGAGAAGGGAATAGACTGAGCCAGTGCGGTCTTTAGCCCAACACCGAAAACAGAATATGACAGGATTAAACCAAGAAGCAGCGGCAAACGCCGTGCCCTGAAACTTCGAACCACCACAACCCCTACTTACAGAATTACCACTTAACCACCGTTATGATTTATAAGCAGAAAGTGTGCCGCGTTAGGTTTGGTTACTTATGGCCCCAGGGAACCTAATTAGTTCAGGGTGTTATGGTATCCTAGCGATGGCTCGGGCTGCTACAATTTCGGGCTTAGCCAGTAGTGGCTTAGGAAGCTGTGTTCCTTATTTGCGCATCTCGTATCATTATCTTGATTACATTTATCGGGGTCTGGCCTAGGAGCAATCAAAGCCGTCCGGGGCCACCTCTGGATCGCAGGTCTCCTGATATCCGTTCAAATACCCAAGGTTTAGCGGCTGAGTGATGCTTATAGTAGTGTCGTGCCCTAGGTAAGAGCTGACATAAGAAACCTTGATTGAGTCACAGGCAAGCTTGGTCGTGCTGTCGACCGAGCCGACACAAGGTTGGTCGTTGGCAAGGAAGGTTACGTAGGCTTTACCGCGAGCCAATTGCTGCTCCGACGCAACAAAGTCGCCATCGCTTAGGCCAAAGCTAAGCGCTAGCACATTACGTGCGGCCTGAAGAGCAGCTGGTAGGTTTTGGCCGCCGCTTCTAAAGCGTGTACTGCGGGCATAGTTTGTATACATAGCCGCGCCTACATCCTGACGTGTGCCGATTTCTAGAGTTCGACCAAGATAAGGCTCAAAATCAAGCGCCAAGAAAAGCGTATTATCTCGGCTGTAAGCTCCAATTTGACGGCCTAGGTCAAATGAGTAGTTGATCCCCTCTTGTTTGGTGTTGTCATAGCGCATATAGGGCGGGGTAATTATTGAAGTATTTGACCAGCCTAAAGTCGTGATTACATCTAGATCATTAAATGGCGCTCGCAACGCATCGATAAAGTTTATTGTGCTGGGGTCATTCGCGTCAGAAGAATTGCGTAGCCCAGTAGCCACCAGAATTGTTGGGCTAATCATTGGATCGCTGGCAAATGGATCCTGCGGAGTAGTTTCAATGCTGCTAGGAGCTAGGAAGGTGGGGTCGCGCGCACCGCTTCCATCATGGTCAATGAAAATTAGTCGACGCGAATTTTCATCGGCAAAAGGCGAGCCAGTTACGTTTTGGACAGGCCAGTGTGTAGCGCTTTGATTGCTGGATTCTTTTTCAGCCGTATCGTCGTGATCAAGTTGTAGGATGACTCCTTCTACGGCGGGCAAGCGGCTGTCGGGATTACTGAACTGAGTGGCGTTTTGAACAGAACAATCAGCTAAGTAGTTGAAGGGGTCATTGTCACGGATTGAATCGACTCCGTATTCAAATCCAGAATAGTAGTAGTTGTTCAAATAGTTATCAAAATTAAAGCGGAAAGGCTGGTGCTGTGGTTCAGCCACAACCCCATCGCCCCGATCGTAAACTTCTGGGTGGTAGTCGCGGCAAAGAATGCCGCTCTTACTAATGCCTGGGCTCTTAGCATCTAAAGGCACTTGGCGTGTCGGTTTAATTCCATTCTCTTTAGGATAGAGAGAACTTAGAATTGTGGGGAATAGAAATAAGCCCTCGTCCACGGGGCGATTAAGGTTACTCTGGGTTTTTGCAAGGTAGTGGTAACCGGGATATGAGTTGGTGGAGCCGCCATCTTCCCAGTAGCTTGTGTTTACGAATGCGTGCAATGGCAGTGGTGCCGCAATTGGACCTGTCGCCGTTGGTTTGCAGTGTGCGTATGGATCTCCAGCTCGGCCAGAGTTGGCGTTGGTGCAGGCATCAGTGCCCGAGAAATCTTGATCATCTCCCCAATTAAATAGAGTTGCCCAAACCTCGGGCTTTACCTTTCCAGCAGTATAAACGTCATCCGGTTGGCAGTCTCCTAGCGTACCGCACTCAGCGATCGAGGCATAAAGCAAGAACTCACCATAAGTACGGCTTGATAGGGCACCTGACTCGGTCACGCTACCTTCGCCGCCTAACTGCAACCCACCGCCAGTAAGTTTGAAGAAAGTTTGGCGTGGCAAACCTAAGCGCTCCTGTGGACGGCAACGTTGCGTAGAGTTGCCTCCAAATATTTCAGGACACCATGGGCTGCGATTGGTAATATCACTTGCATTTCGCACTCCATCACCATCGATGTCATCGTCACTATCATCGGCCACGCCATCACCGTCTTGGTCTAGATCAATACTATAGATCATTCCAACTTCATTTGGGTTTACATACAGTGGGTCGGTGCTGGCATAGGCGCTAGGGTTTTTGAGAAATGGCGTTGCTGAATATATACGGCCATTTGAAATCGCGAGTGATGCCACAGCAGGGATGGGAACATTTTTTACAGGTGCTGTGTGGGCTTTGATCCATAGTTGTAGGTTTTCTGGCGAAGCTGTGTTGTATGGGGAATACCAATCAGCGCCCCACACGGGTAAAAGACCACCGCCATATAGTAAAGGGTTAGTGAGCGCTGATAGGCCTGCGCTGTGTGTCGGTCCATCCCAAAGCACTATCCCCTGCACGTGTGTGCGATCCTCTCTATGCGGTGGATTCGGGAATGCGACGTCATCCTCGACAGTCTTTACTTCATTCCACTGATCAATGAAGTAGACCTGCCCCAGTCCACCTAAGGCCATATCTACCGGGTTTATTACGTCCGTATTCCTACTTGTTGCCCCGCCATAGTTGATCTTTCTTTGATAAAGTCCGACGCCATCGACCGTTGCTCCGCTACAAAAGCTATTGGCGCAGGGATAGGCATAAAATGAGCCAACCAGGATGCTGAATGTATTTATCAGGCCTTCATTGTTCTCATCATAAAACTGGTAATACTTGTTTGAATCCATAGACGGTATCAGTCTAACGATACCGCCAGCTGCGCGCTCGGGACGAAACGCCTCACTTGGAGTTTTAATAAGACTGCAGGACAGCGCTAGGTACAGCGAACCAGGCGATTCGTGGCTTGTATACTTCATGTCAATAACTGGGCAGAGTGAGGAGGCAGTTGCATTATCTAGATTCATGTTTGTGGCATAGTTGGTTTGGGTGGCATTCAGCACCAAGGTTGGCTCAACGGTTTGCCCTGCAATCTTCCAGATCTTTTCCCCGTTCTGCCCAATCGGGCCGCCGGTCGGGTTACCGTGAGTGATAAGGTAGACTGAGTTGCCGGTTGAAAAGGCTAGCCAATAGCGCTGGTTGTTTCTTGGATCGGGAACAATTGCTAGGGCCGAGGGCCAGATTTGATATTTCCCGCGCACGGTATCCCACAAATCATAATCATTGGGTTTGCCAGGATCTTTGAGCGCAGCGCAAATTCCACGTTTACAGGATGTGCTACCGAGGACCACTGAAGAGGAGCTGGCGGTTCCGATTGGTAAGCTTGCACCACTAACTCGTAGAATTCGTGAGTTGCCCCAATCAGCGATATACATGGCGTTGTCGTAGCTGCTAGCGACAACTATCTTGCGGGGGTTACGAAGCTGTCTGACCGAGGCAGTAGCGGCAGCATCGGTATCGGCTGCTGTTAAGGCGCGCGCATCAGAGACGAGATTGTATACATTTTCACTGGGGAAAAGATCTTGCGGTGTGGCTCCAAAGGCCCTGCGTACTTGAGTGGCATGGTTTGGCATCACGGTATGAATTGAGCTTGTGTCGCTAGTTCCAGTACCTTCAAGTGAATCAGAGTCGATGCGCCAAATTCTTCCATCGACAGAGTCAACCACATATAGATTCCCCGAACTGTCAAAATCCATATCAAAGGGGTTAATTCTTGTGTTCATCGGCGTTGTGCCGGGCTCATCATTTTGCTCGGCTAAATTCGCTACAGTGGTATTTCGAATTCCTTTGACCTTACCCGCAACTTGCCGCGCGAGATTGCCGCCGTACCAACTTAGGTAGCCAAGCTCCACTATTCCGTCGTCATCGTAGTCGGCAAAGGCAGGTACTGAAACTGTCCCTGGCTGTGGTTTAACCTTAAAAATGTTGGCACTACTTACTTCATTGTTGGTTACAAGGTGGCCGTTTGGTAAATTGATTGTGGTTCCATCCACAGCTGTTAATTCACCAACTTCGATACTCAGAGCTGGAGTGATGTACATGTCAAAGCGGTTTGCTGCACTTGCGGATCCAGTCGCGATGACGAGCACCTTCATCTGTCCACTATTTGTGAATGTGCCGGGAATGGCGATTAATCCTCTTTGTCCGGATGCGTCACTAATGCCTAGGTTTCCGCTACCAATTACGCGGTATCCACTAGCTGAAAATGCTATTCTGTAGTCTCCAGTGCGTGGGTCGAATACAGCATAATCCGATAGACCATCTCGATCGTAGTCTGCCACAATCGGAATATCGTTAGGTGTTTCGCCTGGAGTGCCGGCACTAGAATCGGTAGCTAGATTAAAATACCCCATTCCAGCAGTTGAGCTGTAGCCAGCGCCGGAGTAGTAAACTATGAAGTCAACATCTGCAAGTGCGCTGTGGGCGCCCCAAGTAGTGCTTGTTCCCCGGGGACGAAAGAAGACTATGTCCTCTTTACCATCACCATCAAAATCAGCCTTTTCTGGACTTTGCCAGTACATTGGCTTGACGTGCGAGCACTCTCCGGAGTCGGCAGTGCTATACAATCTTCCAGTTCCAGTAATTTTGCTTCCACTTTCATTATAAGGCTCCCAGCAGGCGCGCTCGATGCCTATGAATGGAAGCATTTGGGTGGGGTAGTAACCATTCGTGGTAGAGGATGCCTCGTTCAGCATGAAAGGGAGGGGGAAGGATTTGTCTGGGCCCTGCCAGCTTTGATCATAGTTACTCCAGACTGAGGCGTAATAACGCCCAAGAGCCTTTTGCTCTTCGAAGCAAGCCGTCTGATCGGCAGCTGATCCTTGAGAACGGCAATGTTCATGTGCCGTAAATGTGAAGGGAAGGTAGGGGGTCGCGCCACCTAAATCTTGCGACCACTTTAAGTAGCTGGTGCTTGCATTTGATACCGATTTCATTTCGGCGCTGCTGCCAAGCTGAGAGCCCATTTCAGCCGCAGATTTTACTACCTGATAAGTTCTTACGTATGAGTAAAGGTAGCCAGCCGCTAGGACGGTGGTTAGCAGCACTGGCAATATGATTGCCACCTCGACAAAGGCCAGACCAATTTCATGCACTATCCTTTTATGAGGCATTGGTCCTCAGTAGTTCAGAAACAAAGAGTGAGCGCAGAACTTGCGGCACCATCTGTTCGTAGTAGTGCAGCCCGATGCGGTTATTGTCACTGACAGTGTCACTGGAAGCTTCCATAAAGAATCTTCCAGTGTGAGAACTCCACTTGGTGTTGCACTCGGAGCGGAAATTAGAAAGTGATGTGGTTGCTCCGCTATACGGGTGGCCTTCAAGCCATGCAAGCCTGGTTAATGGGTCTACCGTATCATCGGCTACCTCAAACGGCTCGCGGGTTCCGTAAAATAGCACGCCTAACTTGATCCCTAGCAAATTTTTGTCCGGATCAGACTGATCGTAGACATCTGTAAGTGATGTTATTGTGTTTGAAGCATCCGCTTGACAGTATCGATCGAAAACTTTGCTACCCTGACCAAGTGGATATGTGATGTCTATCGAAGATTTACTAAAATCTGCTTCAGCCTTGGCGCGCTCACTCACACGGTTGAAGACTAAATCGATATCGGCCTCATTTACTCCATTTTCAGTTGTACTTGGTGTTTCCACCCCATCTGTAAAGACTAGCACTACGCGCTTGCGCACTGGCAACTTGTCGCTGCGAGCGGGGGCGGTGCGTAGCATGTCCATAGCGCGCAGTATGGCAAACTGCATGTGAGTATAGTCATGTCGCGGTATTGGCTGCCCACTTTCAAAAGTTTTGCCAGCGCTATCCATCCAAATTAGTTCGCGTGGCAGAATTGTCCCGTTGGAGGCAAACCCCAGGTGTGAATTATTTGGACAGAAGTTAGCGTCGTGAGCTCCAAGACAGTTTAAGCTTGCAGTCAGATCGGTTTTGAAGGTTTGAGAGTAAAAATTACTTGAAACGTAGTCCTTAAGCGGATGTAAGGGGACCTTGAAGGCAGCGCGGGCAGTTAGAGCTGCACAGCGCGAATCCTCGTAGTCGTAGCCGCCGTATACAAGGTTGCTTTCGCGTGAATAAAAGAGCTTGTTAAAGCTAGAAGCATCTGAAGAATCTGGTCCATTCAGAAGCGTTGAGTAGGTCACCCTCTGATATGTCTTGGCATAGCTATCAGGGGTTATATTTATGGTAGTGGATCCATACTCTCCAAAGGGACTTTTAGTATGAACTACTCCAACGCGATAGGTGCCTGAGCTGGTAAGGTAGTCGTAGGCTTTGATCGCAGCTTTCTTAATATCCAGGTATACTTGACCATAGCATTGGCGCTCACGAACTCTGCCTTTCTTGACTTGCTTCGCCCAGAGCGGAGCGTAGGCTGAGCTATTGGCGCTGGAGGATCCGAGGCTGTCATCCTTCCATTCTGTAAAAACCTGGCCGACTTGAAGTGCCTCGTTGGGCATTGGTGAAACTACGGAGTTTGAATTTTCTATAACCAAGACGACATCAGTTGGCATCAGCTGCGTGGTTGCTTCCCCTGTCACCCGTAATGTTGTGAGGCCAGTGTCGCCTTTGTCAGTGAAGTGGACCGCCTTAGCTTGGAAGTCGGCAGAAAGCGAGACAGTAATGGATTTGATTGGGAGTTTGTTTTGCCAGTTTTGGGTCGCGGAAGTGGCAGCTGCTCTCTTCAGGGTGGGGGTGCCATTCACGAGATCCCAATACTCAATGTAGAGAGTCATGGTTAAATTAGGGAATGCCGTGTCATCAGTGAATGGGTTAGTCTCCAGCAACTTTTTCATTTCTTCAGCAGCTTTTAATGCTCGATATGGATTTGGAAGAAATGTCCCGGCATAGCTAGCGATGCTATCGGCTGTAGCGCTAAGACGTCTTTGAAAGCTGTAGTAGTACGCAGCGTTGATGGCAAACATGGCAAACATCAGCATTAGCGACAGTGTCGCTGTGCTTAACAGGATGTTGCCGCGCTCAAAGTTTCTGCCTGCCCTCATAGAACACTTTCAGTTTATCCAGAGACCCACTGCTATTTAGGGCAAGTATGTAGACTCAAATTACGGCATTAGCCTTCAGGTGCGTATTGCATGCAATGTAAAGCAAATGCTGCATCTAGTTACGCACTCTTGCCCCTGTCTCTGAGATCGGAAAAAGCCGTGCAGAACAAAAGGCTTAAGCTGTGTTTTGGACTCTAGACCTGGTAATTTGGCAAAAACCTTTAGCTTGATCTGCGAAATGAAGTATAAGTCCCTGAGAATTTTAAGGAAGAAAGCCCATAATGCTTAGCCTAGAGCAAAAAACCCTATTTGAACTGGTAAACCAGGCTGCCCTGGAAGCGGGGGTCAAGGTCTATGTAGTGGGCGGAGTCGTGCGTGATTTACTGCTAGGTGCACGGGCTTTGGATGAAGATATCGATTTGATGATTGGAGGTGACGCCTGTCGTTTCGCAGAAAAATTTAATGCTTCGCTGCAGGGACAATTAACAATTTTCGAGCGATATTTTACCGCCAAGATCAAGGCGCCGCGCAGATTGCCAGAAATTCATGAAGTCGACTTTGCATCGGCTCGTTCTGAGACTTACGCAATGCCGGGAGCACTGCCAGTGGTTGCCTTGGCTGCGGTCAGCGAAGATTTGCGTCGGCGCGATTTTTCTATTAATGCGATGGCGCTTGAGGTTAGTGGTCTGTTACTAGCAGCCAGTAGTGCTGACCCACTATCAGTTCTGAGCGGCGCGATTTTAGATCCTTTTGGTGGGCAGTCTGATCTGAGTGGCAAAATTCTGCGAGTTTTGCACCGCAACAGTTTCTTGGATGATCCAACACGTATTTTCAGAGCTGCGCGTTATTCAGCGCGGTTAAAAGCTGAGATTGAAGCTAGTTCTATGTTGTGGTTGCAGGAAGCGGTAGGGCAAAAGGTTTTGGCTGGTATTAGAGCGCAACGAGTTGGAACCGAACTAAAAAAAATTGCGGCGGAGGATCGCTGGTATTTAGCGTTGCAAAAATTAATTGAATGGAGGGCGCTAGATTCTTGCGGTTATTTTGGCTCTATCGATGTCGCTCATCTGGAGCGAGCCGAACAGTTCATTTCGACCAATAAGGATAGCTCGCCGGAGCAGCGGTTCGCATTTATCTCGCTCTTGCTGAGAGGGGAAAGTACCTTTGAAAATTGGAAGAACTGTTGGATAGCGCTAGGCATGCCAAAGTCTCGACTGACCCGCCTGCAGGCAGTTTTTGATGATCAAGCTGCGCATGGCATGGCTGAGCGAGGGGATTTTTCTGCTTATTTTAGCGCCGTTTGCGGCTTGAGTTAGAGCTGGTCATGAATAGTACATTTGATAATGCGCAGCGCTTCCTTAAGGAATACACAAGCCAACGCTGGCCAGGCATTACGCTCAACACCGAGCTGCGTCCATTGGCTGATTTGTCATTGGGTGATGTGACTAGCTCAGTCCCAATTCAAGCTGCCCGTTTGTTGCGACTTCGTGCCGATGATTGCGCCAAAGAGATCGTTGCTGCTTGGCCGCCAGTTGGACATGGCATGCCTAGGCAGGATGGGGATTATCTAAATATATCCATCATTAAAGGCTGGGACGATTATTCAGTTCAAGTTCCGTCGATGGCGAGCCCTGCTGGGAGAAAGCTTAGTGTATTTGTGCCGCCGCTTGTTGGGACGGCCGGTTTAGGAGCACAGGTAAGGCTTTTGGCGCGTATCGCCATTCAGATTCGACTATTACAAAGCTTCGGCAAGTCCTTTCAAGTTCAAATTGGAGGAAGCGAGGAGCTTCCGATCACTGGATCAGCACTTGGTTCAATTTTTAGCGAGTTGCTGACACATAGCCTAACTACAAGGCTTACCGGCTGTTTTGATGTGGCAAATGCCATCAAGGCAGCTATTGATAGTGACTATTCGTCAAAACATATTATTTGGCTGCTGCCTGCATTGCTTGATCCCAATCGATTGCGCGCGTTTTTGCCGAGAGGTGAGTCGGCTGGACTGTGTGAGTTATGCTTTGCCAGTAAGCGTTGGTCTGAGTGGTCTGTGGATGAGGAGCAGGCGCGAGAGCTGCTTAGCTGGGGTGCGTCTGACTTGCAGGCCCTGGTGTGGTATCTCGCGCAAGAGAGCGGCGCGGCCGATTTGGACTTGTTTATTCCTCGTTCCCAGGAGAAGGCCAATATTGTCTGGCGCATAGTACGTGCATTCGAGCGTGCTGAGCGCCTCCAGGCATCACTTTGCAGCGGTGAGGATACGCCATTCAATGAAGAGCACCGCTATATTCTTCACCGCCTATGGTTTATACCGCATTTTATGCAAGCCGCGGCTGAAAATGGGCAGGTGCCCGAATTCATCTCGGCACTAACACAGCTTGTAGATTGCTTTAATGCTCTATGTAATCAGCCCCAGTTTCGCCTGCGGCTTGAGCGGGGGCAAATAGGCTGTGGTGAAGGGAAAATTCTTACTGGTGTTCTACACCTGCTATCAGGTATCATTCGCGAATCGGGCCTATTTTGATTCATCTTTTTATAGATTGGCTATGGCTGTCGATCCCGGAACAAGAACTCATCCTACCGTGAAACCGCTTGCGACAATGAATAAGAAAAATATGCAGCAATGGGAGCTTCGGCTCGGAGTGGCACAGACTGTTGTCCTGCTCGGCGTTGTGACAGGCTCAATAGCTTGCGCCTTTTATGTTGGCTTTTCTTCTGGGCGGCGGGTTGGCTTTGAAGCGGCGCTTGAGCGCACAATGGCCCACACGGCGCGTTTCCCGGTTGCCGGGACTACGGAGACCGACTCTGAGGACACCGGTGGGGCAGACGTGCTTGCGCGCTTGAGCACCAAAGAAGTTAGCGAGACTGCTACAGAGCAGTTGCAGCCAGTGCTTGGTGCAATCAAGTCGGCAGAGCTTGCACCTTTGGGAGCAAAGGATGAGGAGAGTGGCGCCACCAGTGAAAAGAACTCTTTCGCCGCCTCAGCTAAAGCTCAAGAACAAAAAAATGGCACGCAGTTGACTTTGGGAGATGTTTTCGATTCTCAGGAGCCAGTTGCTAAGGCAAAGTCTGATACTTCCAATGCTGTTTCGGCCTTGGTTGAAGAGACAGCTCCTAAATCCGTCGAAAAGGCGGCCTCCAAGCCAGAACTAAAGGCTGCTGAAAATTCGGCGCCGATTCAAGTTTCAAGACGGGAGGAGAAGCCAATTTCGTCTAAGACCGCCAACGTAGAGGCAAAGACGGCGGTTCAGTCGAATGCAACTACTCAAACTACAGTGTCGACTGTCAATTCAAAGAAGGCGCCGCAGCAGACGGCAGAGGTTCGAAAGTCTGTTGAAGCCAAGAATGCTACTCCCGCAAAAGAACCGTCCATGATTCGTGAGGTATTGCCACCCGGTTGGTTCGCTCAGGTAGCTGCGCCTAAGAAGATGGCTGATGCAACTTCGATTGCCAATAAACTCAAGTCCTCTGGCTTTCCGGTAATGATCGAAGTGGCACGCGTTAGGGGTGAGGAATATTTTAGAGTTATTGTTGGACCTGAAACCAATAAGCAGCAGGCCGACCGGCTAGTAGGTCAACTAAAGCGCGAGAGTTACTTGCAGGGTGAGCCGTTCCTTAGAGTAGTTAAAAACGGCTAGTGTCCCGAGTTGAAAAACTAGGTTAAAAAACGAGCTCCGACCAATCGGTGTTGCTGGTGCGACACTCCCGGAGCTCCTGTATTGCGTCGAACTCGCTCCAAGCTTCGCTAGGCTGCACCAATATTGCGGGCAGAACAGTCCGGAGGAATACTTAATATTGAATTTATCAGACGGGAAATAGTGCCACTAATGGCTGAGCTGGCTTTTGAGCATTTGCGAGTTTTTGCCGACACCTCCATCGTCAGAAATTATCTAATAATGTCAGCATAGTGCAAATGGGGGCATACTGCTCTAGGATTGGTCGACCAGAAATAACTCAACTATATCAGGGAGTTGCCGCTAATTTGCTTAAGAAACCTTTAACTGGCATAAAGCGCTGAAGCATCCGGTAGAAGTTGGCCGATTATACGAAGAGCAGGATGATAGCGTTCGCAGTTCGGCTTGTACTCCTTAGCCAGACCTCTAATGGCCTGTGTTATGGGGAATTTGGGCCACACACTTTTGAAGTTAACTTCGCTACTTAGGCTTTTAGGTACCCTCGTTCATGACAACAGAATCAACCGAAACGCCGAGCAACCCTTTGAGCGCAATTCGCAACGCTGCGGCCAGTGATATAGGTCTTCGACGTGAAGAGAATCAGGATTCTCACGGAATCATTGAAACCAGCGGCTTTAAGCTTTTCATAGTTGCCGATGGTATGGGCGGTGTTAAGGGCGGTGGTGTGGCTTCAAGTCTGGCCATCAACGTGCTTAAGGAGTGCCTTGAAGACAAGATTGAGTTGAATCCAAATGCAATTTGCTCAGCGGTTAAGCATGCCAACGCAGAAATCTTTGAGAAGGGCACCAGCGACCCGAGTCTTGCTGGAATGGGCACAACCTATGTCGGGCTTGGCTTTGTCGGAACCACATTGTTTGTTTCAAGTGTTGGCGATTCCCGCGCCTATCGAGTACGCGACAACAATATTGTGCAGCTTACAACCGATCACACCTTGGTGCAGGAGCTTTTGAGGTCCGGAGCTATTAGCCCAGACCAAGTAGAGAACCATCCGGTTTCGCATATGCTCACTCGCTCTCTTGGACCTACTCCGGAGATTGATGTTGATTGTTTCATGTGCAGCGACGGCCCTGCTCGTGGAGATATCTATATTCTTTGCTCTGACGGACTATACAATCTCGTGCGCGATCACGAGATGGCGCAAATTGTTCAAGACAATTATATCGATACTGCCGTTCAAAAGCTTATTAAGTTAGCTAATGATCGTGGTGGAACTGATAATATCACTGTCATTGTGGTTGAAGTGGGGGAGGAGTTCCCCGTTGGTCCTGAAGCCTTTGAGGGTATCAGTGCAGACATACCGGTTAGCAATATTTCAACATCCGCCGAGCCAGTACGCTCAGGGGCTGGTTCTCATGGTAGTGTAGAAGAGTCTGATGTGGCAGCTGATGCTTCCGCACCCTCTGCTGCGGCGGTAGAGCAGGAAGATGTTCCTGTTACTTTAGCGGTGCCGGTATCGGAGCCAGCTAATCCAGAACTGCACTCACGAGTCGATCTAGCGCAAGCACGTCCGAATGAGCAATTGGCTGCGAGTGTAGCTGCAGCCAAGGTTGCCGAGAAACCCGGTGCTGAACAAATAGCTGCCAAGTTAGTGCCTAGTTTCTCCTTCGAGGAATGGCGCTCAAAGCCTTTGCCGCGAGCATTGATTTTGGGAGGCGCTTTTACCGTTGTGACCCTGATCGGTTTTGTGGGTGGCTTTTATGCTCCACGCATCCTTGGTGGGGCTGTAGCGCCAAATGCGATACAGGTAGTAGCCCCGGAAGTGCCACAGGCTCAGGTTGCTAAGGTGCAGCCAGAACTTGTTGTCGATGCTGCTGTGAAGCGGCCGGTTTCCTCGGCGCTTCGTCTTGGACTACACGATTTGCCAAGTTTGCCAGCCCCGGACAGTTCTGTAGTCGGCTCTGATAGTGGAAACCATGATTCGGGTATCGCTCCGGAAGAACTTAGTCGCTTAGTTCGGCGTCGCGCTGCCTTGCAGCAAGTAGTGAATGAACTAAATGATAAAATTGGTGCGTTTGATCGTCCAATAAGCTCTAAGCTGATGGACACCCTCAAGAGTGCGCGCGAGCATCGTGAGGCGCTGCAAGCTGACCAGGATGAGTTGCGGTCTCAGATTGATGTTGCCACACGTAAACTGGCTGTGTGGTACGGTCGTCGTAAGCGCTTGCAGAGCACCGATGCAATTAATCTTGCAAATGAAGTGGCTGTAGCATCGCCGTCAGTTAAAGAAAAGAAGGAAGTCTTTGAGTTGGCCACCTGGTCGTACCTGAAGGAGGCAGAGGTACTGCGCTATAATCCATCCGATGCTTCACAGGATAAAAAAGTGGCTGAGTTAGCTAAGGCTAGAAAAGATCGGCAGTACGAATTGGCAGAGGAAGTGCGACGGGCGATCGATAAAGAAGTTGGAGATTCAGATAAGTCGATTGCTGAGCTTACCTTCAAGCGTGACAAGATATTGGCTGAGATTGAGAATATCCGCCGCGAAGAAGAGTACATTCGAATTCTAATGGGATCAGATCCACGTGCTAAGGACACCAAGCGCCAGGAATTAGCGCGGGAGCGTGACTTGGCGCAAGCTGAACTTAATGAGTTAGCGCGCCTGCTACCCGATCCCTCAAGCCCATCTACATCTTCTGAAGCTCGACAAGGTGCCAGTACCACAAGCACAAATGACAGTGCTACATCAGCCGATGTGGTAGTAGTGCAGTAAGTTGGCGCAAGTACTGCTACAAACGCCCCTTCGCGCAGCTTCATAGCAGTAAAGACAACAACTCAGTGAGCTTCTGAGGCCCAGCTTGATCCGCAGTCTTAGCACGCATCCGCAGGAGGCGCGACATTAAGATATCTTTACTACGTGCTAACTCATCGTCATATGACGCTACATCAATGCTTTAGCTGCCCCATTTCTTGCGGCAATCATTTTTGGGAACCGCTATAGTGTTCTAATTCAACGCGCCTGGTGGTATACACTGCTCGGGAGGAAGAAGGACTTTCGATCTCCCTCGCCTGGTTACAATAACCGTTTAATAACATTAGGTATTTGCTCATGAAACGGGCTGCTCTCCTTAGCGTTTCCGACCGCACAGGTCTTGAAGCTTTCGCACGCGGGCTTCAATCCCTAGGCTATGTACTTCTGACAACATCTGGCACGGCCAAGTTTCTTGCTGGGGTTGGCATAGCGACAGTGGCGATAGAGGAGTACACCGGCCAGAAGGAAATTCTAGATGGCCGTGTCAAAACGCTCCATCCAAAGATTCATGCTGGACTGCTTGCTCGCCGCGACGACGTTGCGCATATGCGACAGATCGAGTCGGACGGAATTCTTCCAATCGACATAGCAGCTGTAAATTTGTATCCCTTTGTTAAGAACTTAAGTGGTTCAAATGCCTCTGACCCAGAGCACATGATTGAGTTCGTTGACGTCGGTGGCCCGACCATGATCCGTGCAGCCGCAAAGAACCACGCTTCTGTATATCCAGTCATCGATCCAGCGGACTATCCAGCAGTGCTCGAGGTGTTAGCTGGTCGTGCCTCTAAGCAAGTCTCGGAGCTCGAATTTAGACGAGCGCTGGCTGTCAAAGTTTTTACGCAGCTTGGCTACGATAGTCTTGAGATTGCGCGTTATTTTTCCTCGTCAGGAAAGGTGACTGATCAGAGCGCACTGAGTCCGATATCTGGAGTGGTTCTACAAAAAGCGCAGGAGTTGCGTTATGGCGAGAATCCGCATCAACAAGCAGCATTCTATACGGCAGTTGGTGCTACGGAATTACCTTGGAAGCAGCTACATGGCAAAGAGCTCTCCTATAATAATTTACTTGATTTTGACGCCATCGTTCGAATTATCCAGGAGTTCCCTCAAACTCAGCCAGCAGTGGTGATAGTAAAGCATCTTAACCCCTGTGGCGCTGCTGTTGCCGCTACTAGCGAGGAAGCTTTGAAGATGGCCAAGCGTTGTGATCCCCGCAGTCACTTCGGTGGCATAATCGCATTTAATCAGGTTGTAGATGAGCAATCAGCCCTGGGTGTAAAGGAAGACTTTGCAGAAATCGTGGTGGCCCCGGGTTTTGAGCCGCGCGCTTTGGAATTACTCCAGAAGAATAAGAATATTCGCCTGTTGCAGGCTGATTTGAAGTCCCGCACGCAATTTGAGTTTAGGACCGCGGCAGGTGGTTATCTTATACAACAGCGTGACCAGAGCGCCTCAGATATCTCATCGCTTGAAGTGATGAGCGATCGGAAGCCATCGAAGCAGGAACTGGCTGACTTGCAGCTGGCTTGGCGTCTCTGTTCTCACGTCAAGTCGAACGCGATTGTGATCGTGAATCAGGGTCTGCTGATTGGGGTAGGAGCTGGACAAATGAGTCGCATTGATTCAGTCGAGCTAGCGATTGCGAAAGCACGTAAGCATGGGCACACGCTTAACGGTGCCGTCGCAGCGTCGGATGCCTTCTTCCCGTTTACTGATTCGCTCGAAACATTAGCTGGAGTTGGTGTCCAAGCGGTAGTGGCCCCCGCTGGAGCTAAACGTGATGAGGATGTGGTGCAAATGGCAAAGCAGTTGGGCATTAGTTTAATTTTTGCCAAGGATAGACATTTTCGACATTAATGCAGGAACAGCATGAGCGAACGTATAAATGTATTGGTGCTTGGAGCAGGCGCTCGTGAACATGCGCTGTGTTGGAAGTTAAAGCAGTCGCGACATCTTGGCCATTTGTATTGTGCGCCGGGGAATCCGGGCACTGCAATGTTGGCGCAGAATGTAGATATTGCAGTTGATGACGTCCAGAAGTTGCTGACTTTTGCGCGTGAGCGATCCATTGGTTTAACTGTAGTTGGTCCCGAGCTGCCCCTAACGGTGGGGGTGGTAGACGCTTTCAGTGCGGCCGGACTTAGAATTTTTGGCCCAAGCAAGACTGCTGCAATGCTTGAAGGTTCCAAAAAATTTGCCAAGGACATCATGATCGCGGCGGGGGTACCAACAGCGCAACACGTGGTGCTGTCTTCTGAGAGAGAGGCGCGCGAGTTCCTCTCAGGGCGCCAGGGGCCGATTGTTTTGAAGTCTGATGGTCTGGCTGCCGGAAAAGGCGTGGTAGTGTGCCAAAATCAGGCTGAAGCCTTGGCAGCTTTGCCATTTTTATACTCTGAGCTGAAAGCCGAGACAGTTGTAGCTGAAGATTTTTTGAGCGGTAAGGAAGCTTCCTTCATTGTCGCCACTAATGGGCAGCATGTCGTGCCTTTGGCTACTTCTCATGACTACAAGCGTATAGGCGAAGGGCACACTGGACCCAATACTGGCGGTATGGGTTCTGTGTCGCCTACCTCGCACCTCGTTCCTGGCTGTGAAGCAGAGCTGGTGGAGAAAATTATTCGTCCGGTCCTGCGCGAGATGGAAAGACGCGGTTCGCCATTTTGTGGTTTTTTGTACGCTGGCCTGATGGTAGGCGAGACAGGAAAGACCTGGGTTCTCGAGTTTAACGCGCGCTTAGGGGATCCTGAAACCCAAAGTATAATGATGCGTCTTGAGACCGACTTAGTAGAGATACTAGTTAGCCTGCTCGACCGAAAGTTGCCGGCAGTGAAGTGGAAACCGGAGGCTGCCGTTTGTGCGGTGTTGGCGGCAGATGGCTATCCTGTATCTGTTAAAACCGGCGACGCCATCTCTGGTCTTGAATTTGCGGCGACAGTACCCGGTGTGCAGGTATTTCATGCAGGAACTAAGCAGGTAGGGGAGGGGAAAATAGTCACCTCCGGAGGCCGTGTACTAAGTGTAGTAGGTACAGGAGCGACTGTTGAACAGGCACGTGCCAATGTTTATAGAGCCTGCGATTTTATTCAATTTCGTGGCCGTCAGGTACGGCGTGATATTGGGCTCGACTGAGCCTGCTTGTGGGGATATCGCCCTGACGCTAACATCATACAGAGTGAGAAAGCGCTTAGGCCTACCTGTGCAAACTGTGCCTAGAAAAGAGTGGGTAAGATGGGCGCTTGTCAGGATTCGTTAAAGAGTCTTCAGAGAATAGCGGTCTCCTGTAGTTGCCGTTAATAAGATTAATTTTATGAGAGCCACAATGCGGGCACATCGATATGGCGCGGTACTGGTAGCCATTTTGGCTGAATTAGCCTTGGCGCAGGTTGCGTTTGCAGGCGATCTAAAAATAGTGGATGAGCTCGGCCTGGTAAGAGCGGTGAAGCATGTGTCTGCTCCAGTTACTGTAAGGGTGATTGCTGGTGCTGGAAGTACCGGCCCAGTAAAGCCCAAGCTTGTTAATGTAGATGGCTTGTCTGGCGATCTACTAGGTGAAGTACAGGCCCCAGGAACTTTTGTGTTTAGCAAAGTGCCTGAAGGCACCTGGCGCGTCAGTCTTGAGGGCGGACATGCTCAAGTAGCTGAGGTTAAGATTGCTCAGTGAGTTTTCAGATCTAGAGCAGCGCTTAGCCGGACGTCCCTTTGGCGTCCTCAATGCTTGTCGTGCAGAAATTATTCACGAAATAAAAAAGCGTGCTGCTTTCGATATCTTGGTCGTGGGCGGGGGAATCCATGGCGCCGCCTTTGCGCGTCTGGCGGCCTTGAATGGACTTAGTACTCTCTTACTTGAGCGCTCAGATTACGCGCATGCAACATCAAGTAGAACTTCCAAGATGGCGCATGGTGGACTGCGTTACTTAGAGCTGTTCGACTTTCCACAGGTCTTCGATGGCATTCGCTCACGAGAGGATTTGTTTGTTACCGCGCCGCATCTTGTGCGCCCGCATGAGTTTTTCATCCCGCTTTTTAGCAGATCCTGCTTTGACCGTTTACGCTTGGCCACTGGTCTGTGGCTTTATGATCGCTGCGTAATGCGTGCTGAGCGCCGGTCGCGCTACTTGGCCGATATCTCGCAGCTTGCTCATAATTTTGAAGGCAGCGCGAGGGCTCCACAGGCCGGCTTTATATATTGTGATGGGATAATGCGCGATGCGCGCCTGGTGCAGGAAAATATTCTTGCGGCCCGCCAGGAGGGCGCGTTGTGCCTGAATCATGCGCGCGTGGATTCGGTCTATCATGTTCCGGGCGGCCGAGTCAGCGTGGGTTGCAGCGATGTATTGGGAAAGGAAAAATTTGAAGTCCACGCTGGTATTGTTGTCAATTGCGCCGGCCCTTGGGTTGGTCAAGTGGGTAGGTTGAGCAGCGCGGCATTTGGGGGAAAGTTGTGCTTCTCGCAGGGGGTACACTTATTGTTCTCTAAGCCTTGGCATGGGCCGGCGCTTATTCTTCCGCGCTCGAAGCGCGGCAGCTACTATTTTGTTTGGCCGCACTTTTCAGGGACAATGGTCGGGACGACCGAGCGTGAACTTGATGTGGTTCCAGAGGATCCGCAGGCTAGTGAGGCAGAAGTTAATGAACTGCTTCAATTGCTAGCAAGAGATATTCCGGGCGCTGGTCTATCACGAGATCGAATGCATGCGTCATTTGCAGGTGTTCGTACTTTACTTCGGTCCAGCTCGGGAAAAAGCAGTGTTGAGATTTCCCGCAAGCCTTTTTGGCATTTTAGTGGCGGGGTTCTTTTTCTAATTGGGGGTAAATTTACGACTGCTTATCACACCGTGTTCGCTGGGCTTCGCATGGCCCTTAAGCTGGCTGGCGATCAACGGCAGCTTACGGGACTGCAGGGTAGGTTGTTGCCGGGGGCTTGGAACCTTGAAGAAAGTTTTGCATGGTTCAAGCAGCGCTGTGACGCACACTCTATCCCATTGCCAATTCAAGAGGCTGCTTTTGCCCGCTTCGGTGGACTGGTCAAACAGATTTTTGTGCGCGATGAAAATTTTGCGATTGTGGATGATAGGGTGCTATTGGGAGAGGTACTTTTCGCTCGACATGTCGAGCAAGCAGAGTCTTGTGAGGATGTAGTAAGGCGGCGTTTGGAGCTGCATTATTTGCCTAACTTCGGTGCAATTAATGCAGCAGCCTTTGAAGTGAGCGCATAGACTGTCGGTTCATGCGTAAAAGCTAGGCTAGGTATGTGGGGAAAATAGGCAATCGGGTTCTTCCTCAGTGTCCTCTGATAACTCTGTGGTTAATAAGTAAAGGTCGCGTGTTGTGAATCACTTCCATTTAAACCACAGAGTACAACAGAGTTCACCGAGCCTGGCTTTCAATGCAGACTAATTCTACTCTCCAGTTCGGTTCTTCTTCGATGCCCTCTGAGAGCATTGTGGTTTATTAAGTTTTCTACGGTTTTAGCACCAACTTGCCGAACTGTCGTCCCTCTTCAAGGTAGCGAATAATCTTGATTCCATCTTTTAGCGGGGCAACCTGGTCGATGACCGGCTTGATGTTGTGTTTGAGCATGAACTCCATAACATCAATGAAATCTTGGGCATTCCCCATGGTTGAGCCAATTAGCGATATTTGCTTGGTGAAAAGTAGGCGGTTGTCTAGGGCAATATCGTAACCACTTGTGCTTCCCACGGTTACTATTTTGCCACCACGAGCCACAGCGCGCAGGCTGTAGGCCATGGTTTTTGCGCCTACGTTATCTACAACTACATCGACTCCGCGCCCTTTAGTTAACTTAAGTACTTCCACGGCCCAGTTGCTCTTTTCCTGATAGTTCAGGACATGGTCCGCCCCAAGTTCTAGAGCCTTTTCCATTTTTTCCTTAGAACCAGCCAAAACATACACCGTAGCACCCATGGCATGGCAAAGCTGAATCGATAGGGAATTGACACCGCCACCAGCTCCAACAACTAGTACGGACTGTCCAGGTTTTAGCTGCGCTCGATGCAGCAACATGCGCCAGCAAGTTGTGCCCACTAACAACGGTGCGCAGGCTTCTTCATCCTTCAAGCTATCTGGTGTCTTAAATACGTTCGAAATTGGTACGACCGCGTACTCAGCCATTCCCCCGCGCATTTGTTCGCCTAGGATCTTATAGCCTGGACTTACGCTGGCTTCGCCACTTCTAGTCCATTCATCTTCACTAGTTACGACTCCAGGATTTACAATCACGCGCGTACCGGGAGTCCACTGCGAAGGAGCGTTGACCTTAACTATTTCACCAGCAATGTCGCTGCCAGTAATGTGTGGCATATCAAGAACAAGGCCTTTCCAGCCGCGCCGGACCCAAATGTCTAAGTGGTTGAGAGCTACAGCGCGCACACGGATTAAGGCCTCACCGGGGCCGGGGGAGGGGTCCGGTAAATCGGCATACTTAAGAACATCGATTTCACCGTGATTTTCAAAGAATATCGCTTTCATGAGTTATAAACCGCGAAATACCAATTCATACAAAATATAGTGTAGAGCACAGCGGCGGTGAGTTGTTGGCCTCAATAGCGTTTAAAGCCCAGTCAACTGCTTCGGTCTGTAACACGCCCTCAAGCAGTTCAGCATACGTTATAGAGTGGATCAAGGGAAAAGGCGCAGCGTGATTCGTTTGCGGAGCGAGTGCTTTTTAGGCTGGCTTGGGTGGCTCGGTAGTGTCTTTTTCCAGCTCAGCAATAAGCTTGTCTTCCATTTTTCTCTTTACGCGCGAGCTAGCGCCACCATAGTTTTTGCGCTGAAAGATCTTTGTTGGCAATGGGGCGTTCTCAAACATGTCTAGCGCAATACGATAGTAAATATCACTGGACTCCGGAGAGAGTGTCTTGAGTACGGCTGTGCGCTCACGGAGCTTTTTAAGCACCCGTGTTGGGTCGCTCTTCATTGTTTTCATATATGAGAGCAAGTCAATTTGATTCAGAAGATCCGTTACAAGCAATTTCATCGCGGCTTCTTCTCGCGCTAGTGAGCGCTCCTTTCTTACTCGAGATGATATCTCGGTGATCTCAAGCAAGTTGTCGACTGAGTAGGGCTCAAATAGGAACCCGTCGAATCCAGACATAACGCTAGCAGCTACTGTTGAGCTGTCCTGATCCTTGGCGCCCAAAACCAATATGTACGCTGAATCCTGTCCTTGGCCAGTTCCCTTTGCGGTCTTAATGAATGAAATGATATTTTCCATTTCAAACTTACGCGAGATGAACACTACGTCGCAGCGTTCAGAGCCAGCTAGTCTATTCTGGGCTTCTCGTAATTCTGTAAGCTGATGTACTTTGCCAAAGTGCGGAACAGCGGTTGTGGCTTGCTTGAGACGCATGCGAGACTGTATCTCCGGATCAACTAAGATCGCGTCGAATTTCTGGAATGTTGAGCTACTCATGAGAACGTATCCAGGCTAAAACCACCCCAAGGCCCCAAAAGATCTATCGGCTAAGAGTTTCTCTGACTTGAGACAAAAACTAGCAGTGTTAATCGGTGGTTATCCCAGTTGCATTAAAGCTTGCGCCGGTGGGAAACTGCTCAGCTTTGCTGGCGTTTTGCGCGCCTTCGGCGCGCGAAGTTGATTGTGGGCAGAAGTGCGAGCGCGAAACGATTGAGGAGCGCCACGGTTTAGTGTGCTGGTCTAGCTCCTTGTATTCAAGGAGCTTTAGCAAATACTCTGCAGAGTATTTGCCAGCAGCCTCCGTTTCATCGGCAGTAATACCAACAATGTTGGCGAAAGTGAATTCACCACAAGTGCTAAGCTGCTCATTGCGAACGGGGGCGAATTGAGTTGTAAAGACGCTCTCCAGCTCAGAATCGCTTTGCGGGATTAGTGGACTTCCGCACGCCAGGCCTGCTCCCGGCCGTAGGCTCTTCGACCGTGAGCTTTGTATTAATAT
Source organism: Oligoflexia bacterium (assembly GCA_019694465.1). Taxonomy (GTDB): domain Bacteria; phylum Bdellovibrionota_C; class UBA2361; order UBA2361; family JAFLCA01; genus JAIBBV01. The sequence continues at coordinate 49,819 of JAIBBV010000014.1, forward strand.
CCAGCCCAAAGTTAGAGGGCGCAAAGGCCAATCTGGAATTGCAGAGAAAGCTCCCTCAGTATGCGCTAGGCCAAGCTGGAAAACTAGCTCGCTGCCAACCTTCCCAGGTGCTACATCAGCAGCCAAGCGTCTAAGCCCATCGGTGACATAAATAAGTGCTTGCGGCGACTCTAAGCGCACGAAAACACCTACTGGAATTGTCCGATCAGCTGGCGCCAGGCTTTGGGTCAGCGCCTCCTGCTCATAGCCTAATCCCCCCAACTCTTTAATCAGGTCAAGTTGCAAGATACAGGCTGGAGGCCCATAGGCCGCTTCTAAAATCTCCCACGAAGAATGTAGAACTGGTCTTTGCATCATTCTAGATGGTTCAACAACCAAGGTTTGGCGGTAAGTGGGTCTAACAAATATATCCGAGCCAGCGAACCAGTCTGAGAGTGTTGAACCTTGTCGATTATGCAGGGCGAAGAACTCGCCGATCTCAGGGAAATCATGATTATGTCCGTTTGTTACTACTCCCTGACGGAGCTGTTGCAAAAGGCCGCGTGTGATAACGCGTAATTCCCGTTCTGACCAGCGCGAAAGCTGCTGGTACATGAGTTCGCAAATCTCCTTAGTTTCAACGATTGAGCCAAATTTCTCTCGATGAAAGGCAACTAGGTCGCCGCATTTTTCAAATCGTAAAGAACGGAATGTCTCTGTTTGAACCAGTACTCGATCGGCGACATGCTTTACTCTTTGGTGAGAGACAAGATCTGGAATCAGTATGCCAAAGCCTTCAAGGTATACGGCGACATCCTGCGCTATGAATTGCAAGGTAGCTCGGCTGAGCATGCGTCGTAAAAGCGCTAAATCGTCGCTGCATAGTTGAGAGATCGCATCTTGTGGATTGAAGCGCAGTCGTGAGCGTGACGGACTTGCTGAGCGTACTTGAGCTTGGTCGCAGGTTAGACTACAGCTAGTCTCGACAGTTTTGTCGTTATTGCCTTTGTTGCTTGGATCGTCCTGCATAAACCAAGAACCTCGGGACCAATTAAATCCGGTCCAGGTCGAGGGCCCAGTCTAGCTTAAAGCTCTAAGCGATTAAAGGTTTGCATGCGAGTTCGAGCGATTCTTTCGAACCCGCGCCGTGTGAACAGCCTGGAGAGCTCCAATAGAAAGCCCGATCCGGACATTTCTATTGGTGTGCGCTCTAGAAAACTTCAGGCTATTGCTTAACTTTAGGCCTCAGCAATTGTCTGCACGCCTTTTTCCTTTCGAAATTCTTCGGCGCTGCTACCATTGATACTGGCGTCTGCCTGACGCTCCGCTGCATCTTCTTTGGACTTTGGTTCTGGCTTCTGAATTAGGGCGCTCGAGAGCTGAGCTGATTGGATAGAGCCTGGGCTCATAGATCCTCCTTGTCATCAAAATTACGGGCAAATTCCATTTCACGTGGCCGACATGCGCAAATGTAACGCATCTCGCCCACTTATAATGACAATCGGGGGAAAAGAAACTTTAGGTTATATTTGACGGCTAATTAGTTGCTGAATTTCCTAACGCCGAACGAATACGGTCCCTAAATAACCTTCTTAATAGCTGCAACTATTTGTTCTTTTGGGACAACGCCTAGAATGCGCTCAACAACTTCGCCGCCCTTGAAGAATATTAGGTTTGGGATACCGCGCACCTGTAATGCTACAGGGGTACGCGGATTATCATCTACGTTCATCTTGGTAATCTTGATCTTGCCGTCATACTCAGTGGCAAGCTGCTCAAGTAGTGGTGCAATGCTCTTACATGGTCCGCACCATGGCGCCCAGCAATCGAGGATCACGGGAATAGGGGACTTAAGTACTTCCGTCTCGTAGGTAGCGTCACTAATATCTTTAATATTTCCAGCCATCTAACTCTCCACATCAGACCCGAGGAATCCAAATCCCTAACGGCTTGCCCATTATGAAACAGCTTTGCGACGAATGTAAACAGCTTGAAATGCTGCCTGCCGCCTATTTTTGAGTCCATTAACTTTAGTTTAACTAGGTTGAACCTTTTTGCCTCAAACCGCGTCATAAGTTTAAGCAAGTTGAAGCTATGCCAGTACTGGCACGGCCTGAACTGACCTAAAAACGATTAAACGAGGGCTGCAGTAATGGTGTTGTTGGGAGGGCATCCCTTCCAGCCCTATAAAACGGGGAGACACTATGGAAACTAAGCATGAGGGAGAGCAGGCCAAAGCCGACACTCCATTCATTGTAACCTACACAGTTGATTCGTTCGCTAACGGGATTGCCTTTGGACAGCACAAGCTGCCTGCTGGTGATGATCCAAGGGACTATTACTCGCTGCGTATAGAAGATGACAGCGAGTTGGTGCGTTTAAGGAGCCGATACGCATTAAATAAGGATAACCCGTTCTGCGAACTGGAGCGGCACTTAATGCGTCTTTCCAATCAGGGCATTCTAAGCTCATCAACAATTTACTTCGGAATGACAACAGATCCATTCCTTCCATTCGAAGGAAAATTTGATGCCAGCATGAAGTTTCTCGACTTATTCAAACGCTACACGCCAGGGCTATTGGTGGTTCAAACTCGCTCGCCCTTGGTTGTGATCGCGATGCCGATCTTGACCAAACTTGGTAAGCATTGCTGCGTAACTATGGGAATCGAGACTAACCTTGAGGAATCTGTGCGCCGCTATACGCCTGGTTTACCACGAGTCGAAGAGCGTCTAAAGACCGTGGCGGCGTTGCGTCGATTTGGAGTCGAGGTAAACATCCAGGTTAGCCCTGTGCTACCCTACGGTGAGTGGAAGTCGGATGCGGGACGCTTCGCCGATGTGTTGGCCCAACATGCTGACGGACTATACGTGCGCAGCATTACGGATGGTTCGGAGAGAGTGGAGCGACGTCTTCGACTAACGGGACTAGCGAAGCGGCTAGCGCAGGATCGTAAGTTCCACTATTTAAGGCCTGACACGGCTAACCCACTCATAAGCGAACTTGAGGCGCGCGTGCCTGAAAAGCTTCGTATTCGCGAACGTAAGCATTTGCAAGATCGACAAGTGCGAATGTTTGCTACCTAGCACATGCCGACTATACATAATCCGAGCTGCATATATTCTCTTTCACCTAAGGAGAGCACGAGTTAGCCTAGAAGCAGTTTCATAAATACCGAAAACAAAGCCCCTTCGTATTGCGAGCCCGATTTGCTGGGCGAGGCAATCAACGAACCTGACTCATAGTGTATTTATGGGATGAGTTCTAGGTTAGTAAACTTAAGTGCGGCTGGATTTAGCCGTGATGCTTGCTCGGGGAGGTCTTATGAATCGTGTAGCGGTCGTTGGCGTTTGTCGCACTCCGTTTGTTCGAGCGGGAGGGGTATTTGCGCGTTATTCCTTCCTTGATCTCGGCGTGCAAGCAGTGAAGGGATTAATTTCTAAAATCAACCTAGATTCCTCCCGCGTCGATGAGCTGATATTTGGTACAGTTTTGCTCGATCCGCGAACACCGAACTATGCGCGTGAACTGGTGCTACGTGCTGGACTACCAAAAAGCTTAGGCGCGCATGCTATCTCTAATAACTGTATTAGTGGGCTTGTAGCGGCTAACTTTATCTTTGAGGGTATACGTGGTGGGCGTATTACTACAGGAATTGCGGCTGGCAGCGAGTCGATGTCGCGCCCAACTCTAACTTTGCATCCCAAAGCGGAGCAGTTCTTTTTGCGTCTGGCTAGGGCCCGCTCACTCGGAGAACGCCTCGCTGTAATGGCGACTTTCCGTCCAAAATTTATGTTCCCTATGCCGCCTAGTCCAAAGGAGCCCTCCACTGGCCTAACAATGGGCGAGCATTGTGAGATAACTGCTAAGGAATTTGGGATAGCGCGAGCATTGCAAGATGAGATTGCTCTGGCCAGTCATCAGCGCGCCGCGGCAGCTCAAGCGCGTGGATATTTCGCTGAAGAGATCGTGCCTCTAGATGGCGTTGATAAGGACAACATAGTTCGTGCTGACACAAATATTGAAAAGCTTGCGAAGCTTAGGCCAGTATTCGATCGCTCAGAGCGCGGTACCATTACCGCTGGCAATGCTAGTTCATTAACTGATGGAGCCTCGGCAGTTGCTCTGATGAGTGAAGTGGAGGCCAGACGGCAGGGCAGGGAGATATTGGGATACATAGATGCAGTTGAATTCTCAGCCATCGATCCAGCCGATGGCTTACTCATGGCCCCCGCAACAGCCTTGCCACGTCTGTTGCAGCGCCAAGGAGTGACTATCAATCAAATTGACTTGTTTGAAGTGCATGAAGCCTTCGGTGCTCAGGTGGCGGCTAATTTGTTGGCGTGGGAAAAGGGTTGGTCGAAGTATCCTGAGGCCAGGGCAATTGGACGAATTCCATCCGAAAAAATGAACGTAAATGGCGGTTCCATAGCATTAGGGCATCCATTTGCCGCTACTGGGGGCCGTCTGATTGGAAATGCCTTAGCTGAATTGAAGCGTCGAAAGGCCAAGCGCGCTGTTATTAGTGTGTGTGCTGCAGGCGCAATGGCCGGTGCTATGCTGCTATCACGCGCAGACTAGAGGCAGTTCCATAAATACTGAAGCGAAGGCCCGCCTCCTAGCGCGAGACTGGTTTTTAGGGCGCAGCAATACCCACACAACCCAGCTCATAGAGCATTTAAAGATTGGCTCTAGGGGAGGGGCTTTTATAGCTTGGTTAGGGCGCTCCCGGAAATTAGCTGTAAAATGAGCTTCAAGATTGCCGCGCCCAATAAAATGGGACTCGCAATACGAGGCTAACAGCATTTGCTATATTTTCGGATGGCCTCTAGTAGCCCTGATGTCTACGGAGCTCTTCAAGTTCTCGGCGTTGACGCGCAAGCTCTTCTTCCTGACGACGAAGACGCTCTTCTTGCTCAGAGCCACGGTCGTCCTGTACATCGCTTTCATTTCCAAGCAACCCGCCAGCTAGAGCTCCTGCAGCTGCTCCGATGGCAATACCGCCACCAGTATTACCAACTTGGTGACCAATTATGGCTCCCAGGCCCGACCCGAGCGCACCACCGGTTAGAGTGCCTTTCTCTCTACCCGACAGGGAACGCCCCTCACAGCCAGAAGAAATGACTAGCGCCGCTATTAGACAGATTGAGCTTAATTTGAGGTTCATAGCCTTAAAAACCAAATGAAAAAAAACGAGGTAAATATTATCTATTATTTTAACGTACTTGCGGATCTTGAACAACGCCATCTGCAACTAGTTAATGCCACAAAATATGCGGCAATATCGATATCTTGCCCATAACATAATTAGAGGCCCTCAGAAAATGCCGGGAAATGGGGTTGGCTCTAGCTAGAGGCCATCTGAATGTTTCCGGACAATAATGCTGGCTTCGTGTTGCGATTCCCATTTTATGGGGCGTGGCAATCTCAGAACGCATTCAAGAACAGATTTCCGGATGCGCTCCAGTGAATTTGGCGCACATGAGGTAAAGGCATGAGCATTGAGAATGAACCATTTTGCCCAAAGTGCGCTCGCAGCTGCAGTCTAGAAGAGCGTCGCTCAGTTATTATTCACCTTTCAAATTGGGCGCTCATGGTGCCTGTAGCAGTGGGGGTATTTGCTTTGGCGAGCCTAATTTCTCTAAGTCCCGCTGAGTCTGTGTTATTTTCTATCCTCGCTGCATTAGGCCTGTGTTTTTCTTGGCGGCATAAGTATTTTTGTTCATGCTGTGAAATAGAATTTTCAAACCCAAATTCAGCCAGCGAACCACACCACTCATAATTTGCCCTGATAGCGTCTCTATACGATAGGCTCCAGTTGGCTTTACAGACAGCTTCTGGGCTGGGTAATCGTGTTCATTACGCTAGTAAATAAACCCTGCGCGAGTGAGTTTTGACAAAAACTCACTCGCAATAGCACGGCCAGGGCCATCTTGGCGAAGCCAAGTGGAGCAGTAGAGCACACAAACCCAACCAACAAGTGGGAGCACTCCCTAGCGTGCTAACAAAATGTAAGCCTATATTGATGGCTCCACAGAAGGAATAACGGTGATTTTTAGGCAATTCGGCATTTGCCCCTCGGGGCTTAGGGTTTACCCGTTTTCTGCGGCTCGACTTGGCTACGCCAAGATCTCGCTCGCCCAGCCTCATCCATTTTCTGTCAAAAATGAATGAGGCTGGGTTTATAAGCGTTTGCAGCCCCGTGACGACTGCAAGCTCTGCCTACTCCACTCCTAATTTAAGTTGCGATGGGCTGTATTTTTCGTGCTCATTTTGTGAGTAATGCGCAGCATATTTTTTAATCTTGTTGCATCGGACTTACATATTTCTCCACAAATATTCAGGTGTTAGCGCCACCAATTTTTATGCTTAAGCGAAAACTCGCACTTGCCGTCATAGAGGGTAGAAGTTGCAGTTGGTGGTGTTTTTGAGCGGTTTTGCAGGTTGAGAAAAGGTCCAAGCCTTACTTTCTCAAACTCAATTCCGAATTGATAAATCTAGACCTGTGCGTTGAGGCGCATGGGGCTTACAGCTCTGGTCGAAGGATTGACCAAGGCATCTGGATTTATTGTTTCAAGGAGGAACGTAGCCCATGCCTATTACACTTGGATCGAACATAGCGTCATTCAAAGCGCAACGCACTTTGTCGATATCGACTGAAGCGTTAGCGCGAACCTTCGAACGGTTGAGTTCGGGTCAACGAATCAACCGCGCTAGCGACGACGCCGCCGGTCTCGCTATTGCCGACAACTTAAAAGCACAGCAAAGAGTAGCTACAGTCGCTATTCGAAATGCCAATGATGGTATTTCGACGATTGCGATTGCTGACTCAGCGCTTGGTGAAATCGGTAACGTATTGTCGCGTCTTGCTGAACTTGCTGAGCAATCAGCTAACGGCGTGTTCTCGACAACGCAGCGTTCAGCTCTAGCGAACGAGTTTATCGCGCTAGGGTCTGAAATTGAACGTATCGCGACAACCACGCAGTTCAACGGTGTAACACTGCTGTCTGGCGGTAGCACCTTGACTCTGCAAGTTGGATTCAACTCTGGTTCAACGTCGCAGATTTCGTTTACTGGTGTGCAAGGAACCTTGGCAGCTCTTGGACTTGCATCTAGCGGAACTTCATCATTGTCATACTCGATTCAGGCGGCTGGGGTTGACCTTGCTCAGTCTGCATCGCGCTTTGCTCTTGATGCGATCAACTCCGCTATTAGTTCACTTGCATCGACTCGCGGTACGCTTGGTGCGACAGAGTCACGACTTGTGGTTGCGATTAACAACCTCACAGTCGCGCGAGAGAACTTCGCAGCCGCTGAAAGCCGCATCCGTGACGTAGACGTCGCGACTGAGGCAGCTGAGCTTACCCGCTTGAACATCTTGCAACAGGCAGGTTCTGCGGTCTTGGCTCAGGCTAACCAGCAGCCATCACTAGCTCTAAGCCTATTGAGATAAGTAGTAACACGGAAGTTAAACATATAAACGTTCAAGGAGGAACGTAGCCCATGCCTATTACACTTGGATCGAACATAGCGTCATTCAAAGCGCAACGCACTTTGTCGATATCGACTGAAGCGTTAGCGCGAACCTTCGAACGGTTGAGTTCGGGTCAACGAATCAACCGCGCTAGCGACGACGCCGCCGGTCTCGCTATTGCCGACAACTTAAAAGCACAGCAAAGAGTAGCTACAGTCGCTATTCGAAATGCCAATGATGGTATTTCGACGATTGCGATTGCTGACTCAGCGCTTGGTGAAATCGGTAACGTATTGTCGCGTCTTGCTGAACTTGCTGAGCAATCAGCTAACGGCGTGTTCTCGACAACGCAGCGTTCAGCTCTAGCGAACGAGTTTATCGCGCTAGGGTCTGAAATTGAACGTATCGCGACAACCACGCAGTTCAACGGTGTAACACTGCTGTCTGGCGGTAGCACCTTGACTCTGCAAGTTGGATTCAACTCTGGTTCAACGTCGCAGATTTCGTTTACTGGTGTGCAAGGAACCTTGGCAGCTCTTGGACTTGCATCTAGCGGAACTTCATCATTGTCATACTCGATTCAGGCGGCTGGGGTTGACCTTGCTCAGTCTGCATCGCGCTTTGCTCTTGATGCGATCAACTCCGCTATTAGTTCACTTGCATCGACTCGCGGTACGCTTGGTGCGACAGAGTCACGACTTGTGGTTGCGATTAACAACCTCACAGTCGCGCGAGAGAACTTCGCAGCCGCTGAAAGCCGCATCCGTGACGTAGACGTCGCGACTGAGGCAGCTGAGCTTACCCGCTTGAACATCTTGCAACAGGCAGGTTCTGCGGTCTTGGCTCAGGCTAACCAGCAGCCATCACTAGCTCTGAGTCTGTTACGATAAAGTTTGTAAGTCCTTAAGGTGGTTCCGCCAAGCCTTGGCAGGGTGGAACCACCAATAGGATAGATCTATCACGTACTTGGGTGCTCAGCTGAGTCCTACCAAGCACAGAATGGATCTACCTAGAGGGATGAGGGGACAGCCTCATCCCATGATAGAGGAACCAAAGCGACTCAGAACTCTACGCGTGGAGAAAGTCTGGCGAAAAGCCAGGTGCTAAGCTTAGTGCCTCGCTACTTTCTCTCTTGGGGGCTTGGGGTTAGATAAGCGAAAGCTTAATTTAATCCCAAGCTCTTTTTTCGTCTTGGGGCTGGGAAACATTCTGCTGCTGCTAGCTAGTCAGCCCCACAACAACTCAATATCACTTACATTTATTCCTGATAGAGCAGTTGAAGATTCTGCTCAAGGAAAAAATCAGCCCTGCCGTTACCTACCCTTGCAGAAGAGTGTGGTGTGGCCTCAGTGTGTCGACATCCTTGCCCGCCCCAGGGCCCGTCGACGGAACACTAAAGCCATACAAAAACCAGGTTAGAGGACTGTGCGCTTAGGCAGTACTCCAGTGGTCTAAGGACAGACCCTGCTGGTGTGTTTGCTTCACGGAGGAAATATGGCTGTTACCCTAGGTTCTAATATTGCGTCCTTACAGGCGCAGCGTCGGTTGGCATCCGCTACCGACAAATTGAGTCGCACATTCGAGCGCTTAAGCTCAGGTCAACGAATCAACCGCGCTAGCGACGACGCTGCCGGACTCGCGATCGCTGACTCTTTGAAAGCTCAGCAACGCATAGCGACAGTAGCTATCCGAAATGCCAACGACGGTATTTCGACAATAGCGATTGCCGATTCAGCGCTGGGCGAAATCGGTAACGTGCTCTCACGTCTTGCCGAACTTGCAGAACAATCAGCAAACGGCGTGTTCTCAACGACTCAGCGTTCAGCGCTGTCGAACGAGTTCGTAGCGCTTAGCTCAGAAATTGAGCGTATCGCTACAACCACTCAGTTCAACGGTGTAACACTGCTGTCTGGCGGTAGCACCCTGACATTGCAAGTTGGGTTCAACTCCGGTTCAACTTCACAAGTTTCCTTTACAGGCGTTCAAGGTACATTGCAGTCGCTCGGACTCGCAAACGCTGGCAACTCAGCCTTGTCGTACTCCCTCACGGGAACTACGATTGCTGAAGGTCAGTCGTCTTCGAGAGCTGCTCTTGACGCTATCAATACAGCGATTAGCTCGCTTGCTTCAACTCGCGGTACCCTTGGTGCTGTTGAGTCAAGATTGCAGGTAGCTATCACTGCCTTGACCGTATCACGCGAAAACTTCGCCGCAGCGGAAAGCCGCATTCGCGACGTAGACGTGGCATCCGAAGCCGCCGAACTGACAAGATTAAACATCTTGCAGCAGGCTGGTGCCGCAGTCCTCGCACAGGCGAACCAGCAACCAGCGCTGGCTCTAACACTCCTACGGTAAACGTAAGGTAGAGTCACGGCGAGGGTCTCGATAAAGGAGATGCCTCGCCACCGTGAAGACAAAGGAACAGATTTTAGGCGACTACAATCGCTTAAAAACACCGCAAGAGACGTATCAAACGCAGAAAGGATATGGTTCTTGCGTAGACCTCGCTACTTCTTTGGGCTTTGGTTACGACGGGAGTTTGGGGCGAACAACCGGCGGCAACCAAAGCCTTTTTTTATTTCCCTCCTAAATAACTTTATTTGGCGCCAGGAGAGGCTGCCTGAAGCTGCTCTGTGACCTCTGTGTTCTCTGTGGTTTACACAGTCTTTTAACCACAGAGTGCACAGAGTTCACAGAGAATTAGTTGTGTAGCTGAAGTGATTAGGTTCGCTCACGCGCCGCGCCTGACCCCAAATAGAGCTATTTATGCTAGAAGTGGTTGAATTTGGCGCCAGGAGAGGCTGCCTGAAGCTGCTCTGTGACCTCTGTGTTCTCGGTGGTTTTTTAGGAACCACGACATACGAGTGCACAGAATTCCCAGAGGATTAGTTGGAATTGCTCTCTTAGATACATAGACGATATTAATTTTCCATCCAAAACCTTGACTTCCCAGGTCGCTAAGAGCGAATTCAATTAACTAGGGCTACCTAGAACATCCATTCACGCGAGCGATTTCCGCAACCTAACAAAAAATCAGAGACAGCTCAAAATATTGCTCAAGAAAACTTAAGCCTCTGACGTTCAGTATCTTTGCTAGGAAGGATAGTGTGGTGCGGCTTTCGAGTAGTTCTGCTGTGGCAGTAGTAACTCAGATAGAACCACTTTCAAACCGCCATTAACTGAATCGAGAAATGTGCAGCAAGTAGGAATGTGCTTCCTATTTGTCGTTTCACCGCTCTGTCGAAGGATTGACCGAGACTCGATTCAGAATCTTCACGGAGGAAATATGGCTGTTACCCTAGGTTCTAATATTGCGTCCTTACAGGCGCAGCGTCGGTTGGCATCCGCTACCGACAAATTGAGTCGCACATTCGAGCGCTTAAGCTCAGGTCAACGAATCAACCGCGCTAGCGACGACGCTGCCGGACTCGCGATCGCTGACTCTTTGAAAGCTCAGCAACGCATAGCGACAGTAGCTATCCGAAATGCCAACGACGGTATTTCGACAATAGCGATTGCCGATTCAGCGCTGGGCGAAATCGGTAACGTGCTCTCACGTCTTGCCGAACTTGCAGAACAATCAGCAAACGGCGTGTTCTCAACGACTCAGCGTTCAGCGCTGTCGAACGAGTTCGTAGCGCTTAGCTCAGAAATTGAGCGTATCGCTACAACCACTCAGTTCAACGGTGTAACACTGCTGTCTGGCGGTAGCACCCTGACATTGCAAGTTGGGTTCAACTCCGGTTCAACTTCACAAGTTTCCTTTACAGGCGTTCAAGGTACATTGCAGTCGCTCGGACTCGCAAACGCTGGCAACTCAGCCTTGTCGTACTCCCTCACGGGAACTACGATTGCTGAAGGTCAGTCGTCTTCGAGAGCTGCTCTTGACGCTATCAATACAGCGATTAGCTCGCTTGCTTCAACTCGCGGTACCCTTGGTGCTGTTGAGTCAAGATTGCAGGTAGCTATCACTGCCTTGACCGTATCACGCGAAAACTTCGCCGCAGCGGAAAGCCGCATTCGCGACGTAGACGTGGCATCCGAAGCCGCCGAACTGACAAGATTAAACATCTTGCAGCAGGCTGGTGCCGCAGTCCTCGCACAGGCGAACCAGCAACCAGCGCTGGCTCTAACACTCCTACGGTAAACGTAAGGTAGAGTCACGGCGAGGGTCTCGATAAAGGAGATGCCTCGCCACCGTGAAGACAAAGGAACAGATTTTAGGCGACTACAATCGCTTAAAAACACCGCAAGAGACGTATCAAACGCAGAAAGGATATGGTTCTTGCGTAGACCTCGCTACTTCTTTGGGCTTTGGTTACGACGGGAGTTTGGGGCGAACAACCGGCGGCAACCAAAGCCTTTTTTTATTTCCCTCCTAAATAGCTCTATTTGGCGCCAGGCTTTGTTGCGCTCGCTCGGGTCGCCTGCGACTTACATGCCGTAATGTCTCGGCTCCCTCGCTCACGCGCCGCGCCTGACCCCAAATAGAGCTATTTATGCTAGAAGTGGTTGAATTTGGCGCCAGGCTTTGTTGCGCTCGCTCGGGTCGCCTGCGACTTGCATGCCGTAATGTCTCGGCTCCCTCGCTCACACTCCGCGCCTGACCCCAAATTAATCCCTTTAGGATAGTAGTGATTGAAATTGGTGCCATGAGGCTGTCCTAAAGCGCTCCGTGCCACCGGTGGTTTATCTAATATAAACTTTAACCACCAAATTTACAGAGTTTTGCTCTTTCCGCTCCGAGTAAGATGCCGATACCTTATATGGCTGTTTCCTAAGTTTACTCCTTAGGCGTATAACTATACGGAACCACTACAATAGGCCCGAATGTTAAGCGAGCGAATCAAGCAACTTTCTGACTCACTCTCCCTAGTCCCGCAGGGAACAGCTTCGTTGCTCGAAAATTATTTCGCCGGCATGGCGATTAAGGGTGGCGAATACCCCATGTCGCTATCACTCGTGCATGAGGCACGTAAGCTGCTCAGCATCGGGGCAGGGGGACCGGACGTAATGGCAGATTTACTAAGCACAGACCCAGTCATTCCAATCCGCCTGTTGGCGCTTGCTAACTCTGCCATGTACTCGCGTAACAATCCTGTGGAATCGCTGCAGGGAGTTATTCAGCACTTGGGATTCCGCCGCACTGGCGACTCATTGGCCGAATTTGGTGATCCAAAAAATTACCAAGCCGTTTTCCTCGGCCGCGCTCTAGCAGCGGGCGCCTTGCAGCAGATGATGCTAAGCATGGAAATTGGCCGGGAGATTGCCCGTGTTGTGGCCCCGCGCTCTCCATTACGTGAACGCGTGCCGCTTTGGAGCCAACTCACTCGCTTGCCCGTAATTTTTTTAGCTTATATTCGCCCACAGCTTTTTAGCTTGTTACACTTAGATCAGTCTCAAGAAGGGCGAAATTTACTGGAACGCAACCTCAAGAAAGCTACAGGACGCTCAATACATGAGTATGCTGTGGCGATTTGCGACAGTTTAGCCTTGCCGCTCTCAGTCTCAAAGATGGTTTCATTTCTTGAACTCCCCCCTTGGAACCGCCGCACGGGAAGCATAGAAGAGGGGAGAGACTTTATTATGCTTTGTCGAGCAAGCTTCCTCGCCAATCGTATCGCTGAAGAGATTTTCCGATTCTCCGGGACTGGACCAATCGATGACTTGTTGGACGAATACTCAGAGAAGGCCGAGTTCGATCCAGCCGCAATTCGAGCTGCTGTGGGCGAAGCGCCACTGGGCTTTGTTCGCCGTATGGAACTGTTGGGCATGAAAGGCTATCGCCTGCCAGCTTATCTGTTGGACTATCAGGAGGAGATAGTTGGTGCAGATGGCAAGCCCACCAAACGTATCCCGCACTACTCATCGCTTGCTGAACGTATAAATCCATTTCTGTACGAGTTGCGCGCAAGCTTAAAGGCCAAAGCCGAGCCAAATGAGCTGGGTTACCTACCGCAAGCTGTTTTTTGTACATTACACGCTCTTGTTCGAGGGCTAGCTTTTGATCGAGCGGTCCTTTACTCAGTCGATGAAACAAATGGAACTATCAGTCCACAGTATTGTTTCGGACCGCACCCGCCTGCGTACCAGTATGTTGCACGGCGACTTGGCGCTGATAAGCGCAACTTGATGCCTGACATTCATGCATTTCATACCAAACAGACGGTTTTTCATGGTGATCCTCTGTTTGGTGAGGACTGGCCATTTGCTGCCTTTCCAATTGTGAGTGAGGGAAGGGTGCATGGTATATTCTACGCCGACAAGAAACATCACCCCAACTCACTTGCTTTAGAGACGCATGAGCAAGTAGCAGTGGTTGCCCTGGCCGAATCCTGGCAGGGTGTTAGAGCAGATTTCAGATAAGTATGCGACTGGCGACGGTCCTTAAGCTGGGGCTGACGGTGCTGAGTCTATCAGCTAGTCCAGAGCATGCGCTGGCTAATCCAATCTATGTGTTCAAGGACAAGGGCGGTGCAATCCGTTTTACCACCAAGCCGCCGCCATCGGGCGTCCCGGCCGAAGTTTTTACCGCCAAGGGCATACCTTATAGCATTTTGGGCCCCCGTCGTCCCAAGGTGATAGGTCGACGTCTCTACACTGAGCAACACTCGACCCCTATAGCCCAGGCCAGCGAAACTACTGGCCTACCGGAAGATTTAATTCGTTCTGTAATACATGCGGAGTCTGCCTTTCAAAGCTCCGCTGTTTCGCCCAAAGGGGCGCGCGGCTTGATGCAGCTTATGCCCGCACTGGCACATGAATATGGCGTTAAAAACTCATTTGACCCGGCCCAAAACATTCTTGCCGGGACACGTTATCTTGCTTCCTTATTGAGTAATTACCGAGGAGACCTTAAGCTAGCGCTTGCAGCTTACAATGCCGGCCCTGGCGCGGTAGAACAATATGGCGGGGTCCCGCCATATGAGGAGACCCGTCAGTATATTGAGACCGTTATGGCTTTGCGTACGCGCTATGCAGCGGCACGCAATAATACCAAAGCGGCGGGTTTATTTAGTAAAAAGGCGAGTCCTAGTTCGCATGTCAGACATGGTCAGAAAAATCCCTAATTGGCTGACTTTGCTGCGCCTGGGTCTAATCCCGCTTTTTGTTATTCTTCTTATCGATCCCTCCCCATTTATGCTGTTCATGGCGACCGCAATATTTATCTTTGCGGCGCTTACAGACTTGGTTGATGGCTACTTGGCGCGGCGCTTCGGAGCTGAATCTGATTTAGGTAAGCTGCTAGATCCTTTGGCAGACAAGATCTTGGTTTTGGCGGCGTTGGTGATGCTAGTGGCACAGCGTTCCGATTTCGATGGGTCCCCCTGGGTCCCAGGATGGCTGGTTGTGCTGGTCCTGGCCCGGGAGGTATGGGTTACTGGGCTGCGTGGCATAGCCGCCAGCCGTGGAATGGTGCTTGCCGCCAATTCCGCAGGTAAGCTTAAAAGCGGCTTTCAAATGGTGGCGATTGTGCTGCTACTCTTGCACGATTTTCAGTTCCGCTTTTTTGGAATATCGATTGCCAGCCAGACAATCGGCGTGAATCTACTTCTGCTCTCGGTGGTGGTGTCATATTGGGGCGCCCTGGAATACACCTCCTTGGTCTTGAGCGAAGCCCTGGAAAAGGAATAGTGCCCGCAACTCGGAGCGAAAGGGGGCTTCCATTCAAACTCACCCCATATTAACCTCAGTTTAATTGCCTTAAAGTTCGGGGAGTGCTTCCACCCCCGAGTCGTTGTACGGCTTGTCTCTCTTAGGGGAGCAAATGACATAATCTAGTGTAGTTAAGGCTACTTAGGTTGTCAGATTATCTCAAAGGGTTAGTCTTGAGGTAGGCTACGGCGAGGGCTTGGAGATTTTGGACCCCCGTCCTTGATTGCTAAAGGAATTGTAGTACATGCGCGTATCTAGAATCGAAATTTTTGGTTTCAAGTCCTTCATGGAAAAGGTGGTTATCCCGCTCGAAGGTGGGGTAACGGGGGTCGTCGGTCCTAATGGGTGCGGTAAGTCTAATGTGGTGGATGCGCTGCGTTGGGTATTGGGAGAAACCAAGGCTAGCAATCTACGCGGAGATACTCTCGAAGACGTCATTTTTAACGGCACAGACAAGCTCAGGCCGCTAGGGTTGGCTGAGGTCACAATTACTCTGCGTTCCAGTGAGGAGAACTTTTTCGCTGATCTCGTATCGCCCTCCGCAGAGGCTGACTTGATCGCTAATTTAGCAGCTTTGGAAGTTAATACAGAGGACTCAGAAGAGGCCCCAGCCATTGAGGCAGAGTCCGACAAGGTTGACCAGCAAGAGAGCAAGACAGAGGAAGCAGGCGCCAGACCAGGACTCACAGTTATTCAGGGTGGCTTGGATGAGAGCAGTGACACTATCGCTGACTTGGCGCAAATTGATCAGAGTATAGATCAGAGTGCAGAAACTAACGAAGTGACCGAGGCTCCGGCTGCGGTAAAAGCTGAAGAGCGCGATGACGAGCGCAAATCTCCAACATTTTTGACCCGCTTTGGCTGGCTTAAGTCTGTAAACGAGGTTCAGATTACCCGTCGTTTATACCGTAGCGGTGAATCAGAGTTCTTTCTTAATCGCGTGCCCTGCCGCCTAAAAGACTTGAAAGATTTCTTCCGCGCGGTTGGCTTAGGCGCACGTTCCCATACAATTGTAGCCCAAGGCGAAGTGTCGCGTATTGTTACGGCTAAGCCGGAGGAACGCCGCCTAATCTTGGAAGAGGCAGCAGGAGTTCTCGGTTTCCGTGATAAAATTGCCTCGGCTACGCGTCGGCTCGAAGAAACGGGAATTAATATTTCTCGTATCGAGGACATTATAAAGGAAGTCGATCGGCAGGTGTCGACTCTCAAGAGGCAGGCAGCGCGCGCCGAAGCTCGTGAGGAGCTCAAGACACGCATAGCTGAACTTGAGGAGGCTTTATTCCTCGACAAGACGCTTGAGCTTCGTCAAGAAGAGGATCGCGCCCATTCTAGTCGTGAGGGTGCTCAGTCCGCAGAGGCCAAGGCCGAAACCGAACTGCGCGCAGTAGAGGCCCGGGAGCAAGAGTCGCGTAGCGAGTTGATGAGCGTAGACGTTGAGAGTGACGAGCTGCGCGTCAAAATGAACGCTTTGTCAGAAGAGATTTACCAGCGCGAACGTCAGCGCTCAGACCGCCGTGCCCGCATAGCTGAAATTGGGGCATTTGTGGCGGCGCGTGGCACTGAGATGCGACGCCTCGAAGAGCGACTATCGACCCTGGCGCAGCGTAAGAGCAATGCTGGCGCTGAAATAGATGTATTGGCGCAGCGTGAGAAGGCTCTAACGGGCGAGATTACAGAGTTTGAATCGCACGGAGAAGAGGAGTTAAAGCAAGCTTCTGATAGCTTGAATGAAAAGCGTGAAATCTTGCGTCAGCGTGAGCAAGAACTGCGATCTGTTCGTGAAGAGTATATATCTAAGAATAGCAGTCTTAAAGCTACTCGCGAACAGTTGGTGGCTGCTTCGCCGGTAACGCAGCTTAAAGAAACGCTAAGGACCCCCAATTCTAAGTTCCTTGAGACGCTAGCAGCGCAAAGTAAATTGCTAGTAGATGGCTTAATAGTTCCCCCTGAATATTCACGTGCTGCCCAGGCGGTGCTGGCAGAGCGCGCGCAGTTTCTTGTATCTGACTCGCCGTTTGAGATCGCCCAGCAGTTCTTAGGAGAGGCATACGGTGCAGCGCAGGGCAATAAAAAGACCCGTTCTGGCCTAGGTGTGCTTAAGGCAGGCGAGGGGCAGACAGACGCTGCGCTTGTGGCAGTCGATGTGCCGTTTGTTAAACTGTTGGATGTCGTAAAGGTCCAGCCTGGCTTCGCGCTTGCTGCACAGAAGCTATTAAGTGGTGTGCATGTAGTAGAGAGTTTAGAGGTTGCGGTCAAATACTTTGACCAGCATCCAAATTCTGGGTCACTTACTTTAGTGACTCAGGATGGAGATATTGTTACCGAGTATAGTTTCTACAGCCTTCGTCACGAAGGTGGTTTGATCCAACTCAAGAATAAGGAGTTAGAGCTTGATGCGCGGGTAAGCGAGCTAGAGGCACTTCAAGAGCAAGCTCAGACTGCGCGTGAGGCTGCGCAGCAAGCGGTGCGCGAGGCCGAGACTTTCCAGGCAGAGGCTTTGCGCCGTTCGCGCGAGCGTCAAGCGCGCGTGCGTGAACTTGTTAATCAGCGTGGTACTGTAATTGGTAGACTGCAGGCTGAACGCCGTACTTTGGAGCAGGTTGAGCAGGACGCCCACAAGACTCAGCAGCAAATTTCTGATTGCCAGAGCAAAATTCAAGAACTGCATACTGAAGAAGCTCGGATTGTCGAGGAGCTTAAGA
>JAIBBV010000069.1 GCA_019694465.1 Oligoflexia bacterium
TCTTCCAAAATATAGATCTTAGAATCGCGAGTTACCGCAAACTGCGTGTTCATCAGTCCAACCACGCCAAGTTCGGTCGCAATACAACAGGCCTGTCGCTTCATCTCGTCGACTATTGCCGCCGACAACGACTGCGGTGGCAAGGCGCATGAGCTGTCGCCTGAGTGAATTCCGGCGCGCTCAATGTGTTCCATTACGCCGGCGATAATGACATCTTTCCCATCACATACGCAATCTAAGTCCACTTCAATGGCATTGTGCAGGTAATGATCAAGCAGAACTGGGCGTTGATTGGACACAAATACGCTTTCCGCCATGTATTGGCGTAGTTCGCCCTCATCGTGAATAACGCGCATAGCTCTTCCGCCAAGTACGAACGAGGGGCGGATCATCAAAGGATATCCAATTTCGCTGGCACGGAGTAAGGCTTGATCAAGTGAAGTGGCGGTGCCACCAGCTGGTTGTAGCAACTTCAGGCGGGCGATTAGGTCATTAAATAGCTTCCTATCTTCGGCAGCCTCAATCGCCTCAACAGGAGTGCCAAGAATTGGGACCCCGGCACGCTTCAATTCCGCAGCGAGCTTAAGTGGTGTTTGTCCGCCGAATTGAACGATGACTCCGACTGGACGCTCGCGCTCAACGATATTTAGCACCGACTCAAGTGTAAGGGGCTCAAAATATAACCGATCACTGGTGTCATAATCCGTGGAGACTGTCTCGGGATTGCAATTTACCATGATGGCCTCGAAACCATCCTTTCTAAGGGCCATCACTGCATGGACGCAGCAATAATCGAACTCAATGCCCTGCCCAATCCTATTCGGTCCCGAGCCTAAAATGATTATCTTTTTACGATCGGTGGGCTGCGCTTCGGCTGGCCCATCATACGTTGAATACAAATACGGCGTGTTGGCGCTGAATTCTGCGGCGCAGGTATCTACGCTCTTATAGCTAGGCTTAATCCCGAGTTCATGACGTCGGCGCCGCACATCCAACTCAGTAACGGAAAGCAGTTGAGCAATGCGAGCATCAGCGAAACCAGCTCGCTTTAACTCACGCATTTCGGAAGCTGTTAGGTGAGCAAGCGTTTTTCCCTGCACGGCCTTCTCGCTTTCGATAATGGCCTCAATTTCTGACACAAACCACAGGTCAACTCCCGTTGCATCAGAAAGAGCTTTGGCGCGATGCCCATTGCGCAGTGCCTCACCAAGGATCCATAACCTGTTCGGGCCTGGCTTCTTACACAGCTCGAAAATTTCTCCAGCCCCCAAATCTTTGACCAGGCGACTACGATCGAATCCAGCACTATCCAGCTCCATCGAGCACATGGCCTTTTGAAGCGCTTCTCGAAAGTTGCGTCCGAACGAAAGTACTTCGCCGACAGACTTCATCTGTGTCCCGAGAGTAGTGTCAGCCATCGGGAACTTCTCAAAGTTAAAACGTGGAATCTTAACCACCACGTAATCGATTGAGGGTTCAAAGCAGGCGGGTGTCTCCTTGGTAATGTCGTTTGGTATTTCGTCTAGTGTGTAGCCTACAGCCAGCTTAGCGGCGATCTTGGCAATTGGAAATCCGGTTGCCTTGGAGGCCAAAGCTGAGCTGCGCGATACGCGCGGATTCATTTCGATTACAATAATTCGCCCATTGCTTGGGTTTAGCGCAAACTGAACATTAGAACCGCCGGTGTCTACCCCGATGCGACGCATTACAGCAATAGCCGCATCTCGGAGCAGTTGGTATTCCTTGTCGGTCAGAGTTTGAATCGGGGCGACTGTAATCGAGTCCCCGGTGTGAACGCCCATCGGGTCAAAATTTTCGATAGGGCAAACTATGACCACATTGTCCTTGAGGTCACGCATCACCTCTAGCTCGATCTCCTTCCATCCAATCAAAGACTCCTCTATCAGTACTTCATGGTTAGGACTGGCGCGTAATGCGTGATCAACCTTACGCCGCAGCTCAGAGGGTTCTTTGACTATTCCACCACCAGTTCCACCGAGCGTGCGCGATGGGCGCAGAATGAGCGGGTAGCCGATGATTTCAGCAATCATCTCGGCTTCTTCTACTGAGTGGGCTACGCCGCTTTTAGCTGACTCTAATCCAATTTCGTCCATTGCGGCACGAAACAATTCGCGGTCCTCGGCCGTCTTTATAGCCTCAACCTTAGCCCCGATTAGCTCACAATCGTACTTTTCGAACACGCCACGAGCAGCAAGCTCAAGCGCGATGTTAAGTGCAGTCTGACCACCCATGGTAGGCAGCACCGCATCCGGGCGCTCGGTGCGAATAATCTCTTCTACGAAGTCTGGAGTAATTGGCTCAATATAAGTGCGATCGGCGAACTCTGGATCCGTCATTATCGTGGCAGGATTGGAGTTCACCAGAATTACTCGATAGCCCTCTTCTTTTAGAGCCTTAATTGCTTGCGTCCCTGAGTAGTCGAACTCGCAGGCTTGTCCAATTACAATCGGGCCAGAACCGATTAGCAGAATAGATTTAATGTCGGTGCGCTTTGGCATACTCTCTTCCCTACATGCTCATGCGTTGCGAACCATCGCGATACCCAACGACTTCTTCGAAGAACTTTCTAAATAGATAATTGGCATCATGCGGGCCGGGTGAGGCCTCGGGGTGATACTGCACGCAGAACGCGCGGGCATGCGGTATTTCGAGCCCCTCGACTGTGTTGTCGTTCAGATTTACGTGACTAATCCGCACATCACTCGGCAAGCTGGCTGGATCGACTGCAAAGCCATGATTCTGGACCGTAATTTCTACCTTGCCGGTAGGCATATATTTCACAGGGTGATTTCCGCCGCGATGCCCAAATTTAAGCTTGTAAGTGCGACCGCCCACCACCTGCCCTAGGATTTGGTGTCCCAAGCAAATTCCGAATATTGGAACTTTGCCAAAGACCCCACGCACTGCCCTGACGATGTACCCGAGCGTGGCTGGGTCACCGGGGCCGTTGGAGAGAAAAACCCCGTCCGGCTTTTGCGCTAGAATTTCCTCGGCTGTAGCTGTCGCTGGTACGACCGTTACCCGAAAACCAACTTCCACTAGTAGGCGCAGGATGTTGTACTTGATGCCACAATCAAGAGCGACTACGTGAGGGCGACTCCAAAGCTGCTCAAAAGCTAGCTGTGGGTTGCCAGGCCTTTTATTACTATGGGCCAAGGACCAGGGCAGCTCATTCCACTGATAGGCGGTTTTGCAACTTACGGCCTTAACGTAATCCTTGCCCTCCATCGAGCCCTGCTGTCGAGCGACTGACACCATATCATCAACATTCAACTTTTCCCCACAGGCAATTACACCCATTTGTGCCCCATAGGTGCGCAAATGGGTGACTAAAGCCCTGGTATCAATGCCAGCAAGTCCCATTATGCCATTGTTATATAAGTATTCTGGCAAACTTTGTTGAGCTCGAAAATTGGAAACCACACGCGGCAGATCTCTTATGATAATCCCCTCGGTGTATACGCGGCTTGATTCAACATCCTCACTATTGCATCCAACATTCCCAATATGGGGGCATGTAAAGCACATCACCTGCCCGGCATAGCTTGGGTCGGTTAAGATTTCCTGATAGCCGAACATCGATGTATTGAAGACAATTTCCCCTACTACTGGATCGCCTAGGTCACGCTGGGCACCAAAGCATGTACCGCTAAAAGTGGTACCGTCGGCCAGTACTAGTTTTCCTGGCATGGCATCGATAAGAGCTCCGAAGCGTTTCCTCTCCCGCAACTCCATACGCTAGGCTCCCTGCGAAATTAAGCGTTGACCATCAACTACAACACGCCCCTCGACAACGACGGTATCAGCGATCCCGCGCATTTGCCTGCCAATAAATGGACTATTGAGGCTAAGCGAGCGTACAACTTCCTTGCGAAAGGTCCAGCTGTAGTCAGGGTCAATTATCGTAATATCGGCTGGTGCTCCAGCTACAAGCCGTCCGGCGTTAAGCTTAAAGGCTTTGGCCGGTCCGGTGCTTAGTGCTTCTATAGCGCGCATCCTACTTATGGCACCCTGCCGCACAAAATCGAGCAACAAAGGTAGACTTGTCTGTAGCCCCAGAATTCCAAAGCTAGCCTTGGCGAACTCAACTTCTTTGCTGTCCCGCTCATGTGGGGCATGATCGCTAGCAAGTGCATCAATCGTTCCATCTTTCAGTCCCGCCAATACTCCGAGCCGATCTGCCTCACCTCTCAATGGTGGACTCATCTTGCAATTAGTATCGTATTCGCCGATTGCCTCTTCGGTCAGTACTATGTGGTGTGGCGTAGCTTCGGCGCTGATGCGAATACCATCAGCTTTGGCGCGCCTGATTAGCTCAGTTCCACGGGCTGTTGACACGTGACATATATGGACTCGTCCGCCAGTGAAGCGGGCTAGCTCGATATCCCTTGCGATCATTACATCTTCCGCCACACCCGGAATTCCCTTTAGGCCCAAGCGAGTCGAAAGCCCGGACTCATTCATACAGCCACCGCAGCTAAGATGCTTGTCTTCTTCGTGGCAGCTTATGGGAAGGTCAAGCATAAGGCACCACTCAAGGCTTCTGCGCATTAGGCCGGCATCCCAGATTGGCTCGCCATCGTCTGAAAATGCCACGCATCCAGCTGATTTTAGCTCTGAAAGTGGAGACATCTCCTTGCCCTGTAGCGCCTTAGAGATGGATCCAATCGGGAGTACTCTTGCCAAACCAGTGTTGCGCCCGCGATCAAGAATGAATTTTGCTATTTCTGCGCAATCGTTGGTGGGGCGAGTATTGGGCATACAACAGATGCTGGTATATCCTCCCAAGACTGCCGCTTCTGCGCCGCTCTTAATGGTTTCTTTCCACTCAAAGCCAGGTTCTCGTAGGTGCACATGCAGGTCAACAAATCCTGGCGTGACCCACTTGCCCCTAGCATCAATTATGCGGACTGATTTCAATTCAGAAAAACTTCCACGTTTCTGTACGTCCTTGATCGTTGCTCCCTCCAGCAATAAATCGTACTCACCCTCACGTTGAGCTGACGGATCAATCAGAGTTCCACCGCTAATTACTATCATACTTGTTGCTCCTGATTGGTGCTGGGACTACCGGCAGCTAGAGTAAATAATACCGCCATGCGCACAGCCACCCCATGCGTAACTTGCTCGCTCACAAGTGAACGCGGACCATCTAGTACCTCGCTTGATACCTCTGTGCCGCGATTAGCCGGACCTGGATGTAGTACGACGCTATTCGGGGCATAGCGCGAAAGTACTCGCTCACTGACGCAATACTCGTGGCTATACTCCTCTAGGCTTGGGACAAAATGTTCGCTCTGACGCTCCAACTGCATGCGCAGGCAGATAATGACGTCAGCTCCTTCGATGCCGCGCGCTAAATCAGCCTCCAAGTGCAAGTTATTGCCAAATATACTGCTATCTCGAAACTCTCCCGGGACTAATGTGGGTGGTCCAACAAAGGTGACCTTATTCCCCAACAATCTATGGGCCCACAGGTTACTACGCGCTACTCGTGAGTGTCGCACGTCACCTACAATTGCCACTTTCAGCCCGCTGATGTCGCGGCCGAGTTTGGAGAAGTGGATCTTGAGAGTTAGCAGATCCAGTAGCGCTTGTGTCGGGTGCTCGTGCGCTCCGTCTCCCGCATTAACCACAGCTGTTGTCTTTAGGCGCCGAGCTAGGAAATGTGGAGCACCACTTTCGCGGTGTCTGATTACTAGAACGTCTGGGGCCATCGCTTCCAGGTTCTTGGCTGTATCTAGCAGTGTCTCTCCCTTTACCACTGAACTTTCGGAGCCGCTAATGTTTATGGTGTCAGCAGAAAGACGCTTTCCCGCAATTTCGAAGCTCGAGCGCGTGCGTGTGCTAGGTTCGAGGAAAAGGTTTACGATAGTCTTACCGCGTAAAGCAGGTACCTTTTTAATGTCACGGCCGCTTACCTCTATGAAATGCTCTGCGTTGTCGAGGTACTGCAAGAGTTCCTCGCGCGACATTCCTTCAATCCCAAGTAAGTGCCGTGGCATATTAAGCCTCTTTCTTTTTATTCGAGGGGGGCACTACATATACGCCATCCTCAAATCCCTGCTCTTTCAATCTAATCTTTACAAACTCATCCTTTGAGGTCGGCAAGTTCTTGCCAACATAGTCGGGACGTATGGGGAATTCGCGGTGCCCGCGATCGGCAAGAACCGCAAGTTCAACGCAAGAGGGCCGTCCAAAATCGATAATTGCATCGAGCGCAGAACGGACAGTGCGTCCCGTGTAAAACACGTCATCGACGAGGATTATTCGCGAGCCTGATACGGGAAACGGCAGGTCGGTGCCCTTAAGCATAGGTTGGGCGTTCGAATGTGATAAATCGTCTCGATACAGAGTAATATCAATTACTCCAAATGGAATTTCGATTCCCTCGATCTCCTGGATCCGATCGCGGATGCGACGAGCTAGGAAATCCCCGGCAGTGCGAATCCCGACTACTGCCAGATTCTTTAAGTCGCGATTCTTTTCCACAATTTCATAGCTAATGCGCGATATCGAGCGCGCTATCACGTCACTATCTAGCACTAACCTCCAGTGCGCTGGGACCTGCTTAACTTGTTCATCCATAGCTAACCTTTCGAATCATGCGAAAACTCCGGATTGGCCGGACTTCGCGTAAATAAATCAACTTAGAACTGCCTGCCAAGACGCAGACAATTTAGAGATATATTAGTAGACAGTGGCACTCTGGCCCTAAATCAGCCATGTTTTCTCGACATAACTGCGAAGTGCACAGCGCTTCCTAAATGCAAACTTGCATCTACGTTACAATCTCTAACAGCAGAGCCAGGAATTGGAATTAGTGAGTTGGAGGTTTAACCAGGCGTGTACAAGCTTGACCACTGGTACTGTCGAGAGGGTCAAGGCGCGCAGTTTGGAAACCTTCGCGAACTCACAGTTTCGCAATTAAAGGCTCATTAGTACTGAATATTTTAGCACGAAATTAATCAGTACTCAATTTAGCTTATCTTTTCTATTCCGCCGTTTGCGCCAGGTCAATAGAAAGAGAGCACATAGGCAAGAGATCTACGCATAACCATTAGCGTGTGGTTCTGGCCTTTGTGGTGAAGGCCGTGTTTTATCCGACTTTGGTCGGTTGTTTGGGGGGTTTATGTCTAAGGTTAGGTCTACGCGCTTCGGGCGTTCTGCTCTGCTGGCTTTCGGGAAAGTTGTTTTATTAGCGAATTTCGTAGCGCTTGGGTTTAGTAATAGCCAGGCCTATGCGCAAGGGGCTCCGTCCCCCTGCCCCAATCTAATAGGCGTTCCCAACATGCCGGGCGTCTCGCAGTTGGTATTTCAGCCATCAAATAGCACACCTGGTGTGAACACAGCGATCACTGTTGATCGAAGCGAGTATGCGAGCACTGGTCGTAATCGTCTAATAGTTCAGCTTCAGAATCCAAATGGCGAAACCCAACAGAGCACGCTAAGCGTAGAAGCCAACAAGGTTGAGGCATTGAATGCCTACTCCCCTTTTGTCGATCCGAATAACGGTCCGATTGTTGGAGATTTAACCTGGATTAGCGCATTTCAAACCATTTACAACGAGCTGTATGTAGTAGTGGCCAAGTACGACCCTGCTGCTCCTTTCATGTTAACAGTTCATTATACAAATCCTGGTAGTTCGTTGGCGCCGGTTATTACATGCTCAGCTCTTCCCTTACCGGTAGGGCAGATGAATGCGCTGTATGCCTCTGTGCTGGCTCCATCCACAGTTTCCAACACGTACAATCTATTCAATATCGGTCAGGAATTTCGGGACAATTTACTAACTTTTGTCTCTACACTTGCTAGCAACATTAATTCGTTAAATGCGCAGGTAAATAGTCTGAGCGCTGGCAACTCTCAGTTGCAGCAGCAAGTGAATACCCTGACCGCTCAAAATAATGGCTACGTGACGCAAATTAGTGGCTTGAACTCCACTGTAGCAAGTTTGCAGGGAGATGTGAGCAATCTAAACTCGCAAATTGCTCAACTAAATGCGGCTAATTCAGTATTGCAACAAAACAATACAAGCCTTAGTGCACAGGTAGCGGCACAAGGGGTACAGATAACGTCACTCAGCGCCGACAACTTGAATCTGCAAAACCAAGTGCAGAATTTACAGTCGGTGCTAAACTCTGCCAACTCGCAAGTGTTGAGTCTAAGCGGCCAAAATAGTTCATTGCAGGCGCAGGTTTCAACACTGCAGTCTCAGATCGCCCAGATGCAGGGAACTATCGATGGGCTGAATAACTTGGTGGCTGTGTTGTCTAGTCAGAACAGCTCGTGTGGGCAGTCTCTAGGTGCATTGCAGGCGCAAGTGGCAACGCTAAGTAGCGATCTTGCTGGTTCACAGGCCTCAGTGGCTGCGCTAACTAGCAACAACGCGTCATTAACAGCACAGCTAAGCGCCACTCAGGCGCAGCTTGCAACAGCGCTAGCAGACAATGCTAACTTGGGCAACCAACTTACAGCTTCGCAAGCCATGGTGCAAAGCTTGAATGCTCAACTTGCAGCACAAGCTGTAGAGCTAGCAGCGGCAAATCAACAAGTAGCTTCTTTGGGTGCTCAAAATTCTGGTTTGGCTTCAAGTTTAGCCAGTGCTCAAGTTGCATTGCAACAAACACAGACGGCTTTAGCTGAGAGTAGCGCCCAGGTTTCTCAGCTAAGTTCGCAAAACGCCCAGTTGGACGCTAGTCTTGGTGCTGAGAGTACCGCTAAGGTTCAGTGTTTGAGTCAATTAGGAATAGCGAGTGGGCAGCTAAGCGCTTGTCAGGCCAGTCAGACTAGCTTAGGGGAGCAAAATTCGAGCCTGCTCTCGCAGTTGGCTCAGACTCAGTCTGATCTTGCTGTAGCAAGCGCTCAGAAGAGCCAGGCTGACACAGAGATAGCTTCCCTCGCTGGCGAAAAGAAGCTTTTAGAGCTCAGACTTTCCACAATGCATGATGGGGTAAGCCGCGCGCTTAAAAAGCTCAACCGGCTGCGCTATCTGGTGGCACGCGGAAAAACTCGCGAAGCGAAGCCGCTGCTACGTAAGGGCTTGAGTGACCTTAGAAGCGCTGTTCAGTAAATGATACAAACAGGCGTGCCCTTCACGCCCCTAGCTAGAATTCAAACGCCTAGTAGTGATGCCCCTCGTTACTATTAGGCGTTTCGTTCTCTTCATCTGTGTTGCCAGTTTGTTCTAGGCAGCGGGTATGAAAATATAGTGCTCCTGAGCTGTGAAGGAATTAAGGAGCTTCGTGTTTGGTCGAGCAGTAATAAAGCAGCGTCTTTAGCAGCCAGTATCGAAAGTGATTAATTCAACTTGGAGATAGCTTAGATGTCTCCATACCTAGCATCGCCTTGCTAGGGCACAAAAGTATTTCGACTAGTAGTGCCCCTCGGCATACGCGTGAAATTCGAAGGTGTGAATGTCGTAGTCCTTGCCTTTCCAGGTTACGTAGAAGATCTCGCGATAGGGCAAGCTAATGCGCATGGTTCCTGCGTCGCGCTCAATCCTTAGATCATCTGGTTCAACGGGCAGTTCGAGCTTTTTAATGTGATACAGAAGCTTTTCTCGAATCTCTTTGTCTGTGTAAGTCGAGGCAACTTTTATCACCTGTTCCATCTGGTTGGTAATTTCAAAGTAGCAGTAATAGAAAGGAAGAATGCAGTAGCCACAATAAACAACAACAGCGATGATAGTGCCAAAAACCAATAGAGTAAGTCGCCCCAAGCCGCTTTGCCGTTGCACGAATTTGGTTTGTGTATTCATCGCCTTCCTGATTAGATTAGGCTATGGCAAAACGCGACCCGCTGTTTACGGCCCATCGACTCGCACGCTCTTTAGGTGCGGTGGCTATCTTACTAGCACTGTTGGGGCTCGGAAACATTCTCTTTGCTACTTATAAGTACGAGCAATATCTAGGTTTATTATCGACAGCTACAAGCGATCAAACAAGCCCCTCCGTCATGGAGGATTTTCCCCTTACAAATTTAAGGGAGTTAACCGGCCGAGCTGAGCAGAACTTTAGGCGTATTAAGGTGCGTCTTGATTTCTATGCCTTTGTGGCCTCGGGCGGAAAAGTGCTAGTGGGGGCGGGCCTGGTGATGGCGGTAGTTGCCATTTTGGCGTGGATTGGTGTGTTCGGAGATGAAGCTAATCTACCACTACGGCAAGAAGGGTTTAGGTCATAAAGCTAGTCAGCTTAAGCCATACTCCTTTACTTTGTTGATAAGGTTGGACCTTGAAATCCCCAACTCCTTGGCAGCTAAACTTTTATTTCCTTCGCTACGAGCTAAGGCTGCTGAAATCATACTGCGCTCAAGTCGCTCTACTGCCTCCTTAAGTGAGCCACTTGGGCTAGAGACAGGGCTCTCGTTGCTGGCAGACTGAACGTGCTCTGAGACGTGAGTGGCTGTGATCAGGGTTTCAGGGCCGGCCATCAAATTTAGGCGCTCTACCTCATTCTGCAGTTCGCGAACATTTCCTGGCCAATCGTGTGAATTAAGTGCGCGCAGCGTATCGGGGGATAGCGACTTCACAGGTTTGCCTGTCCTTTCGGCAATTGTCTGAAGGAAGAAGTCCGCCAATAATGGAATATCCGAGCGTCGCTCGCGCAAAGCAGGTAGCTTCACGTTAACCACGTTGAGGCGATAAAAAAGATCCTCGCGAAAGGTGCCACCCTTTACCATCTCACGAAGGTTGCGGTGGGTTGCAGCTATAATGCGCACAGAAACGCGTTTTGGTTTAGTGGCACCTACGGGGATAAATGTGCCATCCTGTAAAACTCTCAGCAGTTTTACCTGTAACGCTGGGCTCATCTCCCCCACTTCATCCAGAAAAAAGGTGCCACCATCGGCTACCTCAAACAGACCCGGCTTGTCTTTAATTGCGCCCGTAAAGGCTCCCCTTACGTGACCGAATAGTTCCGATTCGAGAAGCTGATCATTGAAGGCTGAGCAGTTCTGTTGTACGAAACTTTTGGCATGACGTGGGCCATTAAAGTGCAAGGCTGAAGCAACTAACTCCTTGCCAGTGCCAGATTCCCCTGAAATAAGCACAGGAACATCTGAATCTTTGATTTTTTCCAGCAAGGCATAAACTTCCTTCATTGCTGAGCTCTGCCCGATTATGTTTCCGAAGGTGGCAGATTGCCCTAGACGTTGCTGCAGCTCCGCCGTTACGCGGCGACTCTGCTCTAGCTCCAAATATAGCTTGCGAGTGCGCAAGGCGGCCCTGACGCGGGCGATCAGCTCTTCTGACTCGAAGGGCTTCCTGACAAAATCATCTGCCCCCTTCTCAAGGCCCTCAACTACGGCTTCGGAAGTATCCTTGGCGGTCAATAAAAGTATTGGAATGTAGCGTAACCAGGGGTCGGACTTAATGCGCTTAGTTACCTCAAACCCGTCGATACCCGGCATGTTGACATCGAGTAAAATGACATCAGGAAACTCTGACTCTAAGCATTTGAGTGCTTCTTGACCGTTGCTAGCAGTGAGCGTGGAGAAGCCATGCTTTTGCAGCACCTGCTCCAAAGCAAAAAGCCCTTCTTGATTGTCATCGACTGCCAGAACTTTTGGCGCGCCGGCCATAGTCGACTATTGTCCCTTCATCATATCGAGGAAGTCTTTGTTCGACTTAGTTCCATCCATCTTGCTCTGCAGCCACTCCATTGCTTCAACTCCATTTAGTGGGTTGAGCACCTTGCGCAGCAGCCAAACCTTCTGAAGTACGTCATCCTTCAGTAGCAGTTCTTCCTTACGTGTGCCTGACTTGTTGATATCGATGGCTGGGTAAATGCGTTTTTCCGCGAGCTTGCGATCGAGGACCAACTCCATGTTGCCGGTACCCTTAAACTCTTCGAAAATGACCTCGTCCATGCGCGAGCCCGTCTCGATCAGAGCTGTCCCGATAATTGTAAGACTACCACCTTCCTCGTAATTTCGTGCTGCGCCGAAGAAGCGCTTAGGCTTGTGTAGCGCGTTTGAGTCGACGCCGCCGGAGAGGATTTTGCCGCTTGGTGGTACAATTGTGTTGTAGGCGCGCGCAAGCCTGGTAATCGAATCGAGCAAAATTACCACATCCTTCTTGTGTTCAACCAAACGCCTAGCCTTTTCTATTACCATCTCCGCTACTTGAACATGGCGCTGTGCTGGCTCATCAAAGGTGGAGCTAACGACCTCACCTTGAACGGATCTTTGCATGTCCGTAACTTCTTCTGGTCGCTCATCAATTAGTAAGACAATCAGCACGATCTCTTTGTGGTTCTCGGTGATTGAATTGGCAATGTTCTGAAGTAGAATTGTCTTTCCCGTTCTAGGTGGAGCGACAATTAGTCCGCGTTGGCCTTTCCCGATTGGCGAGAAGAGGTCCATGATCCGCATAGACATTCCGCCCTTTTTGCTTTCTAACTTGATGCGCTCAAGTGGATAAATTGGGGTGAGGTTATCGATGTGAACTTTGTGCTTGAGTGCCTCGAGGGTATCATGGTTAACCGAATTAACCTTCAGAAGGGCGAAGTATCGCTCCCCCTCCTTCTCGCGTGGCGGGCGAATCTGACCTTCTATAATGTCGCCGGTTTTAAGACCAAAGCGCCGAATTTGGGCCGGTGACACATAAATATCATCGGAGCCCGGCAGATAGTTGTAGTCTTGTGAACGAAGAAAACCGAAGCCGTCTGGCAGGCATTCAAGAACACCCTCGCCGTAAATACTTCCATTTGAATCGGACTGTGCTGTAAGTATGCCAAAGATAAGCTCCTGTCGGCGCATTGTGTTGGCGCCCTCGATGTTAAACTGGGTCGCCAGTTTAAGCAGCTCCTCCGGCTTTAGGCGCTTCAGCTCATTTAAATTTAGGTCTTTGTCGGAGCGGCCTTCCTTGCCCTCTCGCTCACGTTCACGCAATGCTTCTGCTTTCTCGCCCATGTGTTTAATTACCAATGTTGTTTGTTATTACGCTTTGCAGCTTTGATACTTTGCTAGTGCAGACTGTGTCTTACTTGCTGGTCGCAGCTACTTAGAGTTTAGTTGCAATAAGAATTTTCACCTTGATTGTCGGTTCATTTCCCCAAGCGATACGCTACTGCTGCCTCCCCCACTACTGAGAGAGATCCGTCGTCTTTTCCTGGCTATGCCGACTTAAGCTATAGGCTGGATAAAGAGGGGAAGTGGAAAAATCGAGGAATTTCTATCGACCCTTTAAGTTTAGTCATAATTCCTGCATTCAGTCAACCACCCAAATTCTTGCGTTCTGCAATGGTTTTTGCGGATACGGCACGTAGGTAGTTGGGACTGGCACTGGCAATTTCTGGGACGTTGAATGCCGCCAATCCCCCCTCTCCAGAGTCAACTGCAGCTTGGAGCAGCCAATAGGCTATGCGCCCTGGAAGGTGCACCGGATATGGTGGATTTGGAATCTCAGTATCGCTCACAACCAAAACTGCAAGGCCTTGTTTATGAACCTCTGCCTGTTTCCAGATAGCGGCATCGCTCATGATCGATGCCGGCCAGACTAAATTGCCGTCGCGCCAGGCTGCACAAAAATACTCACTGCGCCTAGCGTCGATAAGAGTTAACACCAGCTTTTCCTTCAAATGAGGCTTGGCCCAGGCAGTTAGTGTGGATGCCTGCATCAGAGGAATCCGCCGCCCCATGCAGAAGCCCTGCGCGAACGAGTAGCCAATTCTAAGGCCGGTAAATGAGCCAGGGCCGCTGCCTACAACTAATGCATCGAGCGCTTTGGTCTGCACTCGCGCTCGTTCTAAGCATCTTTGTACCAGGGCGTAGAGTTCTTGATCATGGGATGCAGTGGTAATCACCTCTTCTTCTACCAATTCACCTGAGGCAGTTAGCAGGCATGCGCTAGTTAGGCGCGTGCTGGTGTCGATTGCTAAGATAGTGCGGCTGCTGATCACAACTTAAGAAGGTCGTTTCCGAAAGCAAATATCATTAAGGCGAAGAGGATTAGCATTCCCACCTGATTTGCTAGCTCTTGTACCCGCAGGCTCAACGGAGCCCCGCGGAGTGCTTCAATCGTGAAAAACATCAAGTGCCCACCGTCAAGGATAGGAATAGGCAGTAGATTAAGAATGGCCAAGCTTACGCTCAAGAAAACCATGAACTCTAGGACATGCTCGAGGCCTCGATTGGCGCTGCGGGCCGCTTCCTTGAATATAAAAATTGGGCCTGAAATATGTTTGGGCGAAATTAGCCCTTGCACCATACCTAGCAGGCCATCAACGGTGACTCGACACAGAAAAAGTACATGCATGCTGCCATAGCCGATTGCATCAAGTAGCCCGACTTCGGCCCGCTCTGAATCGGGTACGATTCCAACCTTAAACGGACGCTTACCAAGATTTCCCTCCACTACGGCGAGATCGGCGGTGTCATTTGTTCCGGAAAGCATAATCTCGAGATCCTGCGGGTTAGCTCCCTCAGTAGCAGGGCGCGAGACCTTAATCAGCATCTCCTGCCCCTGCGAAGCAGAAATAAGTTCGGCCATTTCTTTCCAGGTGGCTACCTGCTTACCGTCGATAGTAACCACTCGATCTTTCGGTTTAAGGCCTGCTTTTTCGGCTGGGTATCCAGGCAGCACGTCTCCTATCACCGGAACATCCAAAGTTTTTAGGCGCCCATACGCGTAAAATGATGAGCAAGAGGCAATTATCGCGAACAGTATGTTAAACGCTGGACCAGCCAGGACAACCGAAAATTTGGGCCAATATCCTTTAGCCAGAAACCAACGACTGCGGTCTTTGCGCATCGCCAGTTCGTCCTGCGAGTATTGAGTGCCATCTAACGCTACTTCCGCCCCGGGTGCGACGGTAAGATCGCGTGGGTCATCTCCCAACATCCTTACATAGCCACCTAGTGGAATTAGACCTATGGAGTACTGCGTTTCACCGATGCGGCGACTGAAAATTTTGCGACCAAATCCGATTGAGAATTCGACCACGCCTATGCCATTCCACTTCGCTAACAGGAAGTGGCCTAGTTCGTGAACAAAAATCAATATTCCAAGAACGGCTAGTGCAACAAGAAAATCAAGCATAGCCCCATTTTCATACTACTCGGTGCTTGTTCGCAAGTGGCGGCCAGATATGAAAGTTCAGCTTCGGGGGGATGCTTCTAAAGCGTCTCTGCTAATCGGTTATTGAATAAGCTTTGAGATTGCCACGCCCGCTAAAATGGGGCTCGCGATACGAGGCCAGCATTCTTTTCCGGTATTTTCCGAGCGCGGCTAGAGCCTTTAGCAGGTTTCGCTAATTCAGGCTGGCCGGACAATCAAGAAGTGGTTGTAGCGAGTTCGATCCAGGACAGGACGTCCGGGGTCGAATCAGCAATACCTGGTTTCCAGAGCCTCCTAACTTGTCTTTCAGTCTATCACCGACTCGGGAGACTAGGTGCGATCTATTATAGAGGTTGCCAGGCGTGTACGTAACTGAGCACAGAATTCTAGCAGTGCTTCGAAAGAACTAAAGGCAGGTCCTGAATATTGCTCAACCATTTGCTGAACAACTGGTACAATTCTATTAAACGCCAATTTTCCATTTAAAAACGCCTCGACCGCCACCTCATTCGTTATATTCAAAACGGCACTGGCAGTTCCGCCTTGCCTGATACAGGCTCTGGCTAGCTGAATGGCTGGGAATCTGGAGTTGTCGAGCGGGATGAAGTCCAGCCGCAGGTCCCCCGCAAACTGCAGAGGCGGCATTAGGCCGCTTTGTCTGCGGGCTGGGTAAGTTAAGGCATATCCAATTGCGCCTTTCATATCTGGGACACTAAGTTGGGCCAGGCGAGAGCCGTCGTGCAAATCCAAGAATGAATGAACAATGCTTTGCGGATGCACAACTACTTCAATATTGTCTGCCTTTAGGCCGAATAACCAGGCAGCCTCGATTACCTCGAGCGCTTTATTCATAAGGGTAGCGGAGTCTACAGAAATTTTTGGCCCCATGCTCCAACGAGGGTGCTTAACCGCCTGCTCTGGTGTCACAGCAGACAACTGCTCAGCGCTATAAGCGAGGAACGGTCCCCCAGAGGCTGTAAGTGTTACACCAGAAATGGAGGATAGATCGCTGGACTGCATGCACTGAAAAATAGCGCTGTGCTCGGAGTCCACCGGGACAAGCTCTCCAGTACCACCTCTCAATGCTTTCTCTATGAACGGGGCTGCCACTACAAGACTTTCCTTGTTGGCCAGAGCGACGCGCTTTCCAGCAGCTAGTCCTGAGACTACGGAACGGATTCCGGCATCTCC
>JAIBBV010000015.1 GCA_019694465.1 Oligoflexia bacterium
TACCCGCCTTTGGCGGAAGGGAGATACCTCTCAGCCATTTCCCCTCGGGCTCTTTCCTCCTCGATTTCCGAGGCTTGCCAATCTTAATCCAGGGTTCGCTTTTAGCTGCTAATTTCCATACCACAGGAGGAGTGTATCTAGGGTCACCCTCTCCTTTGTAATATCGAATATATCAAGAGGTGTATTCGCGCAGCTCTGCTGGCGACCATTTAACTATTTGAACACCACCGTACCGCGCCAGTGCCTAGGCAACTCAGAATGCACTCCAGAAATAGTAGGCCGCCTCCAGGGGAAATCCCTCCAGGGGAACCTCCAGGGGAAATCGAGCGAGGTTTCGGAGGAAATTGTTGCTTTGTAGTGGGCCATTAAGTCAGGTGCCCAAATATTTTACTTAATTGTGCCGGCCACGGCTGAAGAGGAGGTAGCTCCAGTATAAGCTTCAAGATTCCCGGCAGCAGTTGTTCCAGAAGAAGTTGGGTTTACTCCCAAGTCCTCGCGGTGATTCTCACCATAGCCTGATGTTCCAACAACTGCAGACCCACGCCCTGTATCACTACTGCTTAAAGCTCCACTACGGCCAGCTCCTATATCTGAAAGTACTTGCGCTCCGCCGCGATTTCCGCCGTATACATCCGTCCCAGCTAATTGTGCGCCAGCCTTTGCAGAGTATCCCATGGCCTCATACGGGCTCCATGAATGATAGGCTGACATAGCACGTGCTCCACCATAGTCCTTCTGCAGTCCATTGGCTGTGTTACTTAGCGCCTGCCGGTACCCACCACTTGCTGGATCTACAAAGTTCGCCGCCCCACGCGCATCTGTGTTCTTGGTATTTAATAGCCCATCCATCGCGAGAGCATTCAGAGACTGCGTCGGCTTAGCAGGTGGCGAGAAGTTACCTGCAAATGTTCCGTAAACACCGGCAGACATTCCAGATACGTTACTTGCAAAACTATTCATGGCTTCCCAGCGCGCCGTCTCGGCATCGAAGTTGGCATACTCACCCATGCGGCTACCAGCCGCGTTGAAGCCTTTTCCCTCTCCTGTATGGCGGAAAGCTCCAATATCCATATCAGCTTGCAATGCGTGGCCAGCCGCTTGATCTGCATACATGGCGTTTGAACTTTTTGCGATTCCAGCATCTCTAGCAGCTTCCAGTACGGGTGCTCCATGTGTGGCAGCAAACTTTAGTACGCTGTTGGCGCCGCTTTTGGCGCCGCTTAGAAAAGCTCCTAGATTTTTTGCTATGCTACCGCCGCCATCGCTTTCAGCTACGGGCACTGGAAGCGGAGGCGCAGTTGTCTCTGGTACGGGAGGCGCCTTATTTTGAGGGATACTGCCCACCGGCAGGGCGGGGGTGTTTGGGTTGTCGATGCCAGATGCGCTACCAGCCGGATCCCCTGGCTGTGTGGTGCTTTGCGCTGCGCTTGTACTGACGGGCTTCGGCGCTCCACCTGACTGTGGGTACTGCTTTGCCAAAGCAGCTGCGGCCGATGGCAGCACGCTCGCATTTGCCCTAAAATCCTGGTTTTCCAATGCGCGTGCTTGCATCCAAGCTCCCGTTCCCCCCTTGGCGGTGGAAATGGCACTAGCTGCCATATCCTCGCGCATGCCTTGGTTGCCGTACTCAATTGCCTTGGCACCTAGACCTGATTGGCGCATGGCTTTGGTGTATGCTGCTTGCCCCACAGCAGCTTCGTTCGCTTTTAGCTGTGTGATTACGTCCGATTGATGCGCGGTGGCGGCAGTCTTTCCAATTTCCTGAGCGGCACCGCCAATAGCAGTGTTCACCATACTGGCTGCACCAGCTCTAGCACCTAGAACTAGCTGACCCGTTACGGCAGGTACGGCAAAGTACAGTGCGGCCATGATGTAGATGTAGTATGAGTTTTGCAGATCTAAATCCAAATTCGCGGCCAAAACTAATGCGCGATCGAAAGTCTTAATTGCATTTTCCCAAGATTGCGACAAGAACCAGTTGTCGTTCTGCACCATCGGAATACTGCAATTGAAAGTCGAGGTAGAGGGACATTTAACCTGTACCCAGCCCCAGTCGCTCATTTCAGAAATGTATTGATGAATGCGCGAGGCATTTGAGCTATTGCCTAGCATGGCCCACAAGCTGCGCTCCAGTAACATGCAAAGTGCGAAGCCTAAATCCCACAGCTTGACCCAGGCCCAGAACGACATCCAGGTGAATATGGTTTTATGCATTCCAGGTATGACCACCAAGAGACAGGCGAAGGGATAGCCAATTGAGAGCATGTAAAGCAGCACACCTTGTAGATATGGGATCATCATGGCCCAGGTATAAAGTTCTGCGTACTTAGCCTTTGTACCGACGTCGCGTTGATAGCCCTTGGCGATGGATTCTGCTTGCGAGGCAGTCGAAAAACGCTGATCAACCAAGGCCGGAGATTTCGCGAGTTCATTCCTAAACAAATGCAGTAGTATCAGGTTCTGCACAAACTTACGCAGATCGGCAGGCGCTGAAATCGGAGTAGAGGCAGGCGGTGGTGTTCGAATGTCCCAGCCGTAGAAAAGAGAAAATAGTACGTCATCCACATTTATCCCGCCGGGTGCTGCTTTCACCATCTGGAAGAAAATGTGGCCGGATTCCCAGCGGAATGCCTGTATCAGTATCCACAGATAGGCGTCGCAGTTTAGCTTGTCCTGAACACCCCACAGATTGATCCAAGGTGCTCCGCCCAATCCGGAAGTGAACAGCATATTGAAGCCACGGAATGAGCCCGGGTTAGTATCTCCGAGTACGCGCTTTAAACTGCGTGGTGTTGGCACGGTTTGAGTATTGAGAAGCTGAGTTAGGAAAGGGTAATTGACCATTACGCTTGGGAATGTTCCCAAGTCTTTGCCCTCAGAAGTAGCCGCGGCTATAAAATCCTGCTGACTAATGCTGCGTTTGAGTGCGTCTCCGCATTCACTGGCGAGAAAAGTAACGAAGGAATCGCGCAATTCGGGGCTTTTAAGGGTTGCTCCTGTTATGTTTTGCAGGATGCCCCATTTTAGATTGGATAGCAGGTACCAGCGATTCTCTCCCGCTGAAGGAGTACCATGTAAATTGCTATTCGAGCTTGCGCCGCTGGACCAAGAGTCATAGATGCCAGTCCAACCCACCATGCCTTGAACCACATCGCTCACGATCTCATCGAACCAAATAAATAGTAGTGGTACTTTTGCACCACGACTTGGAAGACTACTCTTGCTAACGCTGACTGAGGGCGAGGCATTTAACACTATATTGGCGAGACCAGCCTCTGCCAGCTTCCAAACTTCTCGCTGATTCTGAGAATGATCGGCTATTCGCCATTCGGCGCCATGCACTGGGTAGTCGTAGGTTGTGTCGAGCAACCAGTCATAGATGGCTGGTCCCATGAAGAACCAAAGATACATTTTGGGTGGGGCGCCTAGTGCCAAACTAATTAGGCCGCCAGCAGCTGATATGATGTACAGAAGCGGCGCCCACAGGCCAAGGCCATGGTAGAGGATCTGCGAGACGAGGTCCTCCAACATCCAGATGCCTTGAGTTTGAAATGCGGCTGCTATGGCGGTAAACGTGGCGCCGGGACAAACCCCACCTTGGTTTTGAGCAGCTCCCCAGTCCGCACTGCAGCCGCAGCTCCATAGGGTTGGATCTGGGCAACTTCCAGCCGCCTGTAAAACTATTTGGAGTAGCTCGCTAAGAATCATGCTCGCCTCGTCTAGGATGCTGCCATCGGACTAGTGGCGGCTGAACCTCTATCACCACGTGAATCTAGATCGGAGAACATACTAGCTATGCTGCCGGAGCCACGTCCCAGTTCGGCAGAATATTTGCTTTCGAGACTCTTGAAGCGTGCCTCAAGTTGTTCGCGATTTTTTCGGAAGCTGTCCTCTAGTTGTGCGGAATCGGCCACTCCAGCTGTTTCATAAACCATTTTTAGCGCGAGTTGCGCTGGTTGGTAGTCGGAGCTGCCAGCAAATCCAGAGCTCACCTTGAGGAAAAAGTCGCGAGTAACACGGAGTGTATCGAGCCACTGCCCCAAGGCAATTCTAAGTACCACCTCGAATAGTTCCTGGCGAAACTCCTTCAAGTTAGCATAGGAGAGAGCGCCGCCAGAGTTGGTCAATAAGTCGTCAAAAACAGCCTTGCCACCGAAGGCAGTGTTTAGCTGCTCGCAATCAAGCTTTCGCCCCTTTCCGGTCATGGGATCTGCTCCAACTTTCGGCTTGGCCTCTACTTGCTCCTGGGTGCGTTTGAATGAAGCAAAGAGAAGATCTGCTCCGACGGCCTTAAATTGAAAGGACTGGAATGAAAGACTTAATAGATTGCTATTAGTTGGTCCGATCCAGCCGTGAGCGCCGCCGTTAATGGAGGCCCAAAAGTCCGATGCTTGAGATCCTATAATTACCGACCAGGGCAACGGATCGTGCGAGCTGACATCAACATCCTCTTGGCTATTGGTGTACTCACATATTTTCCATAGCAGTAAATTGCCCGCGTTCCAGCTCTTCTTGAGCATCGATCTAAAAACTGAACTGGGGTCGTCGCCAGCGTTACTTGAACGCCAGCGTTCAACGTTTGAAACTACTATCCCCTCTGGTTCATAGGTCTCGGTATAAATTACATCGCCCAATAATTTTTTGGCGTCATTGTAGAGATCGATGTAATCGGCTTTGGTCGGCTGTTCTGGAAAAAAAGCAAAGTTAGGGGCCGAGTAAATTAGGGGATTAAACACCTCAGCCAACACAGAGTGCTGATTTTCTGGCATGCTGGGTGGGGCGCCAAACGAAAAGCCGCCGGTAGGGGCATGCTGAGGTATGTCTCCTAGCTTCGCAGGCATGCCAACGGTGGCATAGAAATTTCCGGAGGATACCGTGCGGTCGGCGGTGCACATACTAAAGGCCATCGGCCAATTTCCATGTGCGGCGCCTTTTAGCTGGTTGCGAATACAACCATTCATTTTGTTGGCGATAACATCGCCCATGACTGGGTCACTGGTTTGGGAGGCTAGGTGATTTAGGGATAAGTTGTATGCATTCAGGACCGAATGCGACCAATCGATGCTTTGATTTAGCCCCGCTGCGGCGCCCGAATCAGCATAAACATATGTTGTAGTTATTTGGTTTAATGGCCCAGCTAGCAAGCTTGTATACTCGTTGGCGAGGGTAGTCGCCATATTTAGATCCATCAGAGTGCCATTAGGTGACATGAAATTCATGACCCGCTCTTTGCTCCCCCCAGCGAAGTCTTTGCTGCGCTCCCAGGGATCAGGAATGCCGCAGTTTGGAATTGGAGCTCCGCTACTGTCTGTGCAGTACATGTCTGGGCGCATTACGCGCGCCAAAGCCGGGTCACTTTGAATGCCTTTGCTTTCTCCGTTTATCGCCCCCGAGGGGTTCATGGGTGAGTAGACTTCAGGAATGCGGAGCTCGTAGGCTTTTTGCTCGAACGTATTGGGAGCGCAGAGGGAAGTTTGAGGTAGGAGACAAAGCAGCAGAAGCAGTGGTAATGCCTTCCATAAGTGGTCGGGAGCTAAAAAAGCTCGTAGTAAAGAACAAACCCTTTTTGGCATTCTAACCCCGTATAACTCTTGTCATTCAAATTACCTACTATCAGGTAAGCGCCCTACATTTAGGATATGCGCCAGGTATTGCTGGGCGTGCGATAAGCTGGGGAAAATACCCAAGCGCGGGCGTATCACTAACTAGTGGAAAGGAAAGGATATTTGCGGCGCGTTTTGCTGTCCGCCCGTTTGTCTGGGCTGCTTTTGCCCGCTCAGACATTTTTCAGGCATCACCAGCGTAAAAATAAACTACATAAAAGAAATGTTATCTCGATGCTTGCCATGCACCTGTAATTCGAAAATGGAGTTTAATCGAATATGACACGCTTAAATTGTAGAGCGACTTATCTACAACTGTTTTCAAAGTCGTCTTCCTGGATTTGTTTGAAAGCACTTCCAGTTATCGTGGCGCATCAATTAATCGCCAGTTCAATTGCCATGGCTACTCCTCATCTGCGCCCGGGGGAATGCCTGGTGACGGCAACTTTTGTGGAGCGCGTACCTAAAGGCGTTTCGCCTACGTCTGGAACTGTGGAAATTAATGAGGACTCTGGGGAAGCCGAGTATTCTGTGACCTTGCCGGATGGAAGTGTAGTAACCGGAAGCTTTCAAGCTACGCCTAAACATGATCCATCATATAATGGGAGTGAACGATATTTCTCGGTTAAATATTCATCTTTTTTGGTGAACGCAGAGGCAGATCTCGGCTACGCTTGGGATCATGCTGGTGCATGGGGCGTGGGCTTAAAAGGCACTTACGACCTATGTGGGCCCACTAGCGATGAGCCATTTGTTATATATGGCGAGGGGAAGGGTGACCCGAACGCATCCAAGGGCGCCAGTGGCTCAGGAGTATTCACGCGAGTAAAGAATGACCGAGAGATCCATCAACACTTCGATGTTACCGCGAAGCGAAAATGCCTGGACACGATTCCGCCTAACTTAGGTGGGGACGAGGCAGAAGATGAATTTGCTGTTGGTGTGGGTGATTACGAATGCACTCGTAATCACCCACTTGGTCGTCTACGCTAGCGATAAAGCTTTCGCACTGCCTCGTCGAATGTGCAGCTGAAGTTTTGCTTCAAGATAAACTCTGTCGCGCGTCGGCCAACTTCCTCAAGCTTTTCGGCGGGCTTGAACATATCCTCGCTCTTGAAAGGTTTGTTTTCACGCTTCGAGAGATACTCTTCGACTGCAGTAAGGTAGCCCATCATACCGCCCAGTTCAGTCGGGCAGTAGATCTTACGAGCATCACGAATCATTTCACTGCCATGCGCGACAGGCATGGCAAGGTTTTCTGAGCCGCAAATGAATTCGAGCGCTTCATTCTTGCAAATAATGTTGAGAGCATCAGCATCAAGCGACCCAGCATTGGCGTTAACAACCAAAGCATCCATGGGCAGAGTAAGAAACTCGGCCTTGCGGCTTGGCTCCCACGCTTCGATGTCCATGGCTTGTATCGACTTACGCTTCGCTTCTGAGCTTTCTAAGGCAAATATACGGGCTCCCCGCTCGCGCAGGCGTCCCAGAATATGATCGCCGATATTTCCAACGCCGATTAAGCCGATGGTTGCACGCTCCATCTTGATGCCGAGTCCATCTAGGCCGCCCTTAAGGAGCTGGAAGTTGCCTTCGGCTGTAGGCTTAGAGGTATCTGAGGCTACGCTGCCATGGAAATTGTTGGAGAGATAAATAATCGAGGAGGTCTTGCCATCGGACATAGTGCCGTGACCAAGATCCTGACCAGTAGTTAAATATACGCCGCTGGTTTCTTCGAAGTCCTTAAGGCAAGCGATCCCAAAGTCTAAGAGCTCTTTATCGCGCGGCTGTCCAACGCGGGCATCCGCGCTTGGATACATAACGCACTTTCCACCTACTATGTGATCAAGCTTCTTGAGTCCAAGTGGTCCGCCGACTTTACATAAGCGAGAATAGAAAACTTTCTCTTCCATCCCCACACACAAACCGATGGCTTCCTTGTCGTTGTCGAAGCCGGGTGTGGCGGCACGAGCCGCAGGTACAATTCGGAATCCGCCGAGGGAGAGCTTCTGTGATTGTGGCTCGCCGTGAGTAGCGATGGAAAGCAGCCAGTTATTCTTTGTATGCAGGTACTTGTAGACCCAAACCGGACCACGGAATTCAGGGCCGACATCAAAAGTGTCTACATAAGCCTTGTTTTTATCAGGGGTAAGAACAGATTTTTCTACGTCTTTGAGCGCCATACTCCTCCGCCAGAAATTGCCTCGCCCGAATATACGCCGGCCACAGCAGGTATGCAAAAGCTTCCGAAGACTAAAGTAACTCACTGTATTTGCTATCTATATTAGGGGAGTCGGGAGTGTCAGGTTTGCCATTTCCAGTAGCAACAGCTCAAGTCCTCCTCAAATATGAGGTAGGTTGCCGCTATTGGCAACTAATAAGTTGAAACTGCTTTGGTGGCTTTTAGCTTAGT
The DNA here is from genome assembly GCA_019694465.1 of Oligoflexia bacterium. Taxonomy (GTDB): domain Bacteria; phylum Bdellovibrionota_C; class UBA2361; order UBA2361; family JAFLCA01; genus JAIBBV01. The sequence continues at coordinate 8,017 of JAIBBV010000015.1, forward strand.
CGCGTTCCTTAACTTGCACATGGAAGTTGTGTGCATCTGGAGCAAGATTCAGCGTAAGTTCAAGCTCGTCCCCGGCCTTTAGCTCAACCGGTACGGGTACTTCCAGTAGCGTCGTGTAAACACCATCAGCTGGAATATGTACTCCGCGCACGTAAAGCGCGTCCAAATTGGCTAATCGTCGCTGTGTCTGCTCCTCCAGCGCCTTCAGTCTCCTCTCAGTCTGCGAGGCTAACATGCGCGACTCTAAAGAATACCCCACTGGATCCCAATCATTGGCCAGGGTCATGTCGGCATAGCTATCAACTCCGTACACGTGCTCATAGCCAAGTGCTAAACGAGACTGCCGCTCCAGTATGTCCTGCCTGGCTGCATCATGCTCAGCTAGCACTCGTTCGTGTACCTTGTCATATGATTGTAGCGCGATTGGTTGACCGTTAAGGCTGGCTGAAAAGTTGCGAATATCAAGCGCTGTGTCTAAAGCTGATCCGTTCTTTATGGAAAAACGTGCTGTCACTAGAGGGCCAAGGTCGAAATGATCGAGGCGAGTTTGAAGGGCAACTTGATGAAATCCGCGCGAGTATAAGGTTGAGTCGGTGATCATTTGGCCTGAGTCAGCTGGAACTGGTTGCAGTCCAAGTTGACTTGAGCAGGCGGTCAGCATGCAAAAGGCGCTCAGTAATACTACTCGCACTAGCGAGCGTGTGAATCGAATAGATTTTTTATTAAGGCTTGGCGTTGATAATGAATGCATTGGCATACTGTATCGCTTTGACTCCAAGGATGAAAAGGAATACCTTTGTAACAGTAATTAGTGATGCACGCCAGGGCATAAATGGCTGATATTATTGAAATAAATGGCGGCGTTAGGCTGTCTGGAACGGTGCGCATAAGCGGCGCAAAGAACGCAGCTCTGCCCATGATGATGGCTGCCTTGTTGTCTGCCGAAGAGTGCATATTTGAGAATGTTCCCAACCTCGAAGATGTTGGTCTAACTCTACATTTGCTTGAGCACCTTGGGGCCTCTACCGAATACACACGAGACAGGGTTTCAATCCACGTTCCACGCTTGCTAGCGACTGAAGCCAGTTACAGTTTAGTTAAAGCTTTGCGAGCTTCATTTTGGGTTCTTGGCCCTTTACTTGCGCGAGGCAGGGCCGCGCGTGTTGCGCTTCCGGGTGGTGACATTATTGGTGCGCGTCCCGTGGATCTTCACTTGGCAGCTCTGCAGCAAATGGGTGCGGAAATTACCACTAAGCACGGTGTTGTTTATGCCACTGCGGTAAATGGCTTGCGTCCGGCTAGAGTGGAACTGCGATTCCCTTCGGTTGGTGCAACGCACCAAATCATGATGGCGGCTTCGTTAGTTCCTGGGACTAGCGAGATTCTTGGTGCTGCTCGCGAGCCAGAAGTTGTGGCACTGGCAGCGATGCTAAATGATATGGGTGCCGAAATTGAAGGTGCGGGCACTGATCACATTGTTATTAGAGGTCGCTCAGAGTTGGGCGGAGTACGAATAAAGCTGATAGGAGACCGCATAGAAGCTGGCACTTATCTGCTGGCAGCAGCGACTACGCAAGGGCAGGTGCGAGTGGAAGGGGTAGCGCCAGACCACTTGGGAGCATTTTTGCCAGTCCTAAGCGAGATGGGGGCGCAAGTCGAAGTTGGGAGTGATTGGGTGAGCGCTACCTTTGCGCACAGGCCTAAAGCTTTGCAAGCAGTCACTGCTCCCTTCCCCGGATTGGCCACTGATCTACAGGCGCCTTTGGTGGCAGCGCTTTGCTTCGCCGAGGGTGAAAGTAAGATCGATGAGACTGTTTTCGAAGGCCGATTCGCGCACGTTGCTGAACTGGCGCGTATGGGAGCTCAACTCACAGTGCACGATCGAGCCATAGTCATAAATGGTGTGTCACGCTTGAGTGCTGCGCCAGTAGAGGCTCATGATATTCGTGCGGGTGCCGCAATTATTTTGGCGGCGCTAGGGGCGGAAGGAATTTCTCATATTCATGAAATACAGCATCTACGGCGAGGATATGAAACGCTTGAGCGAAAGCTACAGGGGCTGGGGGCGCGAGTTGGTGCGCGCCAGACAGAGGTTGACGATTTTCTATTCTCAGGTTGTTAGGGGAGTTGGTCTTGAGCGACTCTAGACAACTCAAGCTTCATGTGACACCCCGTCTGGCATATAACGCCGACAATTTTTTGTTGCACGCCGGTGTGCGTGATGTGTACGAGCAGCTGATGCACGCTTTGAGCGGGCCAAGATTTTCATTCCATATAGCTTTTGGCGCGGTTCGTAGCGGGAAGACACATCTTAGCCTCAAGCTTGCAGATTCATTAGTACGTAAGGGGCGCTTCCCGCGCGTTGTAGATGGAGCTGAGTTAGCTCAGATTTTATCTGACCCTTCGACCAGCCTTTTACGAGAAGACGATATTTATATAGTCGACGATATAGATAGTTATTTCACTTCGGTTGGTCCTGGTGAGTCGGGGCCGTGCGTCCGTTTCATAGAAGCCGCACGTGTTGCTGGGACTGGTTTATTTTTCCTCTCTACCACGGCTCTAGAAGATTTTCCTTGTGATGCCCATATCTTGAGTAGACTTAGAGCTGCTGCGCATCTGGATATCAGAGATCCAGCTGAGCAGGATATTTCTCGCTTGATTGGCATTATGAGCCGGCAGCGCGGAATTGCTCTTTCTGATCGGCAGCAGGATTTCCTTCGTAAGCGTTTGCCGCGATCGGTTGCTGATATCGAGGAGTATCTGGATGGATTGGCGCACCTTACGAATACCTTAGGACGAGCGGTGCCTTTGCCTACTCCCCATTAAGTTTGCGTCGCTTTCCCATAAATGAATTAATCCAGGACACTAAATCATCAAGTTTAGTAGGCTTACTAAAATAATTTAAGGCGCCACTGGCAAGCAGACGTTGAGCTGCCTCATCTTGAGAATATCCAGACATAAGCACTGCGGCTACATTGGGGTCGATTGCACGTGCCTCTTTGAAGAACGCTTCTCCAGTTATGAGAGGCATTTTCATGTCCAAAATTAGTAAGTCAATTTCCGAAAAGTGTGTTCGGAACCAATCTAGCGCCACCTGTGGATCGCAAAATGCATGAACCTGATAGCCAAAATGCGCCAAGTACTGGCGCATTAATTCTGAAATTGATTCCTCGTCGTCAACCACCATAATCCTGCCCTGTCCAACGGAGGCGGTAGTGGCTTTTTTATACTTATTGTCAGAGATTGGAGTGGAGACAGAAGCTAGCGGCAAAACTAATGAAAACATTGAGCCAATCCCAACTTCTGATTGAACTTCTACCCACCCACAGTGATTCTGTAGGATCCCATACACCGTTGATAGTCCCAGGCCGGTGCCCTGGCCCACTGGCTTGGTCGTAAAGAAAGGCTCAAAAATTTTATCCATGTGCTCGGTGGAAATGCCGCAGCCGGTATCGATTACACTAAGAACCGCATATTTCCCAGGCACGGCCTTGGGATTCATGTTGCGCGGGGAAAGTACCTCGCGAACTGCAAAGTCGAATGTAATAGCCCCGCCATTGGGCATCGCTTGCTTGGCATTTATTATAAGGTTGGTAAGTGCTTGCTGAAGCTGTGCTACGTCAATGTCGACCTGCAAATCCTGCGAAAATGGACGAACTGTAATAGTATGATCCGTCCCAATGATGCGCCCAAGAAAGGAAAGTGTGTCGCTGACTAATTGCTGGAGAGTTGTAAGTTGTGGGTGATACTTACCCTGCCGTGCAAATCCAAGAAGTTGCTCTACTAGCGAGCTCGCTCGTTCGCAGCCTTTTAGTGCAGTCTCCACCGACAATGTCTCGGGAGTGTCGCGTCGCCCACGTAGCTTCAGCAATTGTAGGTGACCTACCACAGCAGCTAGGGCGTTGTTCAAATCGTGGGCGATTCCTGCCGCGAGTTGACCGATCGCTTCCATTTTTTGGGCTTGAAGAAGTTGGCGTTGTAAACGAATGGCTTCTTGCTCGGCCTTTTTGCGGTCGGTGATATCCGTTGCTACGCCAAGTAAATGAGTCACTGCCCCATCTTCGCCGCGTAGAGGCTTTTTGATCGTTTGCAACCAACGCTGCTCGCCACTACGTTGGTCGGTAACAATCTCTTCCGGAACAAAAATAGGCGTACCAGTCTCAATTACGCGACGATCGTCAGAGTTAAAGGAGTCAACCTCCTTAGCGTTTGGATTAAATTCGCGATCGGCCCGCCCAATTAGTTGGGAGGCGCTAGTGCCATACAAATCGGCTACCGCTTTATTCACTAGCGAGAAGCGAAAATCGCGATCTTTTACGAAGATCAGATTCGGGTTGCTATCAATTACCAGTCGTAAAAAATCCTTCTGCCTAGCTAGCTCGAGTTGTACCTTGTTCCAGTCGCTGACGTCCTGGATTACAGCTATTAAATAGTCGACACTGCGGTCTGCCTTTCGAACCGCCCCAACTGACATACTGGAGTGCATTATCGTGCCGTTTTTGCGCCTGAAGCGCTTGTCGAGAGAATATCCGTCACGCTGGCCGGCTATGGTTTCGTTATAAAGCACTAAGTCTTTATTTAGATCCTCTTCATGTGTGATAGCAGTCCACGGGATATCGATCAGCTCCTCACGCTCATATCCGAGTAGCTGGCACAGCTTGTCATTGAAGTCGATCCACTGCTTGGCAGGGGAGGTAATAGCTATCCCTACGAGTGGCATCTCGAATATGTGACGCAAGCGCTCCTCGCTCTTACGCAATGCCCCTTCGGCCTGCTTGCGTTCAGTGATGTCGGTGATTGCGCCGAGTGAGCCGATGATGGAGCCATCGCTGCCAAAAAAAGGAGTGGCAGTAATTAGCGCCCAAAAACGCGCCCCGCCACGACGTTGCAGTAGAATCTCATATTGATCAGAGAGGCCAGCTAAGCGACGCTTGGTGCGATTGCGAATTAGGTCGTATTCTGGCTCTGGCAGTAAAAGCTCGTAAACCAAATTTCCAAGCATTTCATCTGCTGAATAACCGCTCATCTCGGACATGCGCCGATTGGTTAGTGCCACTCGGTCATCTCGGTCACAGAAAATGATGCCCTCGCCCAAATTTTCAATAATCTGGGCAAAGGGCAATTCCGATACTGTTGAGACAGGAGCAGGGGGCCTTTTGCTACTCATATTAGGCAAAGGCCTCCATCAATTAGTTGCTCATTCCAAATTAAATGTGCGTAGCTGGCGTGCGAGTACTGATAGTGTGGCAACGGTTGGAGACTCGGTCTTTGCATCTTCCGTGATCGAGCGTACGCGCTCGAAGGAGGAGGCCTTCCTAAGTTTTGCTGCAACATCCTCGCGACTCTGTGCCCCAAGTTCCACCAATTTAGTGGTGATTGTAGAAAGACTGCGACGCAAGTCATCCGAGGATGATATTAGGAGTTGGTTCTCCCACTTATCTCTAGCCTCCATGCCGACTGCAAGCTCTACCAGTGTATGCAAGGCAAACTCTTCCAGCACTGCCGAGAACACAGTGCCAACTCGCTTTGGATCCTTATTAGTCTGACGCGCAACCCATAGTAGTTCAAATATGGTACGTAGATGCGGGTACAGGGCCAAGCTTCTGGCGCAATTCGCATCTATCCCCGCTGCTTGTTTGCCCGCCGCTTCCTTGTTCATGCGTTCTAAGTCACGGCTAGCCAAGCAGGCTTCAGGGTGGGACAGCACTTCAGCCAGACTGCTTTGGTAAGACTGCACTAATCTCACCAGTGGCATATGTGAATCGCTGGAGCTCAACAGCCAAGAAGCTGTCGACCCAAGCGCGCGACTAAGCGCAGACTGTGCCTCCAAATAGACCTTAGCATGCTTAGGCGTGTCAAATCGACGAAGCTCAGCATACATTTGCCGGGCGCCCAGTAGTTGGTCAGCGGCCAAAATGCATTTAATCACGGACTCAACAGTGGTCGAGTAGTTGAGCACCATGCGGTGGATAAAAGTTATTCCCACCATGTTGACTAGGGAGTTCGCCACTTGCGCTGCAATTATGTTGGCGGCCAAGGGGTGGTGTAGTACGTCGTTTGTAAACTTCTCACGAATAGCGCGTGGGAAATAGCCCATCAAGTAATCCTGTAGCGCAGGATCCTGCGGGAGTGTCGATTTAAGAATTCCATCTTTAACCCACAATTTGACAGCTGCAATGCAAACCGCCAGCTCCGGGCGGGTCATAGGCAAGCGGTGGGCAATGCGATCTCGAAGCTCCTCCTCGTCTGGTAGACACTCCAGGTGGCGATTCACGTAGCCAAGTCGATGCATCTCGCGAATAAGTGATTGGAAATAGCCTAGATTCTTAATTGAACGATCTTTGGCCAGGGTTAGCACAAGCGCGTGGCCGCGATTGTGATCAAGCACATGCTCAACAACTTCTGGCGCCATTGCCTTCAAGAGTTTGTTGCGTTCCTCTACGGTAAGCTTCTTCTCTCTCATGATGGCTGAGAAAAGAATCTTAATGTTTACTTCGTGATCGGAGAGATCCACGCCGCCAGAGTTGTCGATAGCATCAGTATTGAGTCGTCCGCCAAGTTGATCGAATTCGACTCGTGCGCGCTGGGTGAAACCAAGGTTGCCACCTTCGCCTATTATTTTAGCGCGTAACTCACTGGCGCTAACCCGCACGCGGTCATTCGTGCCGTCGTTGACGTCAGAATGCGACTCGCTGCTGGCTTTGACATAGGTACCGATACCACCGTTCCACAGCAGATCTACAGGAGCTTGCAAGATCAAATTGATCAACTGCTCTCCGTTTAATGTAGCCGGTGCGGAGTCAGGGATACCCAGCGCTGTTCGGGCCTGGGTGGAAATAGTAATTTCCTTGTCAAAACGTCCAAATATTCCGCCACCAGCGGAAATCAGCTCTGCCCTATAATCCGACCACTGCGAACCCTTGGTGTTGAAGAGGCGCTTACGCTCTTCAAAGGAGATGGACGGGTCCGGATTTGGATCGATGAATATATGCTTATGGTTGAAGGCTGCGAGCAATTTGACAGCCTTACTTAAGATAAGACCGTTACCAAACACATCGCCTGCCATATCGCCGATACCAATGGCAGTGAAAGGCTGTGCATCAGGATCCACTCCCATGTCATGGAAGTGCCGTAGCACGCATTCCCAGCCGCCTTTGGCTGTGATGCCGTAGAGTTTATGGTCGTAGCCCTGTGAGCCACCCGAAGCAAACGCATCACCCAACCAGAAATTAAACTCTTCGACAGCAATTCGGTTTGCTGTGTCACTAAATGTTGCGGTGCCTTTGTCGGCTGCCACCACAAAGTACGGATCCTCACCGTCATGAATTACGATTCCATCGGGGTGCTTTACTGAAGACCCAGTGCGATTGTCGGTAATGGATAGAAGCGCGCGGATGAAGGTGCGATAAGCCGATTCTACTGCTGGTGCCACAGCTTTAGGATCAGCTGGCAGCAGCTTGGCGATGAATCCACCCTTTGCGCCACCAGGCACAATCACAGCATTTTTGATCTTTTGGGTTTTCATTAGCCCAAGCACTTCGCTGCGGTAGTCCTCTGGCCTGTCACTCCAGCGTATTCCGCCACGTGCGACAGCGCTGCCGCGTAAGTGAACACCCTCTACGTCTGGGGCAAAGACGAATATCTCGTAGAGTGGGCGAGGGCTAGGTAGTATCTCAATCGCCTCGGAGCGCAACTTGATGGCAATCTGCGCTTGGTTCATGAAATAATTTGTGCGTACTGTATGCTCCATTAACAAAGCGAGTGAGCGCAGAACCTTGTCCTTCGTAATGTCAGTAATCGAGCGTAGGCTGTCACGATAGTCGTTGATCTCACGCTTAAAACTTTCGCGCCGTGTAGCGACGGGTGTTGCGCCGGGTTTGAACAAGATGTCAAACATGCGCACCAAATGCTGCGCGCATTGGGGAGCCGCAGCAAGAATGGCCTTAATGGTCGAGCGACTTGGCGATTTTGTGGCTTGTGAGAGGAATGAGCAATACGTGCGTAAGAGTCCAACCGCCCGAGTGTTCAGCTGTGCACTAAGCATAAGTGAATTCAGACTGTCGTCGTCGGCTGCTCCGCCAAGAATTGCTTCCAGGCCTGGCCCAACAATTTCAGCTAGGACGGTTGAAGTTAAGCTAACCTCTAGCAGTGGCTTCACCAGAAAGCGAGAGATATAGAGCGAGCTAGTCGGGCCTGGCTTTAAATGGAAAGATCTTTCGTTGATAACTTCCAGTCCGGCATGTTCCAGCGCTGGCACGGCGCGGCTAATAGTAACTAGCTGAGCGTAAGAGTAGACCACTACAACAAACTTGCTCTGTGAGTCGCCAGCCGGATTAATGGACACACGGATTGGGTTCTGGGCCGACAATGTCTCCAGATAGCGAATATCGATCAGCGCTTCATTAATTGTTTGCAGTGCCTGGTAGTCTTCCTCAAAGGCTGCGGCTAAATCTAGTGCCAAGCTACTAGGCTGCTGTGCGCCGGCTTTAGGTGCCATCGCATCTAGCAATTGATCGTTCCACGACTTCGAGGCTCCGACTAGAGATTGCTCTATCAATTGTCGATTGAAGCGCGGATCAGGCGATTTCGTGGCGACGTGAAAGTACAATCTTACCCACTGATTTGATGCAAAGTCGACGTGCACATCAGTTGAGCCAGCTTGAACCCCGAAGGATTCTTCGAGGCAAGTTCTGGCGCGCTGGCGTGTCTCGCTGGTGAAGTGATCGCGAGGTAATACCAGGAGCGCCAAGACTCCCTGGCTGCCACTTGGAACAAGTAGTGCGCGAGTTTCATGGCGTGTCTGTGCGTCAGAGACCAAGTTCACCAATGTTCGCAGCGTGTCTAGGTCGGCACGCAGTGCTTCGTCCTCTGGCATGCCGTCGATGATGCTAACAATGGATTTATAATCAAATGTATTTTCTTGAAGCCCTTCGATTTCTATTAGGCGCTGCAACTTTCTGCGAATTAGCGGAATACTGGATGACTCTTGCGAGAGCGCCTTCGAAGTTAGCATTCCGACGAATGAATGCGTCGAAACTAGCTTGCCCTCTGATGAATGCTCCGTTACCAGCAGATGCAATAGCTGGTTGGTGCGATGCACGGGGCTGCGATATGGCAACTTATTGATCGATAAAATGTCGCTACCAGCAGCCATACTCTTTGCGTCGGTCTGACAGAGCTTGGAGAGTTCAGAATGACGCTGATTGTCAACCCGTAGCAGTCCGAGCCCTTTGTCGGCTGTGCCTAGGTCGCCGGGAGTTGATCCGGCCCAGGTCCTGTGGCCCAAAAATATAAAACCGCCGTCGGTCAGCCAACGTATAAAGTCGGCATACTCTTTGCGCTCGGCAAGTGGGTGCGACCAGCTAATGCGTGAGCTGTCAAGGACGCGTGCAATGGTCTCAGCCTGCACCAGCGTTGCAGTAAAGTCGTCAGTTACGGTCATGAGATCGCTAAGCGTAGCTGCTAGGCGACGCTCAAGCATGTTGCGCGCATCTTCACTTAGCGCAGTAGTTTCAAAGTAAGATAATGAGATGCGTTGCCCGCGCGAGAGGAGAATCGGGTGTAATAAAATGGTGACCGCTAGTTCTTGTGAGCGTAGCACCTCTAGTACCGTGTTTATGATAAAGGGGCGATCGCCCAGGCTAATGCTGAAGGCGGTGCCGCGATCCGTGTTGGTATGTACGATTGCAGGAACTTGCGGGCTTGCGCAAAACCGCTCCAAGCAGTTCATGCATACATCTGTAATAGCACCTAGCTCGCCGAGCGAGCGTTTCTCTAGAAATTCTGCCGGTGCTTTCGCAAACAGTTGGTGCGCCAGCTGTCCGGCTCGTAGGTCCAGGTCGGACAAATGGCGCTCGCGGCCAGGTCCCCCGTCAGCTAGAAAGTGCGAGAGCTTTTTAACCTTTTCTGCTGTGGCCTTACTTAGACTACCTACTGAGGATGAACCTTGGTTGTTTTGCATAAACTAAAAAACGTCAAATAAACTAATGCCTGCCTATAGTTGGAGAATATAGGCCTAAACTACCCGACCAGAACCACTAAACCCAAAAGACAAGCTAGCGCGAAGCATGTTGCCACTCAAGGGCGAGTCGCTTAGTGCTTCTAAGTTAACCTATTGAAAATATTGAGACTCGGGCCTTGAATTGGAGCTACTCAGCGTATTGCATTCTCATATTATATAGGACTAACCGTCCATGGGAGGCTCCGTACAATCTTCTATTGGCTATTAAAGAACCCCCCTATGCAAAGATTGCGGCGCTTTATCGGACGACTGTGATAAAAACTGTACACTTTTGTGAAGAAATTGCGACAAGCGTCGAGGATTCACAAAAATTTTACAATTAACCCCGCCCCGAGCTGAAAAAAAAACTGTTGGTTTCTCATCTCTTACTGTGACGTGACGTTGACGCGTTGGCGTCCTGACACGTGTGCCGCTTTTACGTGTGCCATTGGTACGACACTTGCCATGAAGTAAGCCAGGTGTGGCGCTTCGAGACGGGTGGTTTTACAGATAGCAACTCGTAACTGGGAATAAATGAAGTTGGCCAGCAAAGAAATTGGAACTTAAGGCTCTAATTTCAAGCAAGGTTCGGTCGGCTTATCGGTTTTCCCCGCACTTGAAGCGCGCACTCAGGATTTCGTGAAAGCGAATCCATAAAACTACGGAAGGTTTTAAATAGGCTAAGGAGAGCACTCATGCAGACTTTTGTCGCTGGTTCAACCCAGGTTTCATCTGAAGTTACGTCAGAATCCCGGCAGCTTCCACCGCTTCCTGCTTCACGCATAACGTCAAATCTTAGACAGACATCGTTCGCTGGCATGATTAGCGAATGCCCGCATATGCAGCGAGCTTTCTCAATTGTTGAGCGCGTGGCGCGCACTGATTCCACAGTGCTTATTCTAGGCGAGAGTGGAACGGGAAAAGAACTGATTGCGCGAGCAATCCATAGATTAAGTTGCCGCACTGGCAAGCTCGTGCCAGTAAACTGCGGTGCGATTCCAGAAGAGATCCTAGAAAGCGAACTATTTGGTCATGAGAAGGGCTCATTTACGGGCGCCATCGCCAGCAAAGTTGGACGTTTTCAGCTTGCCGATGGTGGGACTATTTTCCTCGACGAAATTGGTGAGATGAGCCCAAAATTGCAGGTCAAGCTTTTGCGCGTATTGCAGGAGCGTAAAGTTGAGCCGGTCGGGTCAACCAAGACTATCGACGTGAATGTGCGTGTGATCGCGGCGACTAACAAAGATCTACGCGAAGAAGTTAAAGCCGGTCGTTTTCGCGAGGACTTGTATTATCGCTTGCAGGTAGTGCCAATTGACTTGGTTCCATTGCGCGCGCGCGGTAACGATATCCTTGTCTTAGCTAAACATTTTATGTCGCGTTGCTGCGAAAACTTGGCGCGTCCAGTTTTAGAGATCGGCGCCGCAGTTCAAGAAAAATTCAAAGCCTACTCTTGGCCAGGTAATGTGCGTGAACTGGAAAATCTAATTGAGCGCTTAGCCATCTTGTGCGATGGACCAAGCCTTGAGCTGAGAGACCTTCCAGACTACTTGCTGCAGGGCAATGCTTCCTGTGCGGTAGTTGAGATTGGTGAAGAGTTGCCTGCAGATGGAGTAGATTTTAATGCTCTAGTTGATCGCTTTGAGACACGACTAATTACGATGGCGCTCAATCGCACGAGTGGCAACAAGAAAGCTGCTGCCCGTTTGCTGCAGCTCAATCGCACCACGCTGGTAGAGAAAATCAAGAAGAAGTCACTGACCCAGTTTATGGAGGTCAGCAGTGAGTCAAGCAGCGATGCTGCTGAGGCTTCGCCACGAGACTATCTGACCGCCAAGGAGTAGGCGCGATGAAATTCTCCTCGTTAATAGCGCTTACTGGAAGCTGCCTCATGCCTGCCATGGTATGTGCCCAGCACTCGATTGATGTGCAGCGGGCTGCTGCACGCGGCGATTACCTTGAAGCGCTGTCTACCTTTGACGCCTTGCCGCGTCGTACGCTCGATGCTGCTAGTATTGTAGCCGCCGGGCGTAGCGCATGGGCTCTAGGTTTGCCATTGCGGGCTTTGGAAGAATTCGACCGAGCTCTTCGCATAGACGGCATGGGTTGTGAGGACATTGTTAGAATCCTGCTTTCTAAAGGTATCATTGAATTCCAAGAGGGGCATTATCAGGTGGCGGCGCTGCATGCAGAGCGTGCAGTTATGCAGAGCCTAGAAGCCCCGCTAGCGAGTTCCAACAAAGGTGCCCCGGAAGCCCCTTCCGCCTTACTCGCAGCCTTAAGGTCCAAGGCGCTGTTACTGTGGGCCGATAGTTTAGCTAAGCAAAAAGCCTTTGCCGCTGCTGAGGTTAAGTACGTGGCGTCTATCGAAGGTGCGCCTACTGAAATTGAGCCACAGATCCACTTGGCTCTTGCGCGCGCGCGCCAACAGTTGGGGCGTTTTGAGGAAGCCAAACTAGAATTCGAGCGAGTGCCATTGCAGCACGAGTTAACTCCAGCTGCCATGCGTGGTTTGGCCGAAGTGGCAGTAGAATTAGGCAAACTTGAGCAGGCTGAGTATTGGCTGACGCGCGGCCGTAAGGACTACCCTGACCAGTTTCTCGACAGCTGGGTGGAGTATGTGATGGTGCGTAGGGCTGCTGCCGACAATGATTTCAAGCGAGTTCAAGAGGTTTTGAGCGCGGCTAGTAAAAAGTACCCGCCATCCGATGCCTGGCTGATTCTATCATACGCAGCTGCTGAGAGTATGCAGTGGGAAGAGCGTGAGGCAGTCATGGCTAGTTTGAGGAGGGCTGCCCCATGACTCAGCTAGCGCATAAACAAAATATACAGCCAGAGCCTGTGCCACAGGCGCTGCACGACGCTTTCAAACGTTTTGAAGAGGCTAGTTCTAGACTTGAGGAACGCTATCAAAGTTTAGTCGCGGAGACAGAAGTCTTACGCCAACAGCTGGAAGAAAAAGATGCTGCAATTAAGCGCGCTGAGCGCTTGGCGGTGGTAGGTGAAGCGGCCGCGGCTATCGCGCATGAGGTGCGCAATCCGCTCGGTGCAATGAAGCTTTTTGCCTCACTTTTGAAACGCGACTTGGCTGAGCGGCCCGATTCGCAAAAATTAGTTGAGCAAATTTCACGCAATATTGAGACCATCGACAATGTAGTTTCGAACATGCTGCATTTTTCAAAGGGTCCCGGCAAAGTGCGTGCGCCAATTAATGTACATGCGTTACTAGCTGAGCATGTTGAGCACTTCCGGCTACTGTCTGATGGCAAAGTCACATTCGATGTAGCTCTGGACGGTAATCCATTTATTCTGGGAGATGAGCATCGTTTGCGGCAAGTGTTCTACAACATCATGTTAAATGCTCTGCAGGCCATGGCCTTCCGTGGGACTCTGCGCATAGCGAGCAAAAACATGGCTAGTGGGGCGCTGGGTATTGAGTTTGAAGATAGTGGCCCCGGCATTCCGCAGGAGCTCCTAGGGAAACTATTTGAGCCCTTCGCCAGTGGGCGTCAGGGTGGAACTGGACTGGGGTTGGCTATTGTAAAGCAGGTGATCGAAGAGCACAGCGGAACCGTGAGTGCGCAAAATCGGGGCGGGGCGTGTTTCGAGGTTTGTCTGCCTAGAGGAAACGAAAAGATTTAGGTTGGAATACGAGGTTTATATGATGAAGGATGCGCGAGTATTAGTGGCTGACGATGATCCGCAAATGCAGCTAGCTATCAAAGCTACATTGGATCGCAGCGCGTGCGATGTGACAGTGGTCAGTGATGGCACTGAAGCAATCGATTTACTCGAACGTGAGCCTTTCGACCTGATCATAACAGACCAACGTATGCCTAAAGCGTCGGGGCAAGATGTGCTGGCATTTGTGCAGCGCAGAGAGATTCAGACCCCAGTAGTGATGATTACAGCTTACGGCACCATCACTCAAGCGGTGGAGGCAATGCAGTTGGGGGCGGCTGACTTTATTACTAAGCCATTTTCGAGTGAGGATCTGGAGCGCATTGTTGAGCGAGTTATGAGCCCAGAAAGCCGGCTCTATCGCGCGCGTGGCAGGCGCACAGCAAAGGGTCGTCCAATCGTCACAAGTGACCCAATCATGATTAAAATTTTGGAAGTGGCAGAAGCTGTTGCTAAGAGTGACGCCACAGTGCTGATCCAGGGCGAGTCCGGTACCGGCAAAGAGCTAATCGCGCGCTTAATCCACATGTCTAGTCAGCGTGCGCAGCAACCCTTTGTAGCGGTTAATTGTGCCGCGCTTCCCGAAACTTTGCTAGAGAGTGAATTGTTTGGTCACGAAAAGGGAGCGTTTACTGGAGCTCAGCAACGCAAAGTCGGAAAGTTTGAGTTGGCTCAGGGTGGCACGATCTTGCTGGATGAAATTTCCGAAATGGATTTGGCGCTACAAGCCAAGCTATTGAGAGTTTTGCAGGAGCGGGAGGTTGATAGAGTTGGTGGGTCCAGCCCAATCTCAATCGATGTAAGAGTGCTAGCGACTACCAATCGTAACCTTGAACAGATGGCGAAAGAGAACAAGTTCCGCCCTGATCTATTCTATCGCCTAAATGTGATTCCGATTACCCTTCCGTCTTTGCGGCAGCGTAAGTCAGACATCAAGTTGTTGGTTGAGCACTTTATGCGACAGTATCTGGGAGATAAAGCCCCAACCATCCCAGCTGAAGTGCTAGCCGCCCTGGAACAATATTCGTGGCCAGGAAATGTACGTGAGTTGCAAAATGCAGTCGAGCGAGCAGCGATTCTATCAGCTGGCGCGGTCCCGAAAGCGAATGATTTTATGCTTGGGCATGGTAGCCTGCGCCAATCATTAATTGTTGAAAGCGAAGCTGCTGAAGTCACGCATGATCAGGTTGCCACTACCTCTGGTTCAGACTCCTTGGTGATCCGTTCTGGCACCACAGTGTCAGATATGGAGAAGGCCCTGATTTTAGAAACGCTACGTTCAACAGATAATAATAGGACCCTGGCAGCGAAAATGCTTGGAATCAGTATTCGTACGCTGCGTAACAAGTTGCATGAATATAAGTGCGAATAGGCTGGCGCTGGGTGTCAGATAGCTGACACCAGGGGCGGAGAAGCAGGCCTAGTCAAGCGCTTAACATAGCGAAATGATGAGAGAAAAATGCGAGGGCGCTGAGCATGACCCTTGCAACAGGTTAAGAGGAATTGGTTTTTTCTTTGAGGCTGCGTCACGGATGACGGATCTTTTG
The DNA here is from genome assembly GCA_019694465.1 of Oligoflexia bacterium. Taxonomy (GTDB): domain Bacteria; phylum Bdellovibrionota_C; class UBA2361; order UBA2361; family JAFLCA01; genus JAIBBV01. The sequence goes on from JAIBBV010000015.1 coordinate 23,245, forward strand.
AGCAAAATACTGGAGCGTACTACTCCCGGTTTGGAGAAGGCGCTTGATTTGCAATGGCGAAGACACGAGGCCATCTCCAGCAATATCGCCAACGCTGAAACGCCAATGTATCGCGCGGTCGATGTTTCATTCGAAAACGAGCTTACGCGTGCGTTCGACCAGAGCGACAACACGATGTTGAAAACAAACTCTAAGCACATGGATGGTAGTGGCAGCATGACCGCTCATACGATCGGCGACCTCTCAGGCGTTACTAAGCCTGATGGAAACAACGTTGATATCGATATCCAAATGGGCAAGTTGGCCTACAACAGCGGCCAGTACACGAATGTAACGAATCTCTTGCGTAAGCAAATGGGTGTATTGCGTCGCATGATAACAGAGGCAAGTCGCTAGACTAAGGAGGCGTATGGGTAATTTCGATGTGACAGAGGTAATTGCTTCCGCTCTTAGCGCGACTCGTCTTCGTGTTAACGTACTAGCTTCAAATATTGCCAACGCGGAAACTACGCGTACCCCAGAGGGAGGTCCATATCGTCGCAAGGATGTAGTTCAGTCAGCGATTGAAATGCCGCATGATTTCAAAAATGTTCTTGATCGCATGTCGCTTGCCAAGCCAGCCGTGGCCGGAGTAGTGGCCGATCAGAGTGAGCCAAAGCGCGTCTATCAGCCAGGTCATCCCGATGCCGACAAAGAAGGCTTCGTAGCCTATCCAAATATCAATGTTGTTACTGCTATGACTGATTTGATGTCAGCTAGTCGCTTGTATCAGGCCAACGTTACGACATTAGAGACAACACGTCGTATGGCGCAGGATGCAGCGCAAATTTCGGTCAAGTACTAGGTGAGGATTTTGGCTTATGAGTATTGATGGAATAAAACTCGGATTGCAATCGATAGCTCCGATTAAGAAGCCGCTTCAGTCTCAGGAGGCCCCGGCGATAAATTCCGACGGGAAGAATAGCTTCTCGCAAATGTTTACCGATGCGCTGAAGGAAGCCAATCGCATGCAGAACGAGGCCAATAATCAAATTGAAGGAATGGTCTTGGGTAAGGATGGCGTGACCACCCACGGGGCAATGATAGCTCTAGAAAAAGCCGATATCGCATTTCAGTTGATGACTACTATCCGCAGCAAAATTATTCGCGCTTACGAAGAAGTCATTCGAACACAGGTATAGCAGACTGAAGAACTAGGAGGATTTCGTGGCAACATCGTTGGACCCTTCTGCTATTTTCTCGCAACTTTTTGGCGGCTACATGAAGCTGCCTTTGGTGCAGAAAATCGTATTTCCGCTATTGGTGGCCGGCTGTGTGTCGGGAATCATCTATGTTTCGAAATGGGCAAATCAGCCCGATTACGCAATTTTATACTCTGATCTTGAGCCAGCTGATGCTTCGGCAGTGGTAGAGCAGCTTAAGAGTCAGAAAGTAAAGTACGAAGTGCGCGGAGATGGCGACACTATCGCGATATCTCCTCCTGATATGGTGCATGAACTGCGCATATCGTTGGCCTCCGAGGGAATTCCAAAGGGCGGCGTGGTAGGATTGGAGATTTTTGACGCTGCAAATCTTGGTACAACCACATTCCAGGAGAAAATTAAGTTTCAAAGAGCGATACAGGGTGAGCTTGAAAGGACAATAGGCGCTGTGCAGGGAATTACCAGCGCGCGTGTTCATATCACACAACCAGAGAAAACTGTCTTCTCCAAGAATGGATCGGTACCCACTGCTTCTGTTCTTCTCAAACTTAGACCTGGCACTCAACTTGAGAAGAAGCAAATCAAGGGAATCACAAATTTAGTGGCAGGCAGTGTAGAAGGCCTTAAGCCCGAGAACGTTTCCATAATCGATGTGTATGGCAACCTCCTAAATGAAAAGGAGGAGGGGCCAGAAAGCATGAATGTCGAAGCTACCCGCTTGCAGTATCAGCATGAACTAGAGCGTGGCTATGTTAAGCACATTGAAGAAATGCTGGCGAAAGTTATGGGGCCAGGTAAGGTTATCGCCCGCGTAAGCGCAGACCTTGATTTCTCGCAGACTGAGCGTGAAGAAGAATCATATGACCCGGGTAGTCAGGTGGTGCGTAGTGAGCGCAGCATAGAAGAAGGGGCCAGTGAGGCAGCGCGAGGCGGTGTGCCGGGAGTAGTCTCAAATCTTTCCAATGATCCGAATTTGTTAGCGCCATCCGGTGGTGCCAAGGTTGAAGATCGCAGTTCACGGCGTGAGGCAGTCAAGAATTATGAAGTCTCAAGGGCTGTAAGTAAAGTTTCGTCCCCACGCGGTAAGTTAATCAAGCTGTCTGTGGCAGTGTTAGTCGACGGCACTTATGAAAAGCCGGCCGCTGCCTCTGGGGCTGCTGCGCCTGCAGCCGGGGAAACACTGGCTCAGACTGTCGGTACCTACAAGCCACTTGAGCCGCAAACCATGGCCCAGATCGAATCAGTTGTGAAAAGTGCAGTTGGTTACGACGCTGCGCGTGGTGACGCGGTGACAGTGGAGAATATTCCTTTCCACGTGAGCGAGGATAATTTTGTCGAAGAAATGAATAAGAAGGAAACTCAGGATCTAATATTCAACGTAATATACCGAGCTGGTCCGCTCATTTTCTTATTCTTGTTCTTCTTTGTAATTGTGCGTCCGTTAGTCAGGTTCTTGATCACCCCAACTGAGGCTGAAGTTGATCTATCACGCCTGTTGCCAACTGGTATTCAGGAACTAGAGAAGGAACTTGAAACTGAGCGCTCCAAGGTGGCTATACCGGCCTATGAGCCAGCAATTGATATTGAACAGCTTGAGGAGCTCATGTCGGAGAATTCACGTCTAGTTAAGGAGAATCCGCAACAGGCGGCTCTGTTGATTCGCTACTGGTTGAATGACGGTCGACTATAAGTTGAGATGAGGAGGTAAGGTGGGCACAAGCGAGAATAGCGCTCAATCTACAAGTCAGACCGACTTTGTTCCTACTCCCTATAAGGATCAAAGCTGGGAGATTATAGGCGAAGCTGCCGAGAGCCAGGAATTTGTGCCGATGGAGGTAGAGGCGGTTGCTTCTACCTCCCACACAGTTGATCCGATGTTCGCCGATTATGGCGGGTTCGCTGGTCAGGGTGAAGGAAAGCGTTGGCACTTGCCAGAGCACTTGAGTATCGAGGTAGCGCGCCAGGAGAAAGAGGAAGAGGCTCCAGGTCAGCGCCTGACGGACGAAGAGATCGCTGCCATCAAGGAAGCCGCAAAAGCTGAGGGACATGCGGCTGGGAAGGCCGAGGCAGAGGCAGGCTTTACCGAGCAAATCAAGCTTATGCAGGATCGACTAGTGGCCCTTTTTCAGGATATGGGGCAACAGCTTAAGGGGCATTTGGGTGAGATTGAAACTTCGGCGTTGGAGCTGTCGTTAGCAATTTCAGAGAAGGTTGTAGGGTACGCTGTTGAAATTAATCCAGAGTATATCCAGAAAGTAATCTCGGATGCCTTGGGTCATGCTGGTGGCGCAGTGATTCGTAAGGTGCGCGTTAGCCCGCAGGACTATGAGTTTATTCAGGTTGTAGGTGTGGCCAAGCAGTTAAAGGAATTTGACGGAAGTTGGGACTTCGAGTCGGACGAGTCAATTAAAACTGGTTGCATTGTGGAGACTTCAGCTGGGCAAGTAGATTTCCAACTTGATTCGGCCTGGGAAAGAATTCGCGATAATGTATTGAAGAGTAAGGTATGATCGCATCGTTTGAACAAGCGCGCGCGGCTGTTAAGCTGACCAGCTTGTTCGAGCTGCGCGGGGTAGTTACGGACGTAACAGGCCTTGTAGTTGAAGGTAGTGGACCTTTCGTCCCAATGGGTGCGCACGTTACAATTTTTTCCGGTTTGCAGCGCATTCCTGCGCAGGTAGTTGGGTTCCGGAAAGATAAAATTCTTCTGATGCCATTCTCGGAGCTGCAAGGAATTTCCCCAGGTGCCACGATTGTTGCCACCGATACAGAGTCGGATGTGCTTGTCTCGGATTCGCTTCTAGGGCGAGTAATCGATGGTCTTGGTAACCCAATTGATAACCATGCGCCTCCAGTCGGTGGAGATACTGTACCGCTTTATCGCACACCGCCTAGCCCGATTACACGTACCCGTATTTCTGAGTGTTTCGATATTGGGGTGCGATCGATTAACTCTATGCTCACGGTGGGCTGTGGTCAGCGCGTGGGTATTATGGCCGGTTCCGGTGTTGGTAAGTCAACGCTGCTCGGCATGATTGCGCGCCATTCCAATAGCGATGTAAACGTGATCGGCCTGGTTGGAGAGCGTGGTCGCGAAGTGCGCGAGTTTATCGAGCGTGACCTAGGCCCGGAAGGTCTTGCCCGTTCCGTGGTGGTAGTGGCGACTGGTAATGAGTCTGCACTGCTCAGAATTCGAGCCGCCTTTTTGGCGACAGCCATTGCGGAATATTTCCGTGATAAGGGTAAGCGCGTTGTATTAATGTTAGACTCTGTCACGCGTCTTGCGATGGCACAGCGCGAAATTGGATTGGCCATTGGCGAGCCACCCAGCACGCGTGGCTATACGCCCTCGGTGTTTGCGATGTTGCCGCGTTTGCTGGAACGAGCTGGTACTAGTTCGGGCGTTGGTTCGATTACTGGACTGTATACGGTACTGGTAGAGGGCGACGACATGAACGAGCCGATTGCCGATGCTACTCGTGGTATCTTAGACGGACACATAGTGCTGAGTCGGCGCCTAGCTGGACGCGGCCATTTCCCAGCCATAGAAATTCTAGAAAGTGTGTCCCGTGTTATGAGTGACATTGTGCCTAAGGAGTTGCTCGGTTTAGCGGCACAGGCACGTGATGTGCTGGCTACCTATAGGGAAGCCGAAGATCTAATCACAATCGGCGCCTACAAGCCTGGACAGAATCCGCGAGTTGATAGAGCGGTGCAATTGATTGACAAATTAAACGCTTTCTTGAAACAGAGCGCCGATCACAAAGTGCCGCTGCAAGATAGTTGGCAACAGTTAATTCAAGTATTGGCTCCAGCTCAGCAGGCCGCTGAGACCCAACCTGCTAAGAAGGGAACTAAGACATGAAAAAGTTCCGCTTCCGCCTAGAACAGGTCCTGCGATTCCGACGTGCTACGCGTGACGAGAAGCTGCGGATACTGCTCGAGTGTCGTGGTCGAGAGCATGAAGCTCAAATGCGTTTACAGCATCTTGAGAGTGAGAGGGGACGTCGTTTGGTGCCAGAGGATAACGTCCTTGGAGTTGAAGCATACATGCTTAGCGCTATGTACGTGAAGAGGTTAGATCTCGAGATTGAGAGACAAAAGGAGCTGCTAAAGAAATACGAAGCGGAATCCAGTGAAGCGTTGGCGCAATATATCGAAGCGTCTAAGGAGGTAAGATCTCTGGAGACTCTTAAGGACCGCCGTCAACGCGAGTATATGGAGCGGGTTAATTACGAGGAAGCTAAATTCTTGGATGAAATTGCCACACAGAAGGGCAATACCATGCGGGCAGATTAGAGAGAGAGGATTTTGGAGGATAAGCCATGACAACTCAGAAGAAAAAGGGGATGACGCGCGAGCAGGCAGCTGAGCTATATCGTGATCTGCAAAAAGCCATGGCTAAGATGAAAGTCGAAAAAGGGGCGGCCCCAAAAGGTGCAACGGCGTCTGGCATAGATGCCAAAGCAATCGCTGCAAGTATATCGGCAGCTATGAAGCGTGATGACGCTGGCGAGCGCCGCTCGGTTACGCGCGAGACCATGACTAGCGAGATTCCTGACATCTCTGCCACGCCCTTGCCAGTAACGCGAGGTCAATACGCAGCCTTCGTTTTTGTAATAGTCTTCGCAATCGCTCGTGTCTCGATGAGTGCAATGGAAGCTATGGGAATTGGACAGCTATCATTGGCAGAGGCAACGATGAAGCCAGAAGTGCAGGAGGCGCCAGTTGCGCGAGCAGTGTTCAATCCGCAGACAGCTCAAGGCCTAACGCGTGAAGAGGTTAAAGTGCTTACTTCTCTGGATGCACGGCGCGCGGAGCTTGAGGATCGCTCGGAAAAGTTAGATCAGCGGCAAACAGATTTAGATCGGCGTGAACGTGAAATGGCTCTGCGTCTAACTCAATTAAAGGAACTCAGCGATCGACTAAGTTCAGAGCGCGATAAGAACGAAAAGAAAAAGAGTGCCCAGCTTGATCAGCTTGCGAACGTGTATGGCTCAATGAATCCACCAGAGGCAGCTGCCTTGATTGAGCAGTTAGATGTGACTATTGCGTTGTCTTTGCTTGAGCGTATGCCGGAGAAGCGTATTGGGCAGATCTTGGCATTGATGCGTCCGGAGCGAGCGTTGTCCATAACGAAGATGCTTAGCGCCAAGGGGCAGTAAAGCTCTGCAAAATCTTGGGTGGGTAATTCTGGGCTGATGCGCTTAAGTGCGCGTGGCAATAGCGTTTAGCGTGCATTGGTGGCACCTAAATCTGCTCATGCCAAGTAGGGTAATAAATTTCAATAAAAATGCTCCCACTTAGTTGGAGACATTAATAACATAAATTGTGGGCAGGTTTAGGAGCTTAAAAATGAATAATAGCGCCCGTCGTGTAACCTGCGTTTGTACTAACCTACTGTCATTCCTAATTATTTTTCTAGTAATTGTTCCGCATGCCTTGGCCCTGACTGGTTCAGAGCCTGGCGGGCAGTGCGAGACATATCTATGTTTCATTAGCTGCAACTACGAGATGTCGTCACGTCCGCTTGCTAAAGAGCAGCGTGACGCTGTAAAGAACTGCGCGCTAAGCGCTGCGCCCTCTCTGTCGGTGCTCGGATGCGGATTGGATGACGCTGTCGGTCAAGCCGAGGCGCAGGGAGATAAGTTGTGTAACGATGCTCTTACGCAGTGCATTTTTGATTGGATGCGCAACGGCGAAGAAGTTTCCGATCCAAAAACTCGTCACAAGATTATGAAAGCCTCGATAATCTTGTCGGGCTTTGCAGATCGGCCGGTACCGGAAGCCGTTTGTATCCCCCTATAGATTTAACCGTACTCGGTGTGCGTAGCAAATAATTTGTATGCTTCGCTAGCATAGGGGCCCGTCAAGTAGGCGTTGGACTCGCACTTGGCATGCTTGTTATGGACCCCGAGTACTTCTGACCTTACATGAAGCTTGCAAGAGAGTGTTTGTCACATTAGAAGGTGAGTATTATTAATCCTTCGTTGCCACGGGGGGAAAGCGAATGGTTAATATGACCCAGGCATTTTCAGCGCTCTCAGGTGAATCATTGTCCTGTTTGATATGATGATGGTCAACTTTAGCGCATGGTATAGTTAGACATGAAGAATCTGGCCGCGAGCTTGAGCAGTAGTATCGCCAAGGGCAATGACAATAAGAAGTGCGCCAATCTTGGTGATCGCTTTCGTTGGGTGAGCCCAGCCGTTGCGAGTGCGACCCCTACTGCCAATATAACGGCACCGAAAGCTCCGTCTATATACAGCTGAAGGATATTCCAAAAATTTGTAATTGGACCATCGCCGCACCAACCATGACAATCTGTGTTCCAGAACTCTGGCCATTCTAAGCGAGTGGGGCATGAGCAGCCCCGCCACCATCTTTGAAAAACGGCGAGTAATGTAGGGCCCCATACAAGCGCAAGCAGGATAGTTGTCCAACAGGCCAGGCCAAAAGTGAGAGCGAGGAAAGCTTGTAGTAATGGAGATTTGCAGCCCGCGCGCTGTTTGGTCTTCACATAATTAGTTATGTCGGCTTGCAGCTAGAGAGTAACTCGCAGAGGTGGCTTTAGCCCGGGGCCGATATGCCTCACTATATACGACACGGCACTACACGATGCCTCAATATTCGAAGGCCATAACCACCCACAATATCATATCATGCGGGTCTAAAGCGGATCCTGAGTAGACGCTAACCAATTCTAAAAACTATCTAACTTGGAAGTAATTTTGTCCAGTAGCTCCCTATGGAACCATGCCAAGCATGAAGTTCGATTTAGTACTTACAACGTGTATGTTGCACGGTCAGTGGGAGCGAACATAACTTAGTCTGTAGATTTAGCACTGGGAGATATTCATATGACCTTCAGAAACATTTTTGCTAGCAACGCTGTTGCAGTACTTTTAGGTACGACGTTAGTTTTTGCGCAATCTGATTCCGACACGTCATTAACTAATCAACAAATACTGGCTGTCAGTACCTGCGTTAATCGTTGCCAAGAAGCGCGCCCAACTAGTGAGACGCTAATAAGCTTCTGCAATAGTGAGCTTGGGGGAGAATCCATGCGGCGATGTCTTTTAACTGGTGACCCGCTAGACAAATGCATCAGCGAATCGATCGCATACATCTACGCTAATTTGCTTAGCTGCATAGAGCGCAAAGCAAAGGAGGTTGAAATTGCTTATAGTGATTGCGTTCGTCGATGTTGGAGAGGAATTTAAGGTTAGGTGACGCTGCTCGGAGAATCTGTAACAGCTGCGAACTACTTCCACCAAATCGACGCCACGCCCTTTGCGCCATCAGCAACTGCGGCAAATACGGGCAAAAGGTCAGCAGTATCGCGTTGCCCAAAGTCATATGATCCAAAGCGCTTCTATTGGTAACAGATCCACCGACCGCCTCCCAATCTTACGGAGAGAGCGTCAAGGTGTTCCATTGTGATAATGCTATCACGTCTCTGCGCATCTACGAATGACTCGACACTCTTGTTGGCTACAAACCCTTCAGCTACCACGCTTGATTTTAATGCACCATCAGCTAATGGGAACCGATTGGCGCAAGGTAGCTCTGATTCTTCAGTAAAAGCGGAAAGATGAGCAAACTATGCCTTAAGCAAGCAGTCTAAACATATCTCGCGGGCGAAGGATTTGTTGGGAGATCGTGAAGGAGGGGAGGGTTCATCACCGAAGTCACCTGGTAGTCCAAACACCGGACACCTATTGGTCGCTGAACACCTTGAAGCGGCTCGACAATTAAGGCTACCTTGAGGGAGTTTTTTGTACTAATCCTCTATGTGGTAGAATAAATTCATGCTGTTATGGCGCGCTGTCATGCTCTAGGGCGATAGGCGATGAGGCTTATCGGTGCAGGGCTTTTCTTCCTTCTATTATCGATAGTGCTGCCTGATACTGCCCTGGCTATTAGTATTGACCTCGAAGTCTCGCGCTCAGCGTATTTTGTATCAATTGCTGTCTGGATCGCTTTAACTATTGCCTATTCATTGTGGGTTACCAAAGTTGGTAGGGTGCCCCCTGCAAAATGGATTTTGCGCGCACTTTTATTGATAGCATCCAATTTGCTAATCGCAATTCCGAATTTTTTATCCTTATTATTCCTTGCTGGGAATGCTTCGTGGTGGTACTGGAAACTCTCTGAAAGGCTTCCAATTATTGGTCGTTTTGTATGTCCGCCTAATACTGGCATTGGCTATGGTTTGGATACTTGGGCTTTAATTACTGTTGGATGGGGCATAATCGGGCTTCTTGACGTCTTGGTGCTTCGCTATCTATTGCGCGCAGAAGCTGCAAAGCACTTAGGCACCTCGTTTACTGCGTTCTTATGCAGACGCGTTGTAATGGCTAATCTTGTCTGCATGGCTGTTCAATTGCTTGTAGCCTTGGTCACTCTTGGGAACCCTTACTGTTATTGTCATTGGTGGGGAGCGATTTGCTCGGATGTTAATATTCTAGTTAATTGAAGTGACGCCGGTGCAAGCATGGCGCCCTTTTTGTTGCTATTTTATGTGGAATGAGCGCTACGCGTCAGATGAGTACATTTATGGCACTGAGCCAAATAGCTTTCTTTTACAGAATGCCAAGGCACTAAGCGGCCCGGTACTTTCTATCGCTGAAGGAGAAGGGCGCAACGCTGTTTTTCTTGCCTCATTGGGATTAGAAGTAACGGGCGTTGATGGTTCTGAAGTTGGACTTGCTAAGGCGCAAAACCTAGCCAAGGCTAAAGGCGTTAAAATTAGTACAGTGGTTTCTGATCTCGCCACCTTTGAGCCAGCTCCTGAATGTTATAGCTCAGTGATATCAATTTTCGCTCATTTGCCATCCGATCTTCGCAAAGTTTTATATCCTCGCCTTGAGCGCAGCTTGCGACCAGGCGGAATTGTGCTTTTGGAGTCCTACTCCGAAGCTCAGTTGGCACGCGCAACTGGAGGGCCAAAAGATGTCGATATGTTGATGAGCAAAGCTAAAATCGAGAAGGAATTTTCAAACTACGAGATACTGCTGCTAAAAGAATGTGAGAGAGAAGTTAATGAGGGGAGCTTTCATAGTGGCTTGGCGTCAGTGGTGCAATTTATAGGGAGAAGGAAAGCCTCCCTGTAAATATGCACTTCTTTAGCCCCGGAGTCGCTGCTAGGAAAAGCCTGATGAAATGGCGAGTTGCCGTTACGCCTTTGCCCTTGAAGACGGAAACAAAGATAGAGTAAATATCAGAATGATGGGGGAATCTCGATGAGTGTAAGTAATCGTAAATTTGATGATCCGCAAACGCTTTGGGTTATTCGAGATCGCTTGCGATTCCTGAGTGTTTTACCCGAATCAGGGATTGCGCTAATAGAAATTACTGTCCCACCCGGAGCGGGCACTCCGCCTCATCGGCATGAATCGCCGGAGATTTTTTACATACTCAAAGGCGAAGTCACTTTCGGAGGTTTTGACGGGTCAGGCCCAAAGTTTACAAAATTACGAGCCGGAGGAAGTATCGATGTGCCTTCAGGGGCTGCTCATAACTATCAGAACGCATCAAGTGAGCCTGCAGTCATGCTTGTTGTGGTAAACAACCAAATGGTCAATTTTTTTCGCGAGGTTGGAAAGCCAGACACGCCCCCTCCTGGTCCGCCTTCAGCTGCCGAAATTGCAGAGATCTCTGCGGTCTGTGCGCGGCATGGGATAGAGTTGTTGTAGCTCTGACTTGGCCTCGTCAGAAAGGAGCTCAAAACTAGTGCGCGCGGCCCATTTACGAGTCGGGGCCAGTGGTGTGATTTAGTTAAGCAGCCTGCTCTTTCATAATGCTATCTAGCCAGTAGTATTTTGACTTATGCTTCTAGGAAATTTGACATTTGAACCGCTGCGTGAAGTTGATTTCGCGCTTCTCCATAAGTGGCTCAATACCTCACATGTGATGACTCACTGGGGAGGCCCAATATCTCTAGAAGATGTAACCCTTAAGTATAGACAGAAGATAAACTCCTATTGGCAGTCTGCTTACACAGTGTCTCGCAGTGGGCAGAAGTTTGGTTATGTCCAGAGTTATTGCGCAGTGAAGGTTGGAAACGGATGGTGGGTCGGTGAGCCAGAAACTACTTTTGGCGTGGACCAGTTTATTGGGGATGTTGACTTGCTAGGGCAGGGGCTAGGGGTAGAGATGGTGAGATGCTTTTCTGACTGGCTGCTAACCCGCGCGGAGATTGGAAAATTAATTGCCGATCCTGCCCCCGATAATTATAGAGCGATCCGTTGTTACGAAAGCGCTGGTTTCAAGCAAGTTAAGCTTGTTGCTACGCCGAAGGGGCAGGCAGTACTGATGGAAAAACGTCTCGAGATGGGCAGTTGTCTCCATCAGCAATAATACCGCTAAGGGAGGAGTACTTGCCTCAATAGGTTGCTATTTTCTTTTCTGTTGTAAGAGCCAATGCAAATCTACGCTTAGCGCGCCGGTCTTAATTAGAGCGATTCGTGGCCTTTGCTATTTCAACACCAGCATTCGCTTTGGCTACGTAAGCTTCTATTCTTCAGCTATTACTGCTATTCAAGGTAGGCTATCAGCGATCGCTCAAATAGAAGCGAGTGTGTTTGTGGGGTGGGATTAAGTTGAATGGCGATGCATCGTTTATCATGGTTTCGATTGGCCGTTATTGGATTTGTCTGTGCTTTGGCTGTAGTTAAGCCTCTATCTCTACTAGCGGATGACTTGAGTCCTCGGCCAATTAAGCTAGGGGCCATCGTGAGCCTTACAGGGGACGCTGCATTGAATGGGCAAAATTGGCTAGATGGGGCGCGTCTTGCAATCGAAGAAATTCAAGCCAGTGGCAGGCAGGCACAACTGGTGGTCGAGGATGATGGCACAGCCCCAGCGAGGGTTGCTAGTTCCTTCATCAAGTTAGCCACGATAGATAAGGTAGATGGAATTATAGGTGGCACTTGGGATTTCTTGGCGGAGACGGCATATCCTCTCGCTAGGCAGTATAAAATTCCTTTCATTACTCCCACAAATCCGGTCGAGGTGCTCAGCCCGAGCGCCCGTAAGAATGCGTGGATCTTCTCAAACGGGATGAGCTTGATATCTGAGAGAAAGGCAATTGATAAATTTATACTTAGCCAACATATCTCGAGTCTAGCCTTAGTCTTTGTAAATGTGCCGTACGGTACTTTGCATGCCGAACTAGTGCGTCAGGTGGCAAAGGAGCGAGGCGTTAACGTGGTACTCGAAAGTACGGTTACATACCAGGGTTTCCAAGATGAAATTAAATTAGCGGCTCTTCGTATATCGCAGAGAAGGCCCGACATGGTGTTCGTAGTTCTTAGCTATGCTGGTGTAGATTTGCTCCTGAGAGAGTTTGAGCGTAGCCATACAGAACCGATTGTTCTCATGACTCATACTCTGAAAGAGGCCTATGATTTTGGAGCTTCGCCAAAGAGATATGAGCGGGCGTTCGGACTGTTTCCACTGTTCGAATCGGTAGCCTTTGCGCAGAAATTTTTTGCTAAATTTAAATATCAGCCATACGACTATGCTGCCGCTGGCTACGACGCCGTAAATTTTATGGCGCAACTTGCGGACAAACGAGTGCAGTGGAGAATAGATAATATTAGTCTCACATATAATGGAGTAACTGGGAGGCACGCACTCCCGACCGTTGACAGGGGCGTGGTTCAGGGCTCGGCGGTTATATTGACTATCGCCCATGGATCATTGGTGGACGCCTCGCCCCTAACAGGCAAGTGAGTTTTGAATGGCCCTCACATGTAGCGTCCTGTATACTGATGGAACTGATGATTGGCTAACTTCTTGAAATGTGACCGATGCTCCCTTTGGCGTTCGAGCTCTTGGAATTGTTATGAGTCGTGAATTGTGAGAAGGGGGGACATATGAATAGTCCAGGCATGGGTAGATCGCTAGTAGATATTGCTGCGCCAATCGCAGCCCAGCACGGCGGCCGTCTTGTTGACAGAGCCGGAGAGGTAGGGGCCTCGGACTTCTGTGTTCAAATAGCCGCTGGTGAAAAGGGGATTAAATCGTGGGCATTTCCATCCCGCGAGGCCGCGGTTGCGTTTAAGGATGCTGCGCCTGTTGAAGTTTGTTTCCGGCTCAATGCACCACTGCAAGCTGAAATATATACCGCAAACACTGCTGCCCAATTTTTGCCGAATTAGCAGCTGACTATCACTCCCACGGCTAGTAAATCATTTCGCCTCAAACGCGACTCCTGTGTAATCCACACCCCCGGGAAGGTTCGATTGCCAGGACGCCAATGCTATCCTTAGTGAGCGTTTGATAGTGTCGACGCCGATGAATCGCATGTTAGTGGAGCCTGGACAAAGCCGAACTGGATAGCCTAGCACCCCTAAAGAAGTTTCCACTCTTTCCTCAGCTGTGCTAAAGGAAGGGGGGCAATTGGTCAACAAGGGTATAAAATGAAAAAATCAGTCCTAAATAAGCTCAGCCCCCAACTTCGTTCCTTCATTTCGAAAGGCACCGTTCGCTCTCCAGGTCGCGAAACTCTCCCCAAGTCTATCGCCAACAGACACGACACTATCACTGCATTCGCTGAAAGGACTCTTAACCACTGCAATGGCGGAGCCACCATGGAGGCGGCGCTATGGCTGCGAGACCATCTAGGGCGCGGCGGCAAAATTGTTTGTACGATCGCGGGTGCCCTAAGCTCGTTCCAGGTAGGAGTGATGCTGGCCGAGCTAATTCGGCAGAATAAAATTCATCTTATCGCGGCGACTGGTGCAAATCATGAAGAGTCCTATTATCGCTATGTCGCGCACTCCCACTACTCTTACATTCCCCGCTATACAGAGCTAACCCCGGCCCAGGAGGCCGAGCTAAGAGATGCCGGCTTGCGGCGTATTACGGACACTTTTCTTCCTGAAGATGAGAGCGTGCGTATAATGGAGCCGCATCTGCTTAAGATGTGGAAGTCCGCAGAAAAGAAGGGCGAGCGCTACTTCCCACACGAGTATTTCCGGCGCCTATTTGCTGAGAAGCTTATTAAGCCTGACAGCGGCGCTAATCCCAATGACTGCTGGGCGTATGCAGCTTATCAAAAGGATATCCCCATAGTAATTCCCGGATTTGAGGACTCCACTATGGGCAATATATTTGCGAGCTATACCTACCGCGGCTCACATAAGCGTAAGGGCGACGTTGTTGTAGACGGTTCTATCATGAAGTCCGGGCTCGAATATTTTCACCTCATGTATGATTGGTATCTAAAGACTTCTGCTAAAAGCCCTGTTGCCTTCTTGCAGCTTGGTGGCGGCATTGCTGGAGATTTTCCAATTTGCGTTGTGCCCTCGATAAAGCATGATCTTAAGATTCATAAGGTGCGTGATTGGGCGGGTTTTGTTGAAATTGGCTCCTCGCCAATGTCATATGGATCCTACTCTGGAGCTGGTGGTAAGGAGAAAATCACCTGGGATAAGCTGTCTACAGCGAGCTATTTCCAGATAATTCAGAGCGATGTAACAGTTGCGTTTCCATGGATCGCCGCAGTGTTGCTAGGGTTATAGCTAGCTTTGGCCGTTGCCGGCAGCGCTAATGCATGTAGCGTAGAGCAGCGACAATTAGCAAGAAGAGCAAAGTAAGCCCAGCCGTAGCGGTAGGTAGCAATGGTTCAAGCTCCCGAGCAGTGCGGTTCTTTATCCATAGATTTACTTTTGCTGCCAATGGCAGCAACAAAAATGTAGCTAGGTAAGTGGGAGGTAGTTGTCTCAGATAGGCGAGGGCCGCAACGAAAGTTGGCCCCGCAAAAAGCAGTAGCTGCAGTGTGCGCTTGTTCTGAGCGCTTGCCTCGCCTCCACACTCTGAGATGAAGAAGGCGGTAGACAAGCTGCCGATACCCAGCCCAAATGCTACATATTGCCAGTGCAGACTTTGCCCAATGACTCCCAAGCTGGCGGTGCCGGCACAAGTCGCTGCCAGTAGGGCGAAAAGGGCAGCTAAATTATAGTTTTGGCGTTGAGCAAACGCGTCCCGTAAAGCGCTGAGTCCAATAAGTGCAAAAATAACTAGAAATATTTCTTCCGGAACAAGAGTGCGCAGCAGAGTCAACAGCGCCATGCCAATAAGCGTTAGTGAGATGAATGCAAAAAATGGTAACGCGCTGTTTTTAATACTACTCGTGTATTGCTCCTGTTTTTTTCTCAGCACGAGAAAGGCTAAGGGACGGGCGAGAGCCCAGCTTAGGAATATTGTCCAAAAATAAAGTAAAGCGCGAATTGTAATTGGAAGTTGAAAAAAATCACTTTGTAGACCCAGAACCGCGGGCCCCAACATATAAGGAAGTGTTGGGCAAATTCGACGCGTTACTCTAAAAATGTAGTTCCACATACATGAAACTCATCTCACAATTGATGAGCTATGGCTATGGTGCGCCATGGAGGATGTCCGATTTGTCTAATTTGACCTGGGCGCGGGAGTTCTGAGAAACTGGGGCCCCTAAAGGTGATTTAGATGTCGCAAGAAAGGCAAGCAAAAATAGAGCAGCTGTGGAGGCAGCTAATTGAAGTTATTGGCGAAGATCCCCAACGAGAGGGGCTTATTCGAACTCCTCAACGTGCTGCCAAGAGCATGCTGGACCTGGTTAGTGGCTATCGAGTCATCCCGGCCGATGTTGTTAACGGTGCGATATTTAAGGAAAAGTATCGCGGGGCCGTTAGCGTGCGCGATATCCGTTTCTTTTCTCTGTGCGAGCACCATATTCTTCCATTCTTTGGTCGTGTACATGTTTCCTATATCGCAGATGGTCGTATTCTTGGCCTTTCAAAAGTGGCTCGAATAGTTGAGACCTATTCTCGTCGCCTGCAGGTACAAGAACGTCTTACCGCTGAGATCGCTCAGGCACTGATGGACCTTCTACAGCCAAAAGGTGTGGCCTGTGTGGTGCAAGCGGCACACCTTTGCATGATGATGCGCGGGGTAGAGCAACATAATTCAGAGACACTTAGCTCCGTGTTTCTGGGGTGCTATGAGACAGATACCTCATTACGTAAAGAGTTTTTAGAATCTCTGAAAGTTCCATCTACGGCCCCATTCGCCTGTGAGTGCGGGGAAGCCCTTGAGTAATTAGGTTCCAGTGAGAACGTAGGCGGCTTGGCCATGGCTGAAGAAGATATATTCCTAGCAGCGACAGTCGCAAAGATACTCGAGAGTCGCAAGTATAAGGACATCGACAGTAGTCTTATCGAGTCTCTTGTTCGTGCGAATTTAGCTAAGAGCATCCCCAGGAAGGAGATTGAGGGGCGTGTCAGGGATAAGTTGCATCAGATTGGCGGAGCCTTTTTTGTTGGTTCAAACAAGTTCGACAAAGCGCTAGAGCTTTTGCGGAGTGCGGCAGAGTCAGGGGATTTAAAAGGATTTGAAGGCGCATGCGCTAAGGTCATGCAGCGGCATGCATCTACCGCTGAGCGACTAGAAATCTTGCCCCAGTTTTATGACACGATCATTCCGCGTCTGCGCCAGCCCGTTCAACGTGTGCTTGACCTTGCATGTGGCTTGAATCCTTTGGCGCTGCCGTGGATGGGCCTACCTGCAGACACTGAATATCTCTGTTTTGATATCTACGCTGATGTTGTCGAGCTTTTAAATGAATTTTTCAGACTGGCCAAGGTGAATGGAAAGGCCCAAGTACGCGATCTATCAACTACCGTTCCTGATCAGGCGGGGGACGTGGCCTTTTTGCTGAAAGCCATACCTACTTTAGAGCAAATCGATCGCGAAGCCGGTGTAAGGCTGCTGCAGCAATTGCCAGTAAGAGATATTATTGTGTCCTGGCCAATTAAGAGTTTGGGCGGCAAGAATAAAGGTATGCTAAGTACATACTCTGAACATTTCGAAGAAATAGTGAAACCATATGCGTGGGAGACTGAAAGCTTTTGTTTCCAGAATGAAATGGTTTACCTCATTCATAAATAGCTGATGAAACAGGCCTGGAAGCAAGATAGTAATCCAGCTCTGAGTGATTCTCAGCTCATAGAGCTGAGTGACAAAATTGCTCAGTCGGCGAAATATAAGCAACTCTGCAAGGCAACTATTCTCGATATAGTTAGGAAAGAGGCTAGGCGCGCGGGGACCAAGGCTGAATTGGAAGGGCGTGTCCGAGAGAAACTACATCGCGTGGCGGCTCTTTACTTAGAGAAACAGCGTAGCGCCAAGCTAAAGAAATTGCTGCTTGAGGTTAGTGAATCTGGAGATTCTGTGCTGATCGAGAAGGCCTGCCGTGAGATCCTCGCTACGCACGCTTCAACCGCGGAGCGTCTAGGGGAACTGGAGCAGACCTATCAAAAACTTTGGAAAATTACGGGTGTACCTGCAAGCATTCTAGATTTGGCAGCTGCTTTTCACCCCTTTGGCTTTCGCTGGATGGGATTGGATCCAGCTAAGACAAAGTACTTTGCCTACGATATAAATGCTGACTTTGTTGAGCTCCTGAGAAGCTATTTTGAGCTCGACAAGCTGAATGCCAAAGCCATCTTTCGAGACGTGCTAGTCGATCCACCCCAGGAATCGGCCGATGTGGCGTTCTTCTTAAAAATGTATCACTGCCTTGAGAATCGTGAAGCGGGCTCTGTCTTGCCATGGCTTGAGAAACTGAATGTAGACCACATAATTATTTCTCTGCCGCGCGCTAGCCTTGGGAAAAGTGAGAGGAGTGTAGGGCTTCGGTACATCGAAGAGCTAAGGCAGTATGCTACTCTGAGGGGGCTGCCCTTAAGTGAAGAGTTTAGTCCAGATGAGCATTTTCTGGTTTTGAAACTTGCCAACAAACATAGCTAGCGCTTATCGCGCCAAGTCGTTTGAAGAATACCTGCCAGGTCCGCCATAAAACGCAAGTTGTGTATCGTGGCCATGCGTGCATACAAGTCAGACTTGGCAGCGTGCAAGTAGTGTAGTGCTGCTGCGCTGTATTGTTTGCAGCACATGCCGGTGCAGTTTGGAGAAAGTGGTTCATCCAAGCTACGGTAGCGTTCGTTGTCAATGTAGACAAAACTAAACCAGCGCTCGTCGTTTAAATCTGCTGCGCTGGGCTTAGCTACGTTGCTTACATACAAACGCCCGTTACGAGCGTCTTTGGTCGGCATAGCGCAGTCAAAGATGCCGTAATTCATATCAGCGCAACGTGTAACGCTGTGTGGATGCCCAATCCCTAGTGCGTGTAAGGGGAACTGCGCAGGTATGAGCGAGCGCACGTATTGTAGTACGTCGACAAGTAAGTTCTTTTTCTCGTCGAGAGGCCAGCCGCCAAAACCATAACCATCAAAACCGATCTCAATTAGTGCCTCAGCGCAAGCTTTTCGTAGAGCGTGAGAATTGCCTCCTTGAACAATGGCGAAAAGGAGCGGGCGCTCATGCGCTGGAATCTCCTTTTCTGCTAATAAACGGTCGTATTCAGCGCGACTGCGGCGTGCCCATTCCACAGTGCGCTTGACCGAGCGCTCTTGTACTGAAATGTCGTCGCTGGCGTGGGTGCATTCATCCAGACAGAACATTACATCCGAACCTAAGCGAAACTGCTTTTGAATAACTTTTTCAGGCGACAGAATGACCTTTTCCCCGTCGCCAGCTGGTCTAAATACAATTTCGCTGTCTGTTACTGTCCCAAATTTCTTGTTCTGTCGAATGATTGAGTAAGTCTGAAATCCGCCAGAATCAGTGATGATTGGACCATCCCATGCTAACAGTTTGTGCAAGCCGCCCACAGCACGGATTACGTTTGTGCCTGGCTTTTCCATTAAGCAGAAGGCGTTCATCATTAGTGCGTGAATGCCAGCTGCATGTAAGTCATTAGTGTCCAGCCCGCCTTTTACAAAGCCGTGGGTGGCATCGGGCAGATAAACCGGGAGTTTTAACTCGCCATTCTTTAATTGCAGAGTGTTTCGATTTTGCAGACCGGTGGGCGTGGTAGCACCGCTTGGGCTGGAAGCTATTATTGTTGGCTGGTGGTCATGCATATTGAAGCGAAGAGTTTAGCATACAACTTGAGGCAAGCATATGTCGCATTAGGTGGGGTTGAAGAAGTAAGAATGCCCATGCTAATCAAGAGGGCCTCGCTACAAAAGCCTTCAGCGTTTGCCGCGCCATCCTTGGCGCGAATAGAAGCTATTTTTGAAACAGCTTCTAGTTAGACTTTTGGCTTCCAAAGCGATAGAAAGCTGAGCGATGACTAAAGCTGAAGTTTCAATTCCACGTGTCGTAGGTCCTGAAGTGCGGGTCATGTTCGGGTCAATTGCTGAACGCTACGACATTACTAATTCAGTGCTCAGTATGGGCACGCACTACCTTTGGAGGCGGCGCTTGTTCCACTATGTGCCAACTCTAGCGCAGGGTATTGCGTTAGATGTTTGTACCGGTACCGGTGATCTACTAATGCTATTGCGCCGGAAGATTGGGCGAGTAATTGGAGTTGATTTTTGTCGGCCCATGATGAGCGCAGGGCGCAAACGTGCTGGTAGGGACAAGCTTTCATTCGTGCAGGGAGATGCCTTGAAATTGTCTTTCCCTGATAGATTTTTCGATGTACTAACGGTTGCCTTTGGGGTGCGCAATCTTGAGGACTTGGGCACGGGCCTGCGGGAGATGGGGCGGGTGCTAAAACCAGGTGGGCAATTGCTTATATTGGAATTTGGGCAACCACGTGGCAAGTTGTTTGGCCTATTGTATCGGTTCTATAGTCGCCATTGTATGCCTCTAATTGGTGGATTGCTGACAGGAAACCGAGCTGCATACTCTTACCTTCCAAAGACTGCGGGAGTTTTTCCGTGTGGGGAGCAGTTCTGCGTTTTTCTGCGAGCAGCAGGCTTCAAGATTGTTGCTTGCGAAGAGCTCACAGGTGGTGTGGCCTATCTCTACGTTGCCCAGCTTGGGTAGCATCATGCTGCGAATCGAAGATTCCAGCATAAGGCGTCGCAATAAGAATGTCTCAGGTGTCCTTGACGGGATCGTGTGTTGAGCGAAGCGAAGTAATTTACTGCATCGTATTGAGCACTCCTATAAACCCTGCGCGAGTGAGCTTTGACAAAAACTCACTCGCAATAACAGGGCCATCTTGGCGAAGCCAAGTGGACCAGTAGAGCACACAAACCCCGCCGACAGGTGGCGGCACTACTTAGCGTGCGTAACAAATTGAAAGCCTATATTGATGGCCCTAAGGAAAGAATAGCAGTGATTTTGAGGTAAATCGGCATTTGATCCTCGGGGCTTAGGGTTTACTCGTCTTCTGCGGCTCGACTTGGCTACACCAAGATCTCGCTCGCCCAGCTTCATCCATTTTTTGTCAAAAATGAATGAAGCTGGGTTTATTTGTGAGCCCTGGGCTGTGTTTGATATTTAAAAAGTGTTAGAGTGCCGTGCACGAATAAATGGAGCTATATGTCTAAGAAAGTAAGTGCCGTAAAGAAGGCCCCGATCACGCTCGCCTCAGTGGTGATGGTCTTCACAAAGTCTTCACATCATGGTTTGGCGCTAATTGAAGCGGAGCTAGTGACTATCGAAGGTCTGACATTCCTGCGTGGAATACAAGTGACTGGGAAGGAATGGCACCGCATGGAGAGAAAACGCACTCTAATCCCCTTCGATCATGTAGCGTCTATAGTCGAATTTGAGTACGAAGATGACCTGTGGCGGGAGCCGCAACCGAAGCATATTCGCTTGCCAGATGAGGAGAATCAGTACACACCTCTTACCTCTCATACCCAGCCGGATGCGCAGGGACAGGGTGCCCACATTGGCGGCCGTAATAGTGGTGGAGATGGGTCATTCCATCGTGGCGGACGTAAGCGACATCGCCACAATAATCGCAACCGACATCATGGTGGAAACCAGGGGCGCTTTCCGTCTTCTGGTGGATTCTCCCAGGGTGAGTAGTTGGGTTGCTTCGCCGTAGACTGCATTAGTGCCATGGCCCTTTTGATTAGCGCCTGGTCCTACTAAATGAGTTCAGTCAAGTTGTCTGTGTCTTTTCAGTAGGCTGGTCTTCTTAGAGGCAGCGGATACCCTCGTGGCATCGAGTACTTACGCCTAGTCGCTATCTGGGACTATGGGAGAGTGGCTTAAATGGGATTAACTCGCTCTATATGCCAATCCTTTGTGTTAGAAAATTGAATTAGTGTATGCTCTGGCCTGCAGAGAGTGTGACATGAACGACGCAAGCCGTACCGCACATGGAGCATGGATATTTGGCATCACCGGCGCTAGCGGGATGCGCTACGCTTTGCGCTTGTTGGAGATTTGTTCAACCATCCTGCCGGAGCTACACGTTGTAATATCTGAGGCCGGACTACGGGTCTTAAGGGAAGAGGAAAATAAGTCCCTTTCCTACGCTTCCCTTAATATGCAGCGCTTGTGTGGAGTCGACCGCGACAATGTAGTCTTCTATAACCCACGTGATATCGGGGCCCGTATTGCTTCTGGCTCCATGCTTTTCGAGGGCATGGTAATAGTGCCCTGCACGACTGGCACGATGGCGGCCGTTGCACACGGAATTTGTGATAATCTTGTGCACCGAGCCGCTGATGTAACTCTTAAGGAGCGTAGAAAGCTCGTAGTTGTTCCTCGTGAGACGCCACTTTCTACGATTCATTTAGAGAATATGCTTACTTTGTCGCGCGCCGGGGCGGCGCTTGTTCCAGCTATGCCCGGGTTTTACCATCAGCCAGCGTCGATAGATGAGCTGGTTGATATGATGGTGATGAAAATCCTCGATCAAATGGGAATACCAAATTCCCTGGTAAAGAGATGGAAGGAGGATCTGAGCGCAGATATTGGGCGTGCGGCGGTTGTAGGGCAACCTAAATTCGCCACTGAGGTTGCTTAATGGGCAAACTTGCGCGCCTTGGTATATTTGGTGGAATGAAGCTGCCCGTGGAAGGCGTAATTGGCGCAGGCACGCGCGAGTTGTCTCCATTTGCGCGTAAGAATCTGGGACGCTACGGGCTAGCAAGAATTGGCGAGCGTCTTATCGAGCGGGTGCCGCTGTCAACGCAAGATATAGAGTCACTATATTCTAGCGCCCCTTTGCCAGTGCTAATGAAGCTGGTTGAATATTGCCGTCCGGTTCAGGTTCGAGAGCCACAACCGCTACTTGTCTTGCCTGTTGCTGAGTGGCTTAAACGTCATTCGCACACTGATATTGTAGAGCTATCGACTTCTAAGCTCCAAAGTGTTCCTTATCCACGATTGAGTGTTGTGGTAGACGCTGGTGGCGACAAGGAAGGGCAGATTGAGGGGGCGCTTTTACCGGAAATCGCAGCGGCTTGCCCTGGCCATCAGATCAACTTCTTAAGAGGCGAAGATTTTGTAAGTTTGTTACTTGCCTCGCGAGTACGTTTGGAGAAGGGACCAACTACCAAGAATTTTCTCGCCCCAATTGTAGCGGAGTTACGCACGCAACAGGTCGACCCGTATGCCCCCGGTGCTCAACCTGCACTAGTGCGCGCATACGCCGAGCGCGGCATGGCTGCCAGCGTTTTTACTAACTTGGCGGCATTCAAATCATCCGCATCTTTGGCGCGCGAGTTGTTCCGCTTACATGAGTTGTCATTGGATCAGGCGATCGAGTTATGGGTGCCTAGCTATGAGACCAAGACAAGGCGGCCTGAACCAGCCCATATAAAGGGAGCACGTGACTACCAACTATTGCGGCTTTTGGCGGTAGGCTCGTTAGCATTGCCACACATTCCTTACCGTAATGCATCTACCCGCTACTTCTCTTTAGATGCCGTCCCATTAGCGCGTCTATGTGGGGCGAATGATCTTGGCTTTGGTGCTGTGGATGATTTTTCCGCGCGCGTTATGCGCATAGAACATTTGGAGCGTCTGCAGCGAAGCCTGGCACAGGCCTCGAGCCGTGAGCCAGTGGAAGTGCCGCCACTCCCAGCCCAGCTATTCCCTGAGGCTTGAGCTCTGTGCCTACACGTAGACTGCGCCGCAGCAAGATTCGCCTCTCCAATGCCACATATCTTGGAACCAGTATCTACAAGATTCTCCAAGAGCTGGACTTTGTCGAGTATGGGGAATGTTCTCCGACGGAGAATGCGAGGTTGTTACAGGAAGGAAGCGTAGATGTTTCGCTGATCCCAGTAACAGATTTTGCCGCGCACGGTGGCTACGTTGGCTTGGATTATGGTTTAGCGTGCCAGTGTTCATCGCAGGCACTGTATCTATGCGCTCATCAAAGCCCCCAATATTTAGAGACCGTCTACGTCTATGAGGGAGCTGGAGCCTCTAGGCATTTATTGCAGGTGCTACTGAAGGAACGCTGGAAATGTAGCCCACGTATGGTGCGTGTTAACGAGCCGATTGTGCTTTCTAGTATGGGTCCCAAGGAGGGAGCGCTCATACTAGAGCATTCGCAGTTACCGTCTCGATCTGTTTTGCCGGTGCAAGAGGACTTGGTCGCGGTTTGGGATTCTGTGGTTGCAAAACCAGTTGTCTTTTTGGTTTGGGCAGTGCGTCCAGGTGTCTTAAGCTTAAGGCAATTGGAGCAATTGCGCGATCAGCTGCAGCGTGGCTGTGCAGCAGTCGAGCCGCTGGTGCGCGACATGGCACCCAAGTTTGGGTTGAGTATTGAACAATGTCATAAGTTCTGGTCGCAGAATTATCAGTATTACTTATCCGCTGCTACACTTGAGGGACTAAATGTCTTCTTTGAGCGCGTGGCGCGGCACCGTTTGCTCCCTAAGGCGCAATATCGCAGCGCTACAAGGACACTCTTCGAGCGCCGTTCCTACGGATTAATCCGTGAGCGTCCACTTTCTGAGGTGCTAGATGCCGTGCTGGACGGCGAGCGGCTTGGAATTCATGATGCCGTGAGGATTTGCCGGCAGGCAAGCTTAGCAGATGCTGGTATGGTTGCCGATTTATGTCGACGTAAGTTGCATCCCACGCGTGCATTGCGCGAAGTGCTTTTTCTCGACCCCCATGAAGGCCGGGATTTGGAAGATGCTGTGGAGGCAGTTAAATCTGCGCGCCAGAGAGATATTCGAGATGTGCTTATTTTGCCAACTCAGCTCTCCAATTTGGAATGGTATGAGGGCTTATTAGATCGACTATCCCAGTCTGGGCCCCTGTTTATTGAAGGATTTACCATTCCACAGTTGCTACAACTAGCAGATAAGTCTGGCTTGTCTCTTTCCGCGGTAGTGCGTCGTTTGGCTACCAAGGGCCTGGCATGCGTGACCTCCTACGGTGCTGGTATGTTGACCGAGCGAGGGCTTAAACGTCGGCGCTCGACTATTCCATTGCCTGTTTGGCTCGATAGCATGCGTAGCGTGATGGGTAGTGGCGTCGGTCTTTCTGGAATGATGTCGCTAAACGCGCGAGAGAGTTGGGAGGAGCGGCTTTGCCACCTCAATACAATCCGTACGTTACAGGATGAGTATCCTAGCTTTCTTAACTTTGCTATTGAGTATCTTCCTAGCCGTAGAATCTCTATGCCAGTCAGTGAGGCACGCTTACGTGCCTATATTATATCTCGCCTTTTCCTCGATAATGTAAACTGCCTCAGCGAGCGCACACTTGGCGCCGAGGCCTTCGGGGGCGTTCTTAATTTGTCATTTGGTGCCGATGAGGTAGTTCTAAGCGTCGGACCTAGCTCCATTGAAACTGCAGCAGAGAGCGCTCAAGCGCTAAGTCAGTTGGGAATGGAGTTCCGACGTCGCAGCGGTTTGCGTGGAGAGCAGCAATTGCTGACCTAGCTGTATGAATGTAGTTAATGTTAGAGAGCAGATGCAGCTATGGGGCCGAGTTGTAAAGTTCTCGCACTCAATCTTTGCTTTGCCATTCGCTTTGAGTATGGCTGTCTATGTATCGGTGCATTATCGAGTGGTCGCTGCTCAATGGATCTTGATCGTATGCGCTGTAGTTTCTGCGCGTACTGCCGCTATGTGCTTTAATCGGATTGTGGATCGCCACATCGATGCGCTAAACCCACGCACTAGGAGTCGCGAGATTCCAAGTGGTGAAGTGTCAGTCCGAAGTGTAGCGGCGTTGCTGATAATTAGTTCAGCTGTTTTTATCTTAAGCTCAGCTGGCCTTGGGCAGCATTGTCTAATCGCCTCGCCGTTGGTGCTTGCGACGCTACTATTTTATTCTTGGACTAAGCGCTTTACCGCTGGCTCACATTTCGTTCTAGGGCTAGCTCTGGCCATGGCCCCGGGAGGTGTTTGGTATGCCTTGGTCGGTACAATTGAAATGCTACCAATACCACTAATGTTGGGTGTTTTGTTATGGGTTGGGGGCTTCGATATCCTCTATTCGTGCCAGGATGTCGATTTCGATCGTGCCCATAAATTGCATTCACTGCCATCCTGCTGCGGAGTAGTGACTGCGCTATGGATCGCTAGGCTTTTACACGTGTTGGCATTGCTGTGTTTTGGCTGGTTTGGTGTTGTGGCTGGCCTAGGGGTTGTATATTTCGCCATGTTAGCGGGATTTAGCGTGGTACTCGCTTCGCAACATTTTCTGATAAGCCCCGATGACTTTTCGCGCATCGATCAGGCCTTCTTTACTCGTAATGGCATTGCTAGCGTTGTTTTTTTCTTGGGCCTCTTGGTCGATCAGCTGTGATAGCGTCGAAATTGATGTCGCGCTTGATTTGCAAGCTGATAAGAACTTGATCGTTAGCCGACACGCCCAGCGTCTTGCGCACCTCTTTTTTTAGAGGCAATAGATATGCCGCTAGCTTGCGATCTGGAAAAATTGAAGTGTGCCACGAATGCTTAGCCACCTTGGCAACAACTTTGATTGATCCCCAGGCTGAGCAGTCGCCACGCACAAACTTTCGAATATCGTTGGAGGTCTGCTGAGGTAGAGTTATGAAGTGCCAGGCGGCCGCCCCATTGTAGAGCCAGACTTTACCTCTGAACTTAAAGTGCCGACAGTTCGAAGCCATGGCAGAAGCTCTACTTCTCGATACAGTCAATATTCTAGCTGGGACCGTTACCGCGGAACATGAAGAATACAGCGCCTAGTAAGCATAGTCCTGCCCATACAAAATCCAGGCGCACCTCTTGCTTCATATAGGTAATTGAAAAAGGCACAAATACTGCGAGCGTAATTACCTCTTGCAGGATTTTTAGTTGAGCCAGACTTAGCTGGGAGTACCCGATTCGATTTGCTGGCACCTGGAGTAAGTATTCAAATAGCGCCACCCCCCAACTCACTAGTGCTGCTATAAACCAAGGTGAGTCTGCCAGGTTGCGAAGGTGCGCATACCACGCAAAAGTCATGAAAATGTTTGAGCAAACTAGAAGGGCAATTGTCTGAGCGACAGGGGACATAGTGCGCCAAATGATTTTGCTCGAGTCGCGCTATTGCTCCAACATCAGTGATTCAAGGTGTGCCGAGGAAGCCTTGAAAACTAGACGTTGAGCTTTATGCGAGTAGCGCTGCGGAACAAGCAATCGATATCCGCATGCTCTACGTGCGCCACGGGATAGCTCAACATGCTCTAGCATCAACGGAATGCCGGCCTCTTCAAGGAGGGCACACGCGCTATTAGCAAGTGGCTGATCGGTAGTCGTGGTTAAAACCAAATATTGATCCATATATAACCCCCAATCCAAAACTAAGAGCAAATTCCATAGCTGCCTAGAACTACCTAAAGCGGCGAGGGTCTCTACTACAGCAAGTTGACCCTCCAGGTCTTCACTCTTATGGCCCAGCTAAAAATTAAAATCCCCAGAACCGCTAGGCCAGAGATTGTCCAGCCAGTATTGGGGGAGGTTTGGGGTTTAGGCCAGATCTAAATTTATATCTTGTTGATTTGTCAGTATAAAATTGTGATATTTCGAGGGCTCGCGCGGGAGCTGATATGAAAACAGGAAATTTTAAGGAACTTGAACAAATCATACAGGGCTTTGCCATAAAGGGGCAGCTTTGTGGTCTTGAGCCATTCAAATCTGGGCACATTAACCAGACTTACCGCAGTGTGTGGCGTGAGGATGGGGTTGAGAAGCGCTTTATTCACCAGCGAATCAATCATGATGTCTTTCGTGATGTAGAGCTGTTGATGGCTAACATTGCCCTGGTTACAGAACATCTTGCAAAAGCCTTCGCGCAGGGAAAGGGCGAGCCTGGAGAACGCACATTGCAGCTTGTGCCAACTCGAAGTCGAGGCAGTTTCTTACATGATGCCCAGCACGGCTACTGGCGTACATATGTGTTCGTAGAGGGGATGGAAAACTTTGATGTCTGTCCTGACTCTGTTCATGCATTTCAGGCTGCGAGAGCGCTTGGGCGCTTTGTGGCATTGTTGCGAGATATTGATATAGCGCGGATTAAGGAGCCTATCTTACGGTTTCAGGACTCGCGGTACCGTTACGAGGATTTTGATGCGGCAATAAAGCAGAATAAGGCAGGTCGCATTGCAAGCGTACGCGAGGAAATCGACTTTGCGGAGACACAGCGTGTGCTGGCATGCACTTTGATCGATTCGCTACGCGCCGGCAAGATTCCTCTGCGTCTTACGCATGCTGATCCAAAGTTCAATAACGTATTGTTCGATTCGGCTACCAAGCAGGCAGCCTGCATCGTCGACTTGGATACATGCATGCCAGGCACCATACTTTACGATTTCGGGGATCTGGTTAGAAGCACCGCAGTTCCAGCAGCGGAAGACGAGCGCGACTTATCGAAAGTGCATATGTCGATGGAGTACTTTGAGGCGCTTGTAAAAGGCTATCTAGAGGCTACCTACACTTTTGTCACGCGAGAGGAGGTTGAGCTTTTCGCGATTGCTCCGCGTGCCTTGGCTATTACGCTTGGAGTGCGCTTTTTGACCGACTATCTAAATGGTGACACCTACTTTAGAGTGCACCGAGAGGGGCACAATCTTGATCGGGCCCGCGCCCAGTTCCAAATTGCACGTAGTATGAGTGCACAGGAAAGCAAGATGCGTGAGCTGGTGCAGCGCTACGGGCGTGGTAAGAGCTGAGGCAATTGGGAGTTCCCGGCTTAGTCTTGCAACTATCTAAGATTATTGAGAAAAAATGTGACCGAGAGATCCCCTTTGGCACCAAGGCGGCGCTTCCACTTGGACTAGCCGAAGGGCATTAAAATAGGCTAAGATTCCGGCGCCTTATAAAAGCACATCGCCGAGGAGTGTTACTGCCGTACATGATGTCATTTAAGTTCAACCATGTTTGTATCGACGCGATGGCTTTCAACAAGCCACCGATCGAACTTAGTTCGGCAGCACTCGAAGACCGTGTATCCTTTCTCTATAAGCGTCTTGGTATCCCATTTGGGACGCTCGAAAAATTGAGTGGTGTTAAGACTAGATATTTTTGGAACTCTGACGTCAGTCCTAGTAGCGCTTCGACACAGGCGGCACAGTCTGCTCTTGGTCAGCTTAGCTTTGATCCATCGCATATAGGCGCTGTATTCAACTGTTCAGTGTCTCGCGATTACTTTGAACCGGCTACAGCCACCTTGGTGCATCGCAATCTGGGGCTACCGGAGCATTGCATGGCTCTGGATATAACAAATGCTTGTATTGGGTTTAGTAATGGCTTGTTATTTCTTGCCAATTTAATTGAGTCAGGAGTCCTCAAGGCCGGCTTGGTGGTGGCTGGTGAAAATGTTTCCCGCATGCTCGATCACAGCGTCGCGCATATGGAGAAGCATCCCGATATTAATCGCGACGACTTAATAAAACTCTTGCCGACCTTTACGCTTGGATGTGGGGCTGTCGCCTTCGTGCTTTGCCATGATTCCATTTGTTCCGGTAAGCCGCGCCTGTTAGGCGGAACCGCACGTTCAGCAACACAATTCAACGACCTATGTAATGGAAACGGAGACTACTATTTCCATCAGAGTGGCGACATTAATCCGATCATGTATACGGAGTCGTCCAAGTTGATTGCATCGGCAGCCAAGGTAGGAGCGCGCATGTGGAAAGATACCAGCGTGCTTTTTGGCTGGAGCAAGGATGACGTTGATCACATTTATTGCCATCAAGTTGGCAAGCAGGTTAACTCTGCTTTCTATGAGGAGATGGGGCTAGATATCGAGAAAGAGTTCACAATCTACCGCACGTTTGGAAATATGGTTTCGGTGGCCTTGCCTGCAGCGCTTACTATCGGCGCGCAGGAGAAGGGAATGTCCAAGGGCGATAAAGTGCTATTGACAGCCTTTGGAAGCGGACTGAATTCAATTTTTCTTTGTCTTGAGTGGTAGCTTATCTTTCGGCTACGCATGCCATCCAAGTTCTCCCTAGCGCAACTTCTTCCCTTCGAATCTCACTTCGCGCAAGTTGCGGGGCACAAAATGCATTACCTCGACGAGGGGCGCGGCCCAGTTGTAGTTCTATTGCATGGCAACCCAACCTGGTGCTTTTACTACCGCAACCTAATTCGTGAGTTAAGGCAGTACTTCCGCGTAATAGCTCCAGACCATATTGGTTGTGGGCTATCTGATCATCCTCAGGATGCGCATTTTCGTGCGATTGACCGAGTCGGGCATTTAGCCGAGCTGTTGCGGCAACTGGGCATCGAACGTTGCTCCCTAGTTATGCATGACTGGGGCGGCCCGATTGGAACTGGCTTCGCCGTGCGAAATGTCGGGATGATCGAGAAGCTGGTGTATTTAAACACAACACTAACTGAAACCGAAAGTTTACCGTTGGTAATTAAAACGGCAGCCACTCCGGTAATTGGAAAGTGGATTACCAAATCCAGTAAGCGTTTTATAAAGCTGACCACAAATTGGGGTGTGGCAAGAAAGCTGCCACGTCAAATAAAGGAGGGATATTATTTCCCATATCATGGAGCTAAGCGACGCACAGCTTTATGGGATTTCGTAGCTGATATTCCATTTGACAGCTCGCATCCTAGTTATTCAGAAATGATTTTGATGGCTGACAAACTGCCACAGCTGGGCCATGTGCCAGTGCAAATTGTTTGGGGGCTCCAAGACCCTTGCTTCCATAGAGAGATGCTGAACAAGGTCGCTCAGCATTTCCCACAAGCATCTATTAGAGAAATTCCGGACGCTTCCCACCTGGTGCTTGAGGATGCTCCGCAGCAATGTATCGAAACAATTCGGACCTTCCTCTTGAGTCCTGTGCCGGTAGATCGGAGCAAGTTAGGTGAGACTCCCTCGCAAAATCCATTTGTTTCTGCTGTGCGGGAGTGGGCCACCGCTCAGCCTTCGCAGGACGCGGTGATCGAGCCGCAATTTTTCCCGGATACAGTGCGCTATACGCATTTCAACTATCGGGAACTTGTTAACCTGGTCCATAAGTATGCACGTGGTTTGGCAGATCTGGGGCTACGCAGTGGTGATCGGGTGCTAATGCTGGTGCCAGCGGGAGTGGATTTTTTAGCGCTGAGTTATGCTGTTATGGATCGGGGTGGAATTCCAATATTTTTGGACCCCGGCATGGGTAGGGAGAACTTATTGCGCTGTATCGCTGATGCGAACCCGCAAGCCTTTATTGGCTCACCTAAGGCGCACCTGTTGCGTTATTTAAAGTCCAGCGTATTTGCTGGTCTAAAATTTAGTGTGTGCGTAAGTGACTGGCTTACGCTAGGTACGGCGCGCACTTCAACTTTAAAGAAATACTCCGCCCAACCTCTAGCTCCTGTTGCGCTACCAGAAACAGCTCTGGTCGCGTTTACAAGCGGTGGAACCGGGGCTCCAAAGGGAGTTCCATTCACGCATGAAATGGTTAAGTCACAATTAGGCATTTTTAAGAATGTGTTTGGACTAGGATCTCCCCAAAAGGATCTACCCTTACTGCCGATCTTTTCCTTGTTTGGAGTAGCGGCCGGAGTGTGCTCGGTATTCCCTCCGATGGATACCGCTAAGCCGCTAAGTTTGAATCCTGAGAAGATTGTTAAGGTAATACAGGATATTGGAATTTCTGTGTCCTTTGGCTCTCCAACGCTATGGCATAAGATTGCTGAATATTGTGTTCGCACCAGGACGCAGCTGCAGTCATTGCGGCGTATATTTATGGCAGGTGCGGCTGTTCCTGTTAGTACGCTGCAGAGAGTGAAAGAAATTGCACCTGCTGCTGAGGCTTACACCCCTTACGGTGCAACCGAAGCCTTGCCTGTAACTCTGATTTCTTCAGAGGAAATACTGTCCACACAGCCATTCCCGGCCAAATCGGGAGAACAGGGAACAATAGTTGGCAAGGCTGTGCCGGGAGTGCAAATCCGGATAGCAATTGTTAGCGATGAAGTAAAAGGTGGTGGCGAAGACATAGTGCAATTCCTGGGGACCGGGCAAATTGGGGAAATCCTGGTTGCAGGAGCAAATGTTGCAAGTAGCTACCTTAACCGCTCTGACGCTACGCGGGCCTCCAAGATTATGTATGAGGGGCAACTTTGGCACAGGATGGGGGACGTGGGCTATCTTGATCCAAATGGCAATCTGTACTTTTGTGGCCGAAAGATGCACATGGTGGCTTGTAGGGAGCGCGTATACTGTAGCGAGCCAGTTGAGCGAATCTTCAATCAGCATGAAAAAGTTAGGCGTAGCGCCTTGGTCGCCTTAAAGCGTGGCACAGAACTCGCTCCAGCTTTGGTGGTTGAGCCGCACCCGCAGTTCTGGCCCAGCAGTGCCGATAAGAAAGAAGAACTTAGATCGGAGTTGCTGCACCTAGCCAAGTCCACAGACCTAACTGCCGCAATTGAAAAAATTTACTTTCATCCATCATTCCCTGTGGACGCGCGGCACAATGCCAAGATCTTCCGTGATCGTCTAGGTGATTGGGTGAACACAGGAAAGATAGATGGGGCTTAATTTCCGTAGTGCGTTAGTTACTGGTGGCGGTGGCTTTGTTGGTAACGCTCTTTGCAAGCGTTTGCGCCAAGATCAAATTGAAACAGTTTCAGTATCTCGTGGTGAGTATCCCGATTTGGCAGCACTTGGTGTTCGTTCTGTACGAATGGACCTGTCCTCTAATATTTCGGCCTTATACCAAGTGTTAAAGGGGGTTGAAGTAGTATTCCATACCGCTGCGAAGGTGGACATGTGGGGCGATTACCAAGCATTTTATTTGTCCAATGTTGTGGCGACGCAGAATTTACTGAGCGTAGCGAAAGCAGCGGGTGTGCGGCGTTTCGTGTTTACCAGTTCTCCCAGCGTGATCGCGAATGGAGCGGATTTGGAGGGAATAGACGAAAGCCAACCCTATCCAAAGCACTACAGCGCGCATTATCCACGAACAAAGGCAATCGCTGAGCGCATGGTACTTAAGGCAAATGGCCCAGAGTTCCGAACCGTTTCATTGCGGCCGCATCTTATTTTTGGCCCAGGCGATCATCACTTGGTCCCTACAATTATTGAGCGAGCCAGGGCAGGCCGATTGCCGCAGGTGGGGGCTGGTAAGAATAAAGTTGATTTGTGCTTCATTGATGATTGTGTAGAGGCTCATATTTGCGCGGCTGTTGCTCTCGCTGATAGTAGCGTGGCTGCCGGTAGAGCATACTTTGTTTCTCAGGGCGAACCAGTTTTGCTTTGGGATTGGATTGCAGAGCTTGTCGCCCGTGCTGGCTTGCCGCCGCTTAAGCGTCGCGTAGCTGTGCCAGTTGCGAGATGTTTGGCTCAACTTTCAGAGCTTATTAGTGATGCCTTGCCATGGAAGGTTGAACCGCTTTTGACCAAGTTTTTAGTGGAAGAGATGAGCACAAGCCATTACTTCAATATCTCGGCTGCCCGTAACTTGCTGCACTTCCAGCCCCGATTCACTGTGAGTGCGGCTTTGGAGAAGACGATGGAAGGGTTTGCAAATCGTAGAGATGCGCGATTATAGCTCGTCAGCATCCACTCGACCACGAGCGATTTCTGCCAATTCCTCATCGCTCATGGAGTTAACTAGCGCCTCTGGTAGATTTTCGGACATGAACTTTCTGACATCTTCCGTTTGCATTAAGTCAGATAGCACTTCCTGGTACAACTGAGGAGTGGTGTGTGGACTAATGTCAGTCCGTCCTTTAGTCAGCCAATCATGCTTAGAGCCAGCTTCAGTGATCGAGTTAATGTGGTAAAGCAAGCGATAAAGGTCCTTCTGCAGGGGATAGTAGGCGCCAGGAATGGTTGTGGTTGGTGCCTGGCCAGTTTCAAGAAGAGTATTCATCCACAATTCTATTATTGAGAAGAGCATGGAGTTCTTACCGCCATCGCGGTCGGTTTTGTCGCGTTCTTGAGATTGGTACGGGACCACGCAATGCTGCATATCCTCAAAAAAATACGATGGATATTGGGCCCCAAACCCAAGTTTTTGCAGCAGCGTGGCTGAAACATGTAGGCAAGTTGTTCCCCACTGCTTCTGCTCATATTCCAAATCGAACAATTTTTTCTTGCTCGCCAAGTGCTTTTTATACGCGCGCAATGGTGCAAGATCGGAGCTAGACATTATTGCGTGCGAAAATAGTGGCAAGCTTGAAGACAAAAGGCAGTTTGAACAACCCAAATTTGGAATTGCCGTTCCAAGATGTCCAGCGATCTCGATGCGTGTTGTAATCTTAGAAAACTCAGCTAGATCTAGGCGCCCGGGGTCGTTGTTTAGTAACGCCTTTACCTTGCGGTACGTGAAGACAATCGCTAGTAATGCCGCTAGATCCAAGGGCTGATATAGGCGCACAAGATCGTAGGATGATAGGTAGGCGGCGCTAGCAATTTGTTCAGCCCGGAATGTCATGGCTGAATAGTAAAAGATAGCTTTGAAAGTAGGGGATTTTAACAGCCGCATCACCAAATACTGAGATGCTAAATTTGTAGTGCTTCGGCCCGCTCCTGCATCGACCATCAATGCGCGAATGGGAGTTGTAAACAACGGAGAGATTCGTTCGAGCTTACGTATATGCTCACCAGCAACGCGCCACGGGCGAAGGTCATCTTCAGCGCCTTGAGTCGAGAGGGTTGTGAAGTCTGTTCTCACAAATGCTAACCGAAAAATTAAGCGCTACGTTCGAGTACGTACAGCTAAGGCCTGGCGGAAAGAAGCTACTGCTTGCAATTGCGACCAACTTACAAAGTGCCACTGTATGTGTATCGGAATAAATCGACGTTTACTTTACCTAGTGGTAGTGTCGATCTTGATGAAAATTAGCGTGATTTCAGTGGCTTGCGTGGCTTGCGGGCCAGGCAGCCTAAGCTTGCAACCAAAGTAATGTCTTCGACTGAACAACCACGTGATAAATCCATCCAAGGCTTCGCTAGCCCCTGCAGCAGCGGACCTATAGCGATAGCACCGCCAACACGCTCGCAGATCTTATATCCGATATTTCCTGCTGCTAAATCTGGGAAGACAAAAACATTCGCCCGACCTGCTACTCGGCTGTTGGGGGCTTTGCGTGCTGCAACTTCGGGCACAAATGCTGCGTCAAACTGTAATTCCCCATCAACTTCAAGTTCCGGGCGACGCTTCTTTGTTAGCGCTATGGCTTCCTTGATAATATCAATACTTTCATGGGTTGCTGATCCTAGCGTAGAAAATGAGAGGAAAGCTACAAGTGGGGGCTCTCCCATTAAACGCCGATGAGATTCAGCCGAGGCGATCGCAATGTCTGCGAGCTGAGCGGAAGATGGCTTAGGTACCACTCCACAATCAGCGAACGTAATGGCCCTCCCATTTGGTGTCAGCATAACAAAGCATGATGAGACGGTTCCCTCTGGTTCATCCTTGCCGATTACTTGCACGCCGGCTCGAATGACATCAGCAGTAGTGTGACAGGCGCCTGATACCGCTACGTCGGCCCCGTCAGCGGCAAGAATATGCGCTCCTATATAAAGGGGAGAGCGGAACAGCGCGCGCGCCTCTCCTTCCAGCATCCCCTTGTGCTTGCGTTTTTCGAACAGCGCAGCAGCTGCAGCATCTAGACCATCAATCCGGTTTGGATCAATCAAGGTGAGCGCATCCGAGGCTAAACTTGAGGGAAGATTGTGTCCAAGTAACTGAACGCGGGCTATTCCATTCTGAGTCAGAAAGCTAGCTGCTTGTTGAACCCGTGGATCGGCACCCTCGGTGAAAAGCACAACCGGTGGCGCGGTTAAGTTAACGGCCGATCGCAAGCCGCGTACGGCTTGGAACCAACGCGATTTCCATGTTTCTCTAATATCTTCTGGCATAGGTTGTTTTAGGTTTACTATGCGGGGCACAATAATGGAACTCCATTTCCACGCCTAGGGAGTGGACGCCAGTAGGACTGTCTAGAAAGGACGATAAACCCTAAGCCCCGAGGGGCAAAGCCCGAATTACCGCAAAATCACTGCTAGTCCTTCCTTAGGGCCATCAATATAGGCTTTCATCTTGTTAGGCGCGCTAAGTAGCGCTGCCACTTGTCAGCTGGGTTTTTGTGCTCTACTGGTCCACTTGGCTTCGCTAAGATGGCCCTGGCTCTGCTATTGCGAGTGAGTTCTTGTCAAAACTCACTCGCCCAGGGTTTATATTGGTGCCTGGCCGATTGGCCGAAGAAAAACCCCCAACTTGCTTCAGTCTTCGCCTACAGCGATACCATTGAAGGGAAGAGTCAGAGCAGCGCCCTAGCTACCTAGGTGATTCCAACTAAGCTTGAGTGGGCTCTATACTAGGCGCGGCAAAAAATGGTACCAAGCCATAAGGTGTGGTAAAAGGTTTTGCCAAAGTGGGGCCTATATAGCTGGAGTAAACCTAATAAGGCTAATGGGTTTTTATAGAACCATAACTCCAGTTATGGCCCTACGGGACACGGGCCTCTGATCGTTCGTGTATGCTTTAGTTACTTGCAATAGGCGTTTATGAAGACAGTTCGAGTGGCAGCGGGACAAGGTTTCTGGGGTGACTGGCTAGAAGCGCCTGTGCATCAGGTCGAGAAAGGACCTATTGATTATTTGATGATGGATTATTTGGCAGAAGTGACCATGTCCATCATGATGAAGCAGAAACTTAAGAATCCAGATGCCGGGTATGCGCGCGACTTTGTGCCGCTAATGGAGCGCATTCTGCCGACAATAATGAAACGGAACATTAAGGTTCTAGCAAATGCAGGTGGCGTTAATCCACATGCTTGCGCCAGAGCTGTGCGGGCTGTGGCGGAGAAACTTGGACTTGCTGGTAAACTTAAAATAGCTGTAGTTAGCGGCGATGATATCTGTGGTCGGATTGGGGATTTTGTCTCCAAGGGGCATAGTCTGAACGACATGGATAGTGGTGCGCCTATTTCTAAAATCCAAAATCGCATCCAGAGTGCTAACGTTTATTTTGGTGCTCAGCCGATGGTAGAGGCTTTGCGCCAGGGGGCGCAAATTATTATTACTGGGCGTGTTACCGACACCGGGCTAACGCTGGCCCCGCTCATCCATGAATTTGGATGGAGTTTTGAAGACTGGGATAAGCTAGCCACAGGCACGATTGCTGGTCATATCATTGAATGCGGAGCGCAATGCTCCGGTGGAAATTGTTCCGCTGATTGGCAGACTATCCCCGACTTGGCGCGGGTAGGCTTCCCGATTATTGAAGCTTATGATGATGGCACCTTTGTGGTTACAAAACACGAAGGCACTGGTGGTCGAGTTGACTTGCGTACTGTGAAAGAACAGCTGGTGTATGAAATGGGGGATCCACATGCCTATATCACCCCAGATGTGATCGCAGACTTCACGACAATTTCCCTGCAACAAGAAGGCCCAAACCGGGTGCGTGTATCAGGAATAAAGGGGCGGCCGAAGACTCCATTTTTGAAGGTTTCAGTAAGCTATGATTATGGTTTTAAGGCAGCCGGCACACTTGTTTATACCTGGCCGGATGCGGTCAAGAAGGCCAAGGCTGGCGCCAATATTCTAAGAACCCGCTTGGCTGACCTTGGACTTGAGTTTGACGAGATCGTTACCGAAGTCGTCGGATTAAACTCCTGTTGGGGCCCTTTAACCGACATCGATAGCCCCGATATTCCAGAAGTTACTATGCGAGTCGCGGTGCGAGCTCAAGAAGAGGCGCCAGTTGAGCGATTCACTAAGGAGATTGCCCCGCTGGTTCTAACGGGGCCTCCATCAGTTACAGGTTTTGCTGGAGGACGCCCGGCCGTACAACAAATCGTGGCCTACTGGCCAGCTCTAATCCCGCGTGAGCTAGTTCAACCGAAGCTCGATTTTATTTAAGGATCGAATTATGACAACTGTGCAACTACTGGAAATTGCGCACGCGCGCTCCGGCGACAAGGGTGATACTGCAAATGTCGGCTTAATAGCGCTAAACCCTGCTAACTATCCATTATTAGTGAAGTACGTCACAGCAGAAAAGGTCAAAGAGCATTTCCGAGGCATTTGCTTAGGAAAAGTAGAGCGATTCGAGCTGCCTAATCTTGGTGCTCTAAACTTTTTACTTCATCAAAGCTTAGGTGGTGGGGGAACTCTATCTCTTAAGACAGATGCGCAGGGTAAGACTTACGCCGCAGCTCTCTTGAAGATGAAGATCCAACTATCGGGTGGGGATAAAATCGCAATTTCTTAAGCCCACCGGCTAGTCCATTCCTGATTACTGACTCGTTTTTTTCTCTAACTGAGCGCCACAAGGCTTTTTTGCCGTCGGTATAAGTACTTGATTTGGGTGTGTGGCTGGCTGGTTGGAGTTAGTGAACCATCGTAGTGTCGACATTTGCTTGATTAGGTAGCTCGGGGTGTTTAGAGTGTGAGAGTAGGGTGTCCAAGGTAATTTTCCGACAGCGTCTAGTTGTTTTCTACTGCTTTAGCTGATGTTTCATGCCAGTTCCACCTCAGCTGTTTCTCACCCTGAAAGCCCCTGCCCACAATTAGTCGAAAGGGATTCTCATGCGCAGTCCCTGATCAAGATTGCGGCTACGCTTGACAGTGTGCAGATTCTTGCTGATACAGCTTTACTCGATAGATTGATGGACTTGGCAAAATGTAATGCTGACTCACGTCTACAATTGGGTGCGTTGCAGTCTCTGCGCCCAACTTTAGCGGATTCCCTCCTAGTTAGGCAGCTTTTTTGTGAGGTCGTCAACTTAGATGAGCGGAGCCCACTAGATGTGAAGTTATTTGCGCTTGCTGCTCTACGCAGTTTGGTGAACAGTCAGGCGCGCCCCTTTGAGAGTGCCTCCTTCTATTCGGAGGTGCGTGACGCGATAGTTTTCGCCTCTACGGAGAATGCTCGTAGTGCTGTACGTCAGGAGGCCTCCTCGATTGCGGCTTATATTGCCAGTGATCCGGCTGTTTATATTCCCTTGAGCCAAGCCGTGGATCCAAAGCCCCAT
This sequence comes from Oligoflexia bacterium, assembly GCA_019694465.1. GTDB lineage: Bacteria > Bdellovibrionota_C > UBA2361 > UBA2361 > JAFLCA01 > JAIBBV01. Next base: position 61,670 of record JAIBBV010000015.1, read on the forward strand.
TCACAGGCGACGCGTGCATTAAGTTTTGAAGTGCGCATGGCCCAAGTGCGCGCGCTGGCTGCTGTGAGTGATGTGCCAGCGGTGCGAGAAGCGCTCTTGAACATTTTAAGTGGGGCAGAGCAAAATTTTGAGGTGCGTGCTGCGGCTATCCAAGTGCTTGTCGATGGTATTGTTCATCGCCTCGAGCGAGGATTTTGTTGCCTGCATCCCCAGGTAGTGCAGTTTTTATTCTTAAAACGAGACAAGAATGCCGAGGTGCAGCAAGTAGCTGCTGAGCAAACCATGCGCATTAGACAACGTTTCCCTGCAGAATGGGAAGAGTTGCGGACATTTGCTGAAAGGTCTCACGGTCGAGAGTTCTTGCGCACGCTACCATGTGGCTCTGAGTTCTACCGACGATTGTACATGCGTTGCGGGCATCATTTTTGGCAACTGGAACGCACGACCCAGCTTGGCAACTCTCGAATTGTTTTAAGTGGCTCTGCATTAACGGAGTCCGAACTATCAGAGCTTTGCAGGCCTGTTAAGCACAACCCGCGCGAGCACGCGAAACAGCGCGCTGAATTGGATCAGGGGATACAGCATGCCTTGAATAAGGCATTGGGGCGCATGCTAACAGAGGCGGCTTTATCGCCTTGGGGACCGAGTGGCGATTATGGCTTAGTGAGAGACATGCTTACCTTTGTAGCGGATGTTGGCGCTTATGAATTGATTTCAGAAGTGCGACTTTTTCAGCGAACTCTAGTTAGTACAGATGTATACGATCGAGTCGGGCCAGTGAAGCAGGTCCTGGTAGATTTAGTTGAATTATTCGAAATGGGATTTGAGGCACAGGACAAGCCAAAGCGCATGGCGCGGCTTGACGCGCGGATGGATGAATGTAGTCGCTACCTGCGTATACTTATTGGCCTGGAGCAGGATCCATCGAAGCCACTTCTTAGCGCGATAGATATATACGCTGCTGCAGCGGTAGACGGTAGGCTTACTGGAACACATTTGGCTCGATTGGGATTGGCCTTGGAGCGCTTGTACGGGCGTGATGAGAGACAGTTCTTCGATATTCTACGGAGTATTGCAGCCACGCAAAACCGAACCATATGCCTCATGTTAGCGAGCGCCGCTGATGTTGTGGCCACTCGTCAGAGTGGGGATTGGGTACACAGGGTATCGGAGGCTCTAGGAGTTTAGCGTTTCTACCCATTTATTAGGGTGCTGAGCAAGAGAACTTACCAGTTGGAACTTTATAGGTCATGTCCAAGTTCTCCTTGTGAATCTTCCCAGCTTGAGAGTAATAGCCAGCAGCGCTTTTTATAGCTTTAACCCCGAGCTTTTTAAGTTTAGCCTGGACTGATTTGGCTAGTGCTAGAAGTTCATCGTTGTGCTGACGATACTCCTGTAAATATGGGTCATTGCTTGCGCTACTGCAAAAAGCTGTGTTGCTACATACCACTGAGTCGGCTGGTATGGTCCATGATAAGATCCAGTTGCGGACTTGAAGTTTATGAGCTGCGGCGTTGGTTTTTGTGGCAAAGGTTTTATTCTTTGCGCTTGGTTGATACTTAAGCAAAACCTTAACCATGGAGTTTATGCGCTTCTCAATTTTCTTTGCTCCGCCATCCATGGCGGCTAGCAGTGGCGCAATATTTTCCTCGTTGCAGCCAAGGCAGGACATTCCGTCGCCATTGCAAATATTGCAGCGATCTAAGGTGGCATTGCCATTGGGAACGCCACTACAGTCTGCGCAGCTAGAGTTATCGCCAGCACAAACGCCGCACTCGTCGATAACCTTGCCTTGGGCATTGGGAGGATTGCGACATATTCCGTTAGTGCCAAACCAGTCAATCTGTAGATCCGCAGCTGGAGAGTCCATTCCATCAATCCTCAGTGTTATGGCACCAATTTGATGCAGGTTGGCCAGGCCGCTCGCTCCAGGAGCTGGTGTCAGGAAGCTAAAGGGGAGGTCGAAAATTGCGGGATTGCCGGGTGGGGTATTTATCGATTGATTCAGTACGAGCGTAGCTTGAGATGCTTTGCTCGTATCTAATGAGTCAAAAACTGAAACCACTAAGTTTATTGATTTTCCATTCGGATAGTCGAAGGAAATAATCTCAAACCGAAAGGCGCTACTGCTGTCCTGCAAAAGATCGAAAGTGCCGAGCCCCGAGCGTGACAATACAGCTGCCTGAGTGTCTCCATCCCAGGACAGGGTCTGATAGCCAAGAATGTCATTGTCTTGTGAATGCGACAAAAAACCAAAGTCGATAATAGTTAAAAGGTGGGCAAAAGCACTTCCAGATGGATCGGCAAAAGCTTCGATTGCGCGTGTTCCTCCTAGTCCAGAGGTAGTGGCAAGGGAATATTGAACTCCCTGCGGCGGCTTAGCTTCTAGTGCCTGGGGTGAGTCAAATTCATCAACCGATATGGCGTTTGCGCAGTCTAGTGTGGGTAATGCAGAAAGGATAAGCGATAGAGCTTGAATTACTAGTCGGCGCATAAAAACTAACAATACTAAAAACGTAAGGCGCGGATGGCAGAAGCGAACGCGAATCATTTACACTTTAATCAACGCGAGATCGCGAATCAAAGCTAGCCATAGCCTATTAGCCGCGGATCTTAACTTCTATATGCTAGGACGGTAGCAACGCGGCCCCGTGTGGACAAGGGGCAGATTTTTGGTGAGTAAGGGCGCGAGACTGCTAAATCGAGCCTGATGAAAAATTTGCCAATAATTCTAAATCAGAAGCCTAAAATACCACCCAGGCCCTTTTTCTTGCCGTCACTTCCGCCCAGCAACTTTTCAAGTGCCTTGCCGGCCTTTTCTTTTATGGCACCCCCGACAGTTGCATCTAATATACGCGACATTTTAGGGGTCACCCTAATATCAGGCGCTTGCCCGTTAATTGCGAGTGGAAGTATTAAGCGGCCTTCGTTATCCGATAGTGGTTTAAGTTCCTGAACCTTTGCAGTTAGTCCTCCTGATATAGCTTTGTTGAAGCTAATTTCAGCATCCATGCTTACATTGCCAGTCATGGCAGCTGTGCCGCGCGCTGTTAGATCAAAAACTGGACTTAGCATTTGGAAATTGTCAGTGCTGGCGGTTCCATCAGCGACTTCAAATTTTCCAGAAATTTCTCTTATGGTTGTGTCTGATGCAGTTAAGGCCGCCTGCTCGGATGGGGGAACGGAGCCCAGTAGAGATTGGCTAAGGAAAGGCAGGTCGCGAATAGTAGAGAGGACTGAGCCTGCCAAGTTAAAGCCTTTTAGGCTAGCGTCTGAAACCTTGAATGTAAGTGGTCCTTTGATGCTGGCAGGGATATCCGCGCCGAGGCGAAGTGTGACACTAGTATTAAACTCAGAGATCTGCCCGGCCACGCGAGAAGCGACCTCCGGCTTAACTGCTGCCACCATTTGCTCCAAGGAAAAGCCGGACGAGCTGAGGGTGACCGCCATGCTTTGTGTTTTTAGGTCGGCATTTCCTTTTAATTTTGCCTGTCCTTTAAATATTTCAGCTGTAACGTCTCCAAAGTCACAGCGCGCAGAACCTGTGTCATAGCTTACGCCTTTGCCATTTAGTGCGAAGTCAACTCTTCCAAGTGCCTGTCCCGTTACCGAGAAGTTCGGCAACCGAATAGTGCCAGCGCTAATTTCAAGGCTGGCATTGATGTTCAATGGTCGGATTGTAATTTCCTGTTTGGTGGCCGAGTCGATCACTGTAACATTGGCGTTCTTTAGCGAGAATTCGCGCAAGTTGACGCTAAGACCGCTTGGTAGTGTTGGCGGCGCTCCAGTTTGCGAACCTACAGAGTCATTCTGCTTCTCCGTGCCATTCGGCGCAGAGGCCTGTTTTGTCTTCGTTAGGCCATGCACGCTTACTCCATCTTCGCCCTTAATGAGTTGAACGCTGGGGCTATCGATGCTCAAACGCAGGATATCAACTTTGCCTTGCAATAGCTTCCATGTGTCCAAATCGAAAACTAAGTTACTAAGCTTGAACCCCTCGCTTTCTTGGGCGCTGCCTTTTAAAACAAGCTCTGCCAGATTTAGTGTCGCATGTGGGAAAATGGAGACTGAGATTGCACCAAAGTGTACCGCGCTCCCTAGACTGCGACTGGCTATCTGCTCAAGCTCAGGGCGAAATTTGGCAATTAGTGAGTTAGCTGAATAGGCAGTGTATCCAAGCACTAGGGCTAATAATACAACAGCGATAATAAGCGCCCGTACTAATTTCTTCATGACATCCCTCAGAACTACGTAATGCTCCTTATAGACCCTAACAAATACTCGTGCGATCTTCTATAAGCTATCGGTTTAAGGTTGTTTTGGGATTGTGTTTTGAAGTTGCGCGCAAGTTTTTTTCAAGAGAGTCGAAATTATATATAGCGCCTAGCTTGCGCTTGCAGTGTTAAGATGTGCGCAGTGTGAACCAGCTAGGTGGTTGACGCGCTCTGCGTTGGTGTGTGGTGGGCAATCTGCATATGGGGACTGAAGGGGTATTGGGGTTAGAGCAATTTGATGTTCTGCGTTTGTCAGCAGAGCAGATTATTGAGACCGCGCCAACAATAGCGGTAGAGCGTATGCGCAGCTTGGTGTCTGCTGCAGCTCCGCTTGCGCCGTTTCAGCATAGGCTCCTTGAGGAGCTGCAATTACGGTTTCTGGCAAATGCGGCTGTGGCTGCTAATCTTCTTGGTAAATCAAAAGCGCCAGATATATTTGAGACGCTTCAGCCATATGTGTCCGGGGAAAATGTTAGCCTTCCGTCCTGTGTGACGCATAGTTGTGGTTTGTCGCACATGGAGATCGGCCGTTCTCTGTTTCTAATCGCTCCTTCAGCACAGACATCTCCGGAGCCGGAGGCGCTAATTAATGCGCTAAATGGCCTGGTCGCCGATCATACAGGCAAGCGCTATTGGATCCTTGATATGTCGGCATGCACTAAGATTGAACCTAGTCTGGTAGCCTACCTGCTTGGCTTCCAGCATTCACTGCGTGGGGGAAGTAAGTTATTGCTATTATGGCTGCGTCAGGACTCCGTACCTGAGGCCTTGCTGCCTGCCATGACTAAGAGCTTCCGAGTTAGGGCCAGGGGGGCCTTCCTATTGTCTGAGGAACCGAACGCCTGATCTGACTCCCTTTTGATAAACTTCTAGAAATATTATAGAATCCGGCCTTCTTGTGCAGGTACGCATGGTTACGGGGCCGCTAATATCATCTTCGTCTGAATCGCAGGCCCCTCATACTGGGGCAAAGCAAGGCCTTGTCTCGCGCGTGTTGAATTATCTGCGGCCCTACCGGGCTCAATACGCCACAGCCTTGCTTTGTATGGTGGTGTTCGGTGCCTCGGATGGGGTCGTGCCATTTCTTATAAAGCACGTCTTGGATGGTGTTTTTGCTCAGCACGATCGCACGCTGCTGACGCTTTTACCAATAGCACTCGTACTTTTTGCTCTTATTCGGGCGGCAGCAGATTTTGGACAGGAATTTTTGATGGCCCGCATCGGTCATCGAGTGGTGCGTGATATACGCAATCACTTCAACGCACAGTTGCTTAAGCTCGCACCGGATTTCTTTTTGCGCACAAGCAGCGCCAAGTTGGTAGCAACTGTCACCAGTGATGTTCTGCTCGTGCGTATGTTGCTAACTGAATCTAGCGCAGCAGTTATTCGTGACGTTATACGCGTTGTTGCGCTACTTATTTCAGCGCTTTACCTTGATCCGGTTCT
>JAIBBV010000070.1 GCA_019694465.1 Oligoflexia bacterium
TTCAGCTTAGCACGCAGCCTGTTCTGCACATCTGTTGGAATTGCTGGCCGACGAATCTCTCGCGCCAACTTAACAACCATTAAATAGGTATCACGAAATAAGGCGCACTCGTCACAGCGCTCAATGTGCGCATCTACTCGTCGTCTCAAACTTGGCATCAATTCTTGATCGGCATAGTCACCCATTAATGCCGCCACATCGGTGCAGCAAATGTTGCCTTTTTCAAATACTCGGATTTGCTTATCGCTTAGCTCTGTCAAATTTCCAGGTCTTTTCATCTGCTATCTGCGCTCTACGCTCTATGCTGCGCGAGCCCCCTATATAATCTTTGTTTCTAACCGCCTGAAAACCTAAGCTGAACAACCTTGCACCAGGAACCCTTTATATTTGACTTGAGGGGGGTGCCAAAAAACTCTCACTTATTGGATTCAGCCGTTACAAGAACGATGCATTTTTGTTACAAATTTTTTACATGTCAGGACACATACATAACTAGCTGACATTATTAGCTATATTTTCATCGACTGGCTGCCCTCGCCCGCACTTGATGCCGCTGATCGAGCTGACCCTGCAAGCAGGTGGTGGCTAGGCATGGATTTCTGACACACGGGCCTAGTTTATAAGCCAGCTACTGGCTCATTCAATTAAGTGAAACTCTTCGGCATTTCGCTGTACCCTACCTGCCTAGGCTGCTGTAATGGGCATAACGCACATGAACTAGAAAACTGGCATAACCTTCTATAGGGCTTCATATTTTGAGCCCGACTTTCGGGTGTGGCTACATAGGAACCTCCCTCTTAGTGAATTTAAGGGATTGGCTCTAACCAGCACCTGAGACCCGCCAAGCTAAATTGAAGGTCTATAAGGTTTTAGGGCATTTATGCTCCCCCAGCATTTCCAAAGCTTTACTCGCCTCAGCTTGTTGCCTGTTCTACTCGCAACGTTGCTAGCGCTCTTGGGCACACTAGTGCCTTTTTCCGAAATTGCCTCAGCTGATGCTCCCGATTTAGCGCATCGCCCCATGACTCAAGTACAAATGATTCTAAATATGGTGGAGATGATCAAAAGGTATCCACACATAATACAGTCACAGCCTCTAACTATGCAGAAGCTAAGGGCAGTGGGTGCGCCCGGTGCTGAGCCATCCTACAACCGCGGAGCTGATGTAGGAGAAATCCTTTCGAATAGTGTACATGATATTGTGACCATCCTTGGAAACTTCTTCCCCTGCTGGAACTGGAAGATAATTGGATTTTGTATCAAACCAGAGTTCCCAATCCCCAAATTTTGCCCGTATGTAGAGTACCGCCTGCCAAAGCAAAAGGTAGATAATCATTTCCAGGATCTTCAAAGTCACTACCTGCCCAGCGTCGCCAATAAGCTGATTTTGAAGGCTAATGAAGCGATCTTTTACCCAATGGTCCAGCAAATTGCGAATACCAATATCATGCAAGCGCACGCTTCCTTAAGAATGCAAGGCGCTTTGGGGCTACCAAGCGTTACCGATATACCTCGGTTCAATGCCTCGGCTAGCTCTGTTAGCCAGATTGAAAACTTAGATCAAGAAAAGCGCTGGCGTGGGGCGCGCGACTCGCAATCAGGCTGGACCAAGAACGAATACACCGTACTCCCTGAGTTGTTTAGCAACGTGCTGGATCATATACCCTGGGCCGACTGCCACAAGAAAAAGCGCGGCAACATTTGGTCTAGTGACTATCCGTTAATGATCTTGCCGGCACGCTGGGAGCTAATTAGCTACATGATAGCTCCGCTGGAAATGATCAACCGCTTTATTAATCCCCAAACCTGCACTGGGATTAACACCTGGATGCGCCAAGGACGGAGTCCCATCGACCTATTGTTTACAGGCAGCACAACTCGTGATGCTCTGCAGTTAACTTGGCCCGGACATGGTTGCCAGGGCACAAACGCTGGGCCGTGGGTGCCAGTCCTAAATGGGGCACATACCGCCCTAAGTTCAAACGCAGCCGCTATTGGGATCCAAAAAGGTATGGTCACCGCTCGACATTTCCGGCCACAAAATTTCTACCCATTCAACTCTGGCCGCGATCGAATTCAGTATACACGCAATCGCCGCATGCCTAATGACTGTCGACGCCTAGAGCAGTACGCACCAGGATGGGGTAGCGGCAACTACCTAGATGACAAGGAAGATCCTTGGTACGTAGCTGAAGTTTGGAGATATTTTCGCTGCTGCACAGCTGGCAATGGGTATATCCCCGTCGCACCGCCCATCCGCGAAATAGAAGAATAAGGCGGGCAGCAATAGAGTTGCCACAAATGCACTTTCGGACAAAAACCACGCGAATTAACAGTATTAGGATTTATCAGGCTACAAATTTGTAACCAACGCCGTGCACGGTCAGGATATGGGTGGGCTCTTCGGCGTTACGTTCAATCTTCTGACGTAATCTAGCGATGTGATTGTCCACCGTTCTAGTAGAAGGGTAAGAATTGTAGCCCCACACCTCATCTAAAAGTTCATCGCGCGTTACTACAGTTCCGGACTTAGCAACTAGATACTGCAATAGACGGTACTCACGCGCTGAAAGTTCAAGCGGAGCTTCGCAGCGCAAAGCCTTGTAAGCTTTGAAATCAACCACTACGTCATCGAAGTGTACGCGATCAATCTGCTTAACTCCCTGTACGCGCCTAAGCAGCGCCTTTACCCGCGCTAACAGCTCAAGCATGCCGAACGGCTTAGCCAAGTAGTCATCCGCTCCCAACTCTAACCCAAGCACCTTATCCACTTCAGCACTGCGAGCTGTCAGCAAAATTAAAGGCGTTGAAATACCAGCGTTGCGAATTTCCTTGCAGGTTTGAAGCCCATCTTTTTTAGGCATCATAACGTCAAGGATTATCAAATCAGGTTGAGTCTCTGAGACCAACTGGAAGCCGGCTTCTCCGTCTTCGGCGGTTACAACCTTAAAGCCCTCGAGCTCAAGATTAAGGAGTAAGCTCTTGCGAACTCCCTCGTCATCTTCAATTACTGCTATAGTATAGTTGCCGTTCTGGTCTCGCATTGCACAGGTGAGGATATAAAACACCGCACAGCCAAGCGTTACCAACATAGACCTCAAACCACGCCAGCTGAGGCCCCCATGTTATCAAAACTGTATTATTAAGACATCCGTAATCTTTCGAATAGATTACGTGTTTTTCTTAGAGCAGAGTTAGGGCCTAATAAATCGAGGCCCCTTCCCTTGCATTCCGCGCTCAATCCCTGTATTTTCCACCGGTTAGTCAGAACAGGTAGCCAATCCGATTGTGGTTGTTTTGCGCCGCTCGTACTACGAGCTTGCTACAGCTTAGTCTAAATTGGCATTATTGTGGGCTCAAAATTTGGCCCTATTTCGATTGTATTAGTTATGACAGATTCAGTGACCTACGCAGTTATCAAGACTGGCGGCAAACAATATAAGGTAAGTGTCGGTAGTCGTATCTTGGTTGAGAAACTACCTGGCGAAGTTGGCAGTGGCGTTACCTTTGGTGAGGTACTGCTTGTGCAAGCTGGCGAGAGCAGCCCAAAGATCGGCACACCGATCATTAAGGGAGCAAGCGTCACTGGCAAGATCCTAGCTCAAACACGAGCCAAGAAGGTTCGCATTTATAAGAAGAACCGTCGCACTGGCTATACTAAGCGACAGGGGCATCGGCAGGATCTGACACAAGTTCTTATCGAGAATATTGCCTAATATTTTTACTAACGATCTCTAAGGTTACTTAGCTATGGCACATAAAAAAGCTGGTGGTAGTTCAAGGAACGGACGCGACAGTCGTGGTAAGCGCCTAGGCATTAAGCGTTTTGGCGGCGAAGTGGTTAAGGCCGGCAATATTTTAGTACGCCAGCGTGGCAGCACTTACTACGCCGGTGTGAACGTTGGCACCGGCCGCGATTATACTTTGTTTGCCCTAGTGGACGGCAAAGTCGAGTTCAAGCAAGGGCAACGACAAACTATATCTATCGTCCCAATTGAACAGGCTGCGTAAGCAGGCGCATAAACCAAGCCCAGTACGGGACTAATTGAGGTGATGGGTTAACTGTCGATGCTTCATTGTAGGCAGCGACAAGCCCGCACTTCTGCACCTTATTAGTAGTCACAGCACAGAGATATGAAATTCATCGACGAAGCTGAAATCGATGTGCAAGCAGGTGACGGCGGATCGGGCTGCAAGCATTTTCGTCGCGAAAAATTTGTGCCCTTGGGAGGTCCGGATGGCGGCAATGGCGGCCGCGGTGGATCCGTAATATTTGTTGCCGATCAGAACAAGCATACCCTTCTAGATTTCCACTACCAGGCACTTTTAGAAGCCGAAAGCGGAAAAGCTGGTCAAGGAAGCGGCAAGGATGGACGAGCCGGGGAGGACCTGCTGGTGCACGTTCCAGTTGGCACACAGGTTCTTAAGGTTGGTTCGCGTGAACTAGTAGCGGACCTATTTGAAAATGGGCAACAAGCTGTCATCGCCAAAGGCGGCCGCGGCGGGAAAGGCAACGCCTATTTCAAATCAGCTACCAACCGCACCCCTGAGCATTTTCAACCAGGCGAACCAGGCGCTCGCGGGACATTTATCTTATCTCTAAAATTAGTGGCCGATGTTGGACTAGTGGGATTCCCAAACGCCGGTAAATCTACACTTATCTCTAGAATCTCTGCAGCACGCCCAAAAATTGCGGACTATCCTTTCACAACCCTGACCCCCAACCTTGGCGTGGTGCAGGCTAAGGGCGGACGTAACTTTGTGGTTGCTGATATTCCCGGACTGATTCCTGGCGCTCACGAAGGCAAGGGCTTAGGCATTAAATTCCTTAAGCATGTCGAACGCACTCGCCTCATCGCACACTTAGTAGATCCGCTGCAGCTAAAAGACGACGGCACTCCGCTAGCCCCAAACTCGGCATACGACACCATCAACCGCGAGCTAAAACTATACTCAGAGGAACTATCAAAAAAACCTCAAGTAATAGTTCTCACAAAGGCTGATAGTATCGCTGATCGCGCCGAACTTGAGAAGACACGCGCTGCACTAAGCACGAAATACAAGTGCCCATGCTGCATAATCTCGAGCGTTTCTGGTGAAGGGATTCCTGAGCTTATAGAGCTACTGTCAGCACAGGTGCTTTCTGCCCCCTAGCCGCATCTTACCTAGTAAGGTAACCGCTCAAGGGATAGAAATTGTCGCGATTCCAGCCGGTTCGGAAGGTGATATTTTCCTTGTTTCTTCAGCTTTTCTTGTCAGCCCATAATCTGGCCTGGCTCATCTTTCTGAACGGTTACCGAGTAAGTAGCTGTGGCAATTGATGATTGCCGATCGGCCAAAGGTCTGGTAAAATGGTATCAAGGACTTTTGATAGGAGGCCGATTTTATTAATAATAGCCCTAACCTACGGTTTTAGTTGAGGGAGTCATCATTACACTAAGGCTCGGCAAAACAAACTCTAATCTAACCCACTCCGGCCAGCCGCCCTCTGTTGTCTTCGTTTCATTTATTTCCCCAAACCTATTTTGCGATTCTTCCTGGCATAGGAGGCCAATTTCATAACCTTATGAGGTTAAAGCTGTATCTGCTCTCTCATGCAAAGACAGCGCCCATAGCCCGGGCAGGTAAGGTTTGGACGTCCTATCTCAAGCTACGCATCCGTTTTATCACAAAACAGATTTCGTCGCGCGTTGCTTTGTCCGTCGAAACACGTGAAACTCGCCCGCTCTATTTTGAGAGCGTTCGAGCCTCAGTGGTCGAGACAAAGCGACTGCGACATTTAGGCAGTGCATTTATATTAAGGAGGAACCCAAACTACTCATGAAAGAGAATCTTGCTCAGGCAATCGAAGGCGCCACGCAATCACTCGAAGTGACCCGCGACATCATCCTAGCCTGTCTCGACGCCAAGGCCGCAGAGGTTAGCGCGCGCGATGTTTCGCATAGCGTAGGGATTTCAGACTATTTCGTCGTCGCTAGCGGCAAGTCAGATCGTCAAGTTCAAGGTATCGCCAATAAGATTCTCAATGCACTTGAAAAAAACGGCATTAGCCCAGTTTCAGTAGAAGGGTTCGAGCTTGGTCAATGGGTGCTTATAGACTGCGGAGATGTAGTAACCCACGTTTTCTATGAACCAATGCGCGAACACTACGATCTCGACAGTCTGTGGCACAGGGCTCCAAAGCTAGATCTTACCCGCGACCTACATATCGACAGTGGCGTTCAAGATCGCAAGGTCGCCTAGCGCATAAGCGGATAACGTTTTGCCCCTGTTCCTATAAACTTGACTGCAACGTTAGCAAACAGGGCTACGCTTTAGCTTGTGCCCTCGGTCGTAATCTGTGATAGCTTATTGCCGTCATGATTTCCCGAATTAATAAGCTACTGGCAGCCATCCTACTAATTTCAGCTGCTTTATATATTGTTGTGCTTAACTCTAGCAGCGCAACAATTTACCTTGGCCGAAACTGGCAAGTTAGCGCCACAGCAGGCGTGCTATTCCTAGGACTATTTGGCCTGGGAGTCATTGTGACAGCCGTCGTAGCTTCTGTGTTTGGTATGCGCGCCTACTTTCGTGAGCGTCGCCTGAAGCTATCCGATCAAAACAGGCGCTCTCTTTATGAACAGCTAATAAAAGGAAGATCCTGGGCTGCTGGGGGTGAGTGGGAAAAGGCTCGTCATAGTTTCGAACAACTCCTTCGTCGTGAACCACGTGATATCCTAGCACGCATCGAGCTTGCCAGGGCATTAAGCGCCCTAGGCGAACAGAATGAGGCTTTGCATGTACTTGAAGAAGCGCGAAAGACCGACCCTAACAATGCTGAGGTCCTTTTTCGCGCGGCCGAACTGCATCATCTACTGGGAAACAAGACCGCTGCCTTAGATAATTTATCTCTAATATTAAACAGCGCTCAGAATCGCCGCGCTGCAGCCTTGGCCCGCGACCTTAGTGAAGATTTAGGCAGATTTGACCAAGCCTTAGCCCTACAGCAATCGATTGAAGAAATTAGTCCTCCCTCAGAAGAGCTGCGCTCAATCCGGGCGCGCATAGAACTACGCCAAATCACCCAGGCCGCTCAAAACACACCTGAGCAGCGTTTGCATGAACTTCGCACCTTCTGCCGCCGTTATCCTGACTTTATTCCAGGGCTCCAGCATTTAGCAGCGCTTGAAGCTGAGCAGCAGCATGTGGAAGAAGCCGCGCAGGCCCTAGTAAAAGGAGCAAAGGCCTCAAAATCCTCTGCACTGTGGAATTCAGTTTCTCGTTTCTGGCTTGAGCGCGGAGTGCCTGAAAGGGCTCTCGCTGCTGCACGCAGCGCGACCAAGGAAACAGTGGGCGAAGCGCGGCTCATTGCTGAGCTTGAACTGGCTCGAATTTACATATCTTTGCACATGTTTGATGAGGCTCGTCTTGCCCTAGACGGATTTCCTGCCCTACTAGGCAAAGTTGCCACAACTGGATTGGACGATATTCAGTCTAGCTACCTTGCCCTGCGTGGCTTTTACCTTTCGCAACGCGGAATGCACCAAGAAGCAGCAGAAATTTGGAGGCAACTAGCAGGGGTTGAGGCAAGTTCGAGCCGCAGCACTCCTGGCGCACCACTACGCGCAACTCTGACCAATGACAAAGCACCGGAGGCGCGTCTATCTACACCATGAGAACTCCAACTCTGCTATGTGTGCTGGATGGATTTGGACTGAATCCAAATCCTCGCTCCAACGCAGTACATAGCGCTCGTAAACCTAACTTCGATCGACTCTGGCGCGATTGCCCGCATACAACGCTAATTACCTATGGTGAAAGAGTAGGCTTGCCCGAGGGACAAATGGGCAACTCAGAAGTTGGCCACTTAAATATCGGAGCTGGTCGCGTAATTGAGCAGTGGCTGTTGCGCATAAGCCGGGCCCTTCAAGGGACTGCGCTAGACTCGAATCAAACCTATCGCAGCTTCGTGAAAGGCATTGCCAACTCTGAGCACCTGCACCTTATAGGATTACTATCCGATGGTGGAGTTCACTCGCACGAGGATCATCTTAAACTTCTGCTCAAGCGACTAAAGCGCGATTACCAGGGAGAAGTCCTTTTACATATTTTAACGGACGGTCGGGACACCGCCCCTCAATCTGGAATCGACTCTTTGAGTTCCCTACAGGAATTCCTAAAAGACTTCCCACGCGTAAGAATCGCAACAGTTTGTGGACGATTCTACGCCATGGATCGCGATAAGCGTTGGGAACGCACACAACTAGCATACCAGGCAATTTTGGGGGCCCAGGGAACAAAGTGCAGAGATTTCGTGGCAGGCTTGCGCGCCTCATACGAGAGCAAAGTCGGCGATGAATTTGTAGAACCGCTGGTTGGCAGCTATAGTGGCTATCAGACTGGCGACGCTTTTGTATTTTGGAATTTTCGCGAAGATCGAATGCGGCAAATTGTAGCCGCCATCTGCTCGCGCGAGTTTTCGGGATTCGCTCGCACCCATACTATTCCAGCGGCAGAGCGAGTTTTATGCTTTACAGAGTACGACCATAGTCTGCACTTGCCATATCTTTTCGAGCCGCTGTGCATCAAGAACCATATTGGAGAATACTTAGCGGGACTGGGCCGGGCCCAGCTGCGCGTAGCCGAAACAGAAAAGTATCCTCATGTAACCTACTTTTTTAACGGCGGAGTCGAGCAAGCCTACACAGCTGAAGAACGCAAACTGGTACCCTCCCCGCGGGATGTTCGGACCTACGATCTTAAACCCGAGATGAGCGCAGCTGCAGTGACAGATATCGTAGTTGCCGGCATACAATCTGGGAAATTCGACTTTATTGTAGTCAATCTGGCCAACTGCGACATGGTGGGTCACACTGGAGTTTTTGAAGCAGCAGTAAAAGCAGTGGAAACAGTTGACCAATGCCTAGGGCGAATGCTTGAAGCACTCAAAACGGCGAATGGCCAGGCATTAATAATCGCCGATCACGGGAACGCCGAGCAGATGGTAGACTACGAAACCGCTGCCCCGCACACGTCACACACCACTTTCCCCGTGCCTTGCGTATTAGTACGTGCACAACCACGCGCAGGGGAGTCTCTACGTGATGGTGGCGCTCTATGTGACGTGGCCCCCACCTTGCTAAAAATGATGGAGACTCCCCAGCCTCCGGAGATGAGCGGAACCAGCCTGCTGGTTGACTAACAAATATTGAGGCACTCACAGCTAGCCTGTAAGTTATTCATCCTTTTTGTATTTTTGCGATCGAGATGGGCGCAATTCCGCATTTTATGTGCGAAACAGTCCGGCAAACAGCATAAGTAGTTATAGGGGAAAAGGTGTGTCAGCGATTGTCCAAAGTGGGGGCAAATGCGACTAATTTTTTCCGTTTTGGTGCTGTTTAGCGTTCCAGCGTTCGCTGATGATTGTCAACTTCTTCAAACAATCCCCCAAACTAGCACCCTTCTCTATTCAACCGCGCTTGATAACAGTCACAGTCGATATTTTGTTTCGCGTGACAGCCAAGTTGTTCGACTATTTGAGGTTAGCCGCCAAATTAGCCTGCAGATTACCGAGCGCTTCTCTGTTCCAGTTCCAGCTGATGCAGAATTATCGATATCATTCTCGGACCAGGACTTAGTACTTTCCACTTGGAAGCCAGTTACGGTTAGCGGAGACAACCAAACACCTCCCTCACTATCGCATATATCGTTCTATAATCTACAGACTGGGCAGCCCAATCTAACCCGTAATTTCGCTGACACAGCCGCTGATATCCTGCCCGCAAAATTGCCCAATGCGCCCTTTTACGCCTCCCAATGGCCCTATTCCTCATGGCAAGCACAGCTGTGTGGAGGGTCCACTGCGCCCAATGCTCAACAGGGAAGAATCACCGCAGCCTTGGGCGACCGTATTTTGGTGGCACATGGCGGTGAACAATTAAACTACTGCAACCCCGACCCAAATTATTATCTATATCACCTGCTTCCTGACGGGACTCCAACTACCTCGATCCAGTCAAGTGAGCACTGCCCCAGCTGCGCCTACTGGTGGACAGCTGCGGATCCAGGAATTCAGGTTTTCCAGAGTGACGGCGCAAGCATACCTGGAGAGATCACGCGCATAGCATTCCCCGAAGTACTAATACCAGAAGACCCGCTAGATCCTGAATCAAACCCGACCCCATCCGCCATTTTTCGTCTAGGTAACATTACAGCCCTACGCACAGATCCTTCCGGAACTGGCTTTGTAATGGCAATTGATGCATCAACAGTTTCAGGGAGCCCGCGAGATTTTGGCGGCATGCTATTTTTTGATGCTGAGGGACACTTCTACAGCTTTGGAAGCACGTTCGTTTCAGACAGTCATTTGGGAGAGAAGGGCTCGATCGCCTTGATTGGCTACAGTAGCGAGGGGGCTCCGATTTATGCCGCCGGCAGCTCACGCAATGTAAGCTGGCCGCAAGTCCCTCAATCCTTACTGAGAAACCACTCTGAGGCAGGGCGTGTCGAATACTATGACGGCTTGGGAGAGCGTCGCGATATAGAGTTTGGCGATAACGATAACGACAGATTTGGAACAGCTGTTACTGGCCTTGGCGATCTAAACGATGATGGCATTCCAGATGCTCTGATTGGAGCACCGGGTGGGCGCTACGCTAATATCAGCTCAAGCTACGCTGTGGAGGAAAATGCTCCGCATGGCAAGATGTACCAGTTTCGCTCAACTGCACAGGCCGATTTCGGCAAACAAGTTGCGGCCGTTTCTACTGACTCTTCTGGAAGAGCCGACATAGCAATCATAGCTTCTCGCGATAATTTATACATTTACGACCTGATTTCTTGCAGAGATAATCTTTCACCAGCTTCAGCATGGCGTGATTTACTGCGGGCCCTAATCCCACAAATCCTTCCCCAAGTTGAAGCCATAGTGCCAAATCCATCCGGTACCCCCCCAATTATCACGAACAAACTTAATCCGTTGCACCCGCAATTATTTCAGCTTTCGACACAAATGACCGAGCTAAATGATGTGCTGGTTTCAGACCCAAACTTAATTCCATCGAATGAGCAAGTGCGAGCAGCAGACCTAGGGCGCGCCACCCGTGCCCTTAACTTAAATATGAATATTAGGGATTTTGACTATCATTATCTAAAGGACCTGGAACGGCAGCTGAAGTCACTTGGCCGGCAATGCCCGCCCAAAAAGCGCAAACTTCCCGCGCGCAGACTCAGTACTGCCTGTAAGCAATACTTAGCCATGGAAAGGAAGATTAAAAGAATTAAGGCCGAGCGCAAAAACTCAATTAAACAAATCGGCAACTCGAAGTCGATTATCTTGGATAATTTAAGGCAAATTCAAAACGAGCTGAACTCCACTAACTCGTAGGCAGAAGCAGTCGGATAAAAACCACAACAAGGCCAGGCCACAAGCCAAGCAACAAGCTAGCTCTTAGCTGCCTGCCCCCCGCAAACAGCCGCTATTAATTCCGCAAGCTGGCGCATAAAGCGCGAACGCGGCATAACTTCAGCGCCAAGAGCTGTTGCCCGCTCACCAAGTTCAGTTTCTACATGCGGAAAAAATGCCAAGACCCGCACCTGCGGGGCAAGTAGCCGAGCAGCCTGCAGCGCAGACAAAGCTTCTTCCCCAAGCCCCAGATCAATTACTATTGTTCGAGGAGTCTGGGCCAAGCTTGTCTCCCAGCGCTCCAGGGCACGCACATTCTGGTGCTCAATTCCAAGCTCCTGAGTCACGGCCCGCAACTTGGATGAAAATGCCAAATCCTTAATAAATGAAAGCAGTACGCCGCTCATGCTCCCCTCTCGATAGCGTGACTCCGATTCATTATCGCATCCAGTCGACTTCTAAACTCATCACGCAGTGATCGCCCAGCAGCATATGCCGCGTGTAGGGCTACGCCAATACTACCACGATACGAAGCATACACCATTTCCTCTTCATTGCTGCATAGCCAAGATTCAATTTCATCACTTGACGGAAACTCCATTGCTCTCGCCAGGTCTGGAGTAAGTGTCAGACCAAAGCCAGAGAGCAGCTTTTGATACCATTCCCTTGAGAGAGGCCTCCCCCCTAGCGCTACGGAACTAAGCTCAGCCTGGGATAGACCAACGAGTTGGGACAGCGCATCAATATCGCCTGCAAATTCAGCAAAGGCACGCACCACCAAAGCAGGATGCGGCCAATCACCCGCCATACGAGATAAAATTGCTTGTGCTATCAGGCCACGCGACTGACGAGGGAACACTTGGGACTCCACACCGAACATAGCCATAAGGCGGTCATATACCTTTGGCACTTCACCTTGCAGCCAAGAACGAACGATGTGGTAAGGCACATCAAAAGTAGGATCCAAAGCCTTGACACCTGCGATCATGATAGCTGGAGTTACATTTGGGAATCCTTCAACACGCCGACCTGCAGATATGAAGGTACGGTACTCCTCTAGAGTTCCTGAACGCGTGCTAGCCGGACGATCACAAATCGCCTGCAGCTCGCTGCGCATACTTGGCGTTTGCACAACATCTAGCTCTCTAAGCCGGAGAAACTCTTCTTTCTGAGCAATCAGAAAACTAGGTGAAGCTTCTACCTTCACTCGCCCTAGAATCCCTTCGCGCTTAAAAACTACCGCCAAATGCCGAATCAACTCTGGATTGCCTTCTTTGACGCACTGAAAGCGCCCGTACTTACTCAAAATATTAGCAGAAACAAAGTCGAAGAAGCCTTTCAGAAAGGCTCGCCGCTCCTGTGAGGTCTGAATATGCTCCCACGGTACTTGCGCTCCACTCTTTGTCGCCGCTCTTAAGAACTCTACTGCTCCGCGAGTGTTAAATACTATTTCGTAGTAGCCAACAGAGCGCCCCTTGACCGAGAATCGCACGCTCGGCTCAATACCTAAACTATCACGCAGCGTAGCTTGTAGTCTGCGCAGCGGCAGCTCCTCCGTATGTGAAAATGAAAGGCTGCCAAAACTTGAGCTTCGAGTGATCGTGGCAAGGAAGGCACCCAGTACGTAAGCCAAACTATCGGACTTTACACTAGCAACTGGATCCCTGAAGTCACGGAACTTACTCTCGCGATGTTGTGGGTCGTGACGCGCTAACTTATATGGCACAGATCCCTGCCCAAGCCAGCGTTTAGCAGCCGAAACCCCAAGACGCTCGCTTACCTGCTGAGGAGAGAGTCCATCCAGATGCAAAACCCAGGCTTTCGCCAAGTTCTCAAATGCCGATCTAACAGCTGCTACTCTTTCGGGTCCCAGCGTGGCGGCAAGGCCATCACCAGGCTCTGCTTCGAAATCCACGATTCGATGATAAATGACGTGTGCCCTCTCAAATTCAGGTTGCTGCCGTAATGTAGTTGCATGCCTAAGAGCCGAAGTTCGCAGATCCGCTCCAACTACACTTAGAAGCTCAGCTTCAAAGCCACCCTCACAGACCGGCTGGCCGGCTGTTCCCTTGTCGCAAGCTTTTGTTCCCATACTTCGCGCTCAAAACTCCACCAGCGATAAATAGAGGCGAAATGCCAAGTCGACATTGTCGATCGTATCTTTTGCGCGCATTCATTGTATCCCAGAGCCCCTAGCTATGCGAACACTGAGGTGATCTACTAGTGCACACGCTAAAATTAAATATATCAGCATATTACGCTACACTTTGGCGAAATACTGAGACCGGAATTATGACTGTAGTGGATAACGTTTATAAAAAAAGTAAGCCACCATCGCGCTAAGAATTGACGCAAAAAAGCACCAGCTTGAGACAAACGTATGAGTATAAAGGTAAAGGCTAAGCGCGCAGAAGAGCATTACAGCCGCACCAAAAAATCTTACAAGGGCGAATGATGAGAATAGAAAATGCCCAGCCACTACTGCGATATATATCAGCACTAGGTGCTGCGGACCGGGGACATGGAAATCGTAGTAGAGACTGCAGTTGTGAATTGAAGAAGAGAATGAGTTTTTCAATAGGAAGAAAAGCAAGTAAGCACTTGTAAGCAAGCCCAGAACCACAAAGGGCAATATCAAACGACGACGACCAGACTGAGGCTCCAACTTATAATTCGCCAAGGGCGCGTAAGTCGGCCAAAGTGCCAGCGCAACTAAAAGAAACCCAAGATTTAGTCCTTGCTGCCAGTTAGCTGGCGCTCTGTCTGTGAGCACCAGCCAAAGCATGCCCTCATTTAGCTGATGCAGCGCAAAAACCAGGGGTATGGCAGCAAACGCAAACTCATGCCGCTCCCGCACGCGACGCAGCGCGCCTATTCCGGCAACACCCAACACAATACTTGCTGAAAAACTTGGACCAGCTCCAAAACACATGTCAGAAAACTTACGTTTGCAACAAAACCAGATCCTAGAGAGAAACACAAAACTAACAAGACACAATGCAATAAAGTATATGGGCCTACTCAGAGAATACAAGCAGAATCAAAAAGCAGTATTAAGAGTGCCTAAAAAGCTAAACGAACTCCTTCGATATGCTCGCGATTTGGGCCACTAAAGTTTGCCGTAAAGCATTCCTAGTTACGAACTTTGCAAAAAAAAACGCCAAACCCTCTCACTCCAACCAGCAGCTGACTGATGGCGAAAGACCAGCTTTCCGTATCGCCACAACATACTATAGTGATATTCATGCGACCAATTAAATTGCATAACTTCACTGCCATCCTTGGAGCGACCGCGCAACGCTTAGTGCTACTAGCAATTTGCTGTGCTGGACTAACTTGCTGCACCGCTCGACCAAACTCTAGTGTCACCTCCCTATCAGACCAGCTCGGCGCTAGCGATCCACTCCGAGTGGCCGCACTAGATGCGAATGCCAAATGGTGGGCGGTCCGAGTGAAATTTTTGTGGCCAGCCAAACATGAACCCGATTGGGCGTTAGATGCATTAGCCGCTAATGAAATTTTTCAGCCAATACTTCAGAACCATCACAACGATATTGCTCTTTGGCGCTTCCATCGCCGCGCCGGACGTGACGATAGCGGGCATCAATTTTCATTCATTTTTTATTCCAACCCAATTACAGCCCAGGCAGTTTTTGCTGAAGTGGATGCTAGCGCCGTAGCGTCGTTGCTTAAACAGCGCAGCATCATTCAAACTCTGAGCAACGAACCTTTCTCGGCGCTTAACGCTCCAGACATCTCCGCGACCAGCGACCAGCACTGGCCAGAAAGCATTCAGCGCCTGTGGCCCATATATATTATGGGCTGTAGCTCCACTTGGCTGGGACTTGTACGCGCCGAAATCAACAACAACGACATCAACAGGCAAAGCGCAACGGAACTGTTAGAGGCCTACCGAAAGGCAAGTGACAAAGTTGGACAGGAGTGGAGAAATTTTGGACAGCACGCATTTCTGCACCACCTAAGCGCAATATTTGGATACGCGCCACTAAGAATAGAGAAGGATATGCAATTTTAGCGCGCCCCACTCCGGACCGAGAAAATGGCTCGCTTAGCGCAACACTGCGACATACACAGCGATAAAACTACAGGCCCCACGCAACTGCCGGTAAATATGCCCAGCCCGTACTGCGGGTGAAGCAATTTGCCTCCTTTTGTTACCTAGAAGCTATTTCAAAAATGGCTTCTAGTCGCGCCAAGGATTGCGCTACAAACGCCGAAGGCGTTTGTAGCGAGGCTCGGCATGGGCACTTTGGGCCCCATGCCGAGCTC
>JAIBBV010000071.1 GCA_019694465.1 Oligoflexia bacterium
GCCCAATCCCACTCAACGGGAGCCCTAGAGACCACTTTTCATAATTTAAGCCTGAAATCGCATGAGGGTGAAGGCCGTGACTGTCGTGCATAATTCAAGTAAAGTTCCAGTGAATGATAAACACCGAATCGATACAAGCACTGCAACGCGCTAGTTTTGGGCCCCACTCAATACGGCCAGCCTATGACTCGTACTGCTTCTCGCGTATTCCAGCCACGATTTGTCAGTTAATGGGAGCCGGCCCACTTGCTTGCTCCGCACCGCTTCCAAGTGCCGCAACCGCCGGCATTAAGCGTCCACGTAATGTTATATTATTGTTCTTTGATGCATTTGGTTATCAAATGCTGCAGCGCTCGCGACACGTTCCCTCTGTAAGCAATTTCTTTCAGCGCCTGGAGTATGATGGAATTTTATCGGCAATCTCCTCACAGTTCCCATCAACCACAGCCGCGCACGTAACAACAATCCAGTCTGGACTACCTGTGGCAGAGCACGGTGTGTATGAATGGTATATTTATCACAGCGGGCTTCAACGAATGGTTGCCCCCGTCTTGTGCAGTTGCACAAATACAGATGAGGGGAGCAAAAAGCTAACACCTGATAAATTTCTTCCCGACAGCCCGTTCCACGACACACTCTCGAGGGCTGGCATAGAAGTGTGGAGTGTTCTTAATGAAGCATATGCGCATAGTCCCTATAATAGATACCTAGGACGCAAATCTAGAATCTTCCCGTATTCAAACTTGGAGGCAGGCTTCAACGCCGTCGCCGACCGGATTATTGCTGGCGGACCTAGTGCGTACTTTTTATTTTACTCCGACATTTACGACTACACATGTCATCGTTTTGGTCCAGCGGCTGAGGAAACAGCAAACGCTGCTGATAGTTTCTTTTCTGCTCTTCAAAAGAACTTAATAGAGAGACTTCCAGCCCACTCGGATACGGCGATTATTATCACGGCTGACCATGGGCAAACTGCCGTCGATCCAAGCCGCATACATTATCTTGATGAGGAAATGCCTGAACTCTTATCGTCCATTATGAAACTTTCTGATGGTACGCTAATGGCGCCAGCTGGGTCTCCAAGAGATTTTTTTCTTCACATCCACCCCGATCACGTAGCACAGATTATTGAGACACTAACAGCGCGCTATGGTGAGATTGCTGACATTTGCTCAACTGCTCAGCTAGTAGAACAGGGATTTTGGGGCAAAATTGTCGACTCATCCCGAATCTTGAGCAATCTTGGCAATGTGGTGGTATTGCCTAAGCCCGGCGAATCTATCTTTTGGTCTGGCAAGTCAGGTCAGTTTCGTGTGAACTACAATGGCAACCACGGCGGATTGAGCCGCGACGAGATGGAAAGCCTATTTGGTATTATGACCCTTTAATTCGACTCAGTCTGGATTGTCGAAACTTAGAAGGCAGCGCTTCCACGACGACTCAAAATATCGTTAAAATCAACACTCTCCTCACCTTGCCGCAAGGCTAGCTGCAAACGCCCCATAACCTGGACAAAGCGGGATGGGATGGGGGGATGCTTAATTTCATCTCCACCCTTAAATAATGCACGCTGCACAACTGATGACCAGTCACGCCTAATGTCATGAAATGGCGTCCCCTTATAAGTACCAGCCAACCACTGATCGACATATGGCTGAGTTACTTTTGGATTTGGAGTACGTGCCGAAACAATTCTCTCTATGTCCGCACCAAATATAGCCAACAGAGTTTGGCCATCTTCGCCGAGTGAAGTTGCCAACTGATGCATGGCGAGGGCCCCAACTAAGCGAGCCACACCGACTCTGCACTGATCGTCCTTAACTCGCCAAACTTCATCCTTATAGCCCACATGTTCAGCAAGCAATTGCTGACGCACGGCACGTTGCCAGGCTATCTCTTCGGGACCAAAAACTTGCTCCCAATACTGATCAATAGGGCATACTGGCTGAGCATACACTCCAACCTCCCACTCCAGTCCGATTCCCTGTGCAGGGACTAGAGGCTCAAAGCGATACAAATAAGAGTTGGGTAGAGTCAGACCCCATTCATTTTCTCCGCTCCAATCTAATTCCCCAACCGTCCCCATGACTGATTTGAGAATCGCGATAGTACGGGGATCTCTGGGATCCTGCCCTTCTGGTAACACTACGCGTAAATCGATCTCGACAAACGAGTTATACCCGGACGGGATCGTATCACTCCAGCTAGTATCACGTGGTTTTGGACCGGCATAATGCCCGTTGTTTACGGCGCCCCGCGGCAATATTTCAACGCCTTTCAGGCCTGCCTTGGCAAGCTCCTCGGTCCACTTAGCAATGCGTAGGTCTCTTAAATCGCGGACCCAGGCTAGTGAATCTACAGTGGCGCTCACGCCTAAGTTCTGAACAACTTCGACTATACTGCTTGAATCTGGGAGCGCGCGACGCCCCGCTGCGACAGATCCGCATCCCGCATCACTATCGCGCCTGCCTTCTCCCGGAGTAAGTCCCATTTTATTCCCCACAAGTGAACATAGGTGCCCCCGTAAGATGGAAACCATCCAACAATTCGGAACAATAATTAATAAGGGGGACGAAAAGTGCGCCCGCCGAACAGCGGACAACTGAAATTTGAATTATACAAGGGCCAGATACGAACATCGACTTTGCACTGCAGCAGAATGTTTCGAGGCCGCTGGGAAACACGTTCCCAAACGGGGGCACTATACAAATGATAAATTCGTTAAGCAATGAGAGAGCAACAAAGACTGCAAATATTTGAGCCATATTTTTATGGCCAGCATGGCAAGCTTGCTTTTTTGTTTGGGAACCTCAAAATTAATTTATTTTGGGCAATCCGCAAAACCCGCAAAAGGGCGAAAGCACTCTCACAACGCTCACCCAAAAAGTCTTTTGTATCGCTCGCTTACGCAATCTTTCAACAAATTGTGCAGGAAGCCATGCAAACATGATTAACATTGCAACTGGTGCTACACTCGCTCGGATGCTCTAAACGGCATTGAAACCAAGTAGTGACTAAATTAGTTAGTACGGAATGCAGCACTCACAGCGCTCTAGCTGCCGCTCTGGCCTAGTTCAATCGCGATTTGAAGCGATCGCTAGCTTGTCTCCACAAACTCCCGCCATTTACTTCAATCAGGAAGTAATTACCTATGGCGAGCTAAACTCGCGCGCCAATCAGCTCGCGCAACATCTGCAAATAGTTGGAGTTGCCCCTAAGAGCCACATAGGGATCATGCTCTCCCGCTCGCCAGAGATGATTGTATCCCTACTTGCAGTCCTAAAGGTCGGCGCCGCCTATGTTCCGCTCGATCCGAATTATCCCAGCCAGCGCCTCAACTTTATGCTTTCAGATTCTGGGTGCAAATTCATTCTCGCCTACCCAGATCAAGCTGAAAAACTAAGCCTACCAACCCATGGCATAACGCTGATAGATCCAACTTCTATTAAGGTAAATTTCCAGGAGACTAAACCTTTCGAGAACTCTGATCTCGACACTACAGATCTTGCTTATTTACTCTATACCTCTGGCTCAACCGGCCTCCCCAAAGGCGTGCAGATCGAACACGCCTCAGTGGTAAATTTTCTTGATGGGATGGCGCGCCTATTGAGCGTAACTAGTGACGATCGGTTCCTGGCCACTACAACTATCTGCTTCGATATTTCTATTCTTGAGATCTTCATTCCATTGCATACTGGCGCCGCAATCATATTGTCGCAGCACAGCATCGGAGACGATCCTCAATTGGTCGTCTCACTCCTTGAGAAGCACCAAGTCACAAAGGCACAGGCCACCCCCAGCGGCTGGCGCATGCTGCTCGCAACAGGCTGGAAAGGCTCCGCCAAACTAGATATTCTAAGCGGTGGTGAAGCATTGAGTGCCCCACTAGCTAGTGAGTTACTTAAGAAGAGCCGCTCACTCTGGAACTTATATGGCCCTACCGAAGCCACGGTATGGGCTAGCGCAGCTCAGATCAGCAGCGCTTCCACGCCTATTAGCATAGGCAAGCCATTGCCTAATTATGATATTCACCTCATCGATCAGGACGGCACGGCCATCCTAGGCGAAGGCCCTGGCGAACTATGTATTTCTGGACAGGGTTTGGCGCGCGGATACCTTAATCGGCCCGAGCTGAATGCTGAAAAGTTTCTACAACACCCTAGCCTCGCACAACGGCTTTATCGGACCGGAGATTTAGCGCGTCGTCTGACAGACGGCAGTTTTGAATTCCTGGGGCGTATCGACAATCAGGTCAAGCTACGTGGTCATCGCATTGAGCTTGGCGAAATAGATGCAGTACTAGAGCAACATGCACTTGTGCAAGAGGCCTGTTGTGTGGTGCGCAAAGAGAACGGCAAATCTACAGATGTAGATGGCCGCTTGATTGCGTATGTTGCAACCGGCCCAGGTAGTGCTTGTTCCGATCCAAACAGTGATAGTAGCGGACTCTCATCTTGGCGCACTATCTGGGACAACACATATTTAGAGTCAAACCGCGCCACAGATCCGCGCTTCAACATTAGCGGCTGGAATGACTCTTACACAGGACTACCCCTTCCAGCTGAGCACGTACGGGAGTGGGTTGAAACAACAGTACAACGTCTTGTAGACCTCAAACCCTCGCGCGTGCTTGAGATCGGATGCGGCACTGGCCTACTTTTATTCCGTATCGCCCCATTGGTTGAAAAGTACCATGGTACCGACATTTCTGAGCAGGCTATCAGATATGTAGAAAGACATTTGGGCGATATGGCCAAAAACGTGACGCTTTCGGCCACCCCAGCGCACGAAATTCCAGAAAGCGCGCTACAAGATGTTGATCTCGTAATTATCAATTCTGTTTTGCAGTATTTTCCCGGTTCGCAGTACCTAATTGACTTGCTCACGCGCTTGGCGCGTGTCCTACCAGATGGCGCGCGAATTTTCTTGGGCGATGTACGTAACTTAGATCTTCTGAATGAATTCCACCTTTCGGTTCAGTTGGAACAGTCCCCCGATTCTCTAGATCTAAACCAGCTGCGACAGCGCATTGAGCGTCGTAGTGAGCTTGAGCAAGGTCTTTTGCTTTCACCACGATTCTTTTTGGGACTCTCTCACCATATCCCGCGCCTGGCGCTTTCGCGCATAGCCCTAAAGCGTGGACGTTTCCAAAATGAACTTACACGCTTTCGCTACGATGCGGTGGTAGAGGTAGGCGCTAGCTCACATTCAGTATTCGCTGAGGAAACGATTGCCTGGGGAACTGATTTGGACGGCTTAGGGGCGGTTGATGCACTGCTCGCCAGGCCCGCACGTCATCCTTTGTACATATCCGGCATTCCAAATGCCAGATTACTTCATGAAGCACGCGCCAAAGCTATACTAAACGCCGGAAGCGGCCCTGAAAATGTAGGAGCGCTACGCGACATACTTGCTGCACAACCTGAAAGAGATGCTGTCGAACCAGAAACCATTCAAGTTTTAGCTAAGGGGCATGAGTGCTATTGTCATCTTGTCTGGAACACTGAGAATTCGACTCTGTTTGATGCCATAATAATTCCAAAAGAGTCTGGGCTTGAAAATTTACAACCACCCTCGGCGCGTATGCTTGAGCTATTGCCTCTTGCAGCTTACGCCAATACGCCAGCGCACCCGCTTGGAGAACGCCAGATAATTTCCGAATTGCGAACACTTTTGTCGCGAAACTTGCCTGAATATATGCTACCAAGCGCGATTGTGGTGATGAAGCGACTACCACATACTCCTTCTGGCAAGATTGATCGCAAGGCTTTACCAGAGCCACCTAGCGCGAGACCTTCAGTCGAGCAGCCCTTCGTAGCAGCGCGTTCCCCTGTTGAAGCCTGGATCTCTGAGCAGTGGCGACAATTACTAGGAGTAGACAGCATTGGAGTACTCGACAACTTCTTTGAGTCGGGGGGCGATTCACTTCTAATTGTCGGGCTTGTAACCCGCGTCGAAAAGCAGTTTCGAACAGTCATCGGCCTTGGGAGTGTCTTTGAAAATCCCAGTATTTCGGCAATTGCCGAAATTGTTGAGCAGGTCAGAAAAGGCATGACTGCTATTCGTCGTGGGACGAGTCGTGACGAGTTACTTTCAGACATAAATTTGCCTGACTCATTCTGGGTAAAGCCTAAACTGCCAGTGGCCCGCTTAGATAACCCACAAGTCATTCTTCTTACGGGAGCCTCTGGGTTCTTAGGGGCGTTTCTGCTACATACACTCCTAACTCGCACCTATGCCAAGATTGAATGTCTGGTTCGGGCTCGCTCGACAAGTGATGCTATGCGCCGCATTCGTGCCAACCTCTCCCAGTATGGTTTATGGCGTGACGAATTCAATCCGCGCTGCGTGCCTCGTGTAGGGGATTTGAGTCAACCAAAGTTTGGGCTCAATCCACAAGACTACGCTGAACTTGCCACCTCGGTAGATGTGATTATCCACAACGGTGCTACGGTTAATCTCCTTTTCCCCTATAGTATTTTACGAGCACCGAATGTTCAGGGCACACGAGAGATTCTCGACTTGGCTGTTGCAGAGAGGCTAAAACGTGTTCATTTTGTTTCAAGTTTAGCAGTGCTTGAATCCCCAGAGTTTTTGGAAGCTGCCTCAATCGCTGAAAGCTCGCGCACACAATGCCCAGAGCTTCTCTCTGGTGGATATGCGCAAAGCAAGTGGGTGGGCGAAGAACTAGTGCGCGAAGCCATGCGACGCGGGGTGCCATGCTCAATTTCGA
The DNA here is from genome assembly GCA_019694465.1 of Oligoflexia bacterium. Lineage (GTDB taxonomy): Bacteria > Bdellovibrionota_C > UBA2361 > UBA2361 > JAFLCA01 > JAIBBV01. The sequence continues at coordinate 6,737 of JAIBBV010000071.1, forward strand.
GGCCTGCATCAATCTGCCATGATCAGCCAGTACTTGAGTTCCTGGAGGATTTGCCTGGACGTTTCTTGCAGGCTCTGGCCTATCTCGGCACAGCCCCAAATTGTGATTGGACCTTGGATCTTACCTCTGTCAGTCGAGTGGCTCTTTCCATCACGAGTATGGCTCTTAGCTCTTCTTGCGATGGCGAAACAGCCCATTTGGTAACACCCCAAAAGGTCGGGCTACGTGACTTGCTTTCACTTTACAAGGAACATGGAGTTGAGTTGCGCACTGAAGACCTCAAGACATGGAAGGAACAGCTTATCTCCGCTTGCCAGCGGGACAAGAACTTCCCGCTAGCGCCTTTGATTTCCTTGTTCACAGAGGCCGATGACAGTGGTCGTTCATATTTTGAGATTTCATCTCTCCATCTTCCTTGCAGCACAGAAAAGACGAACCAACTCCTATCAAACTTAGGGTTAACTCCAGCTCCACCAGCCCATGAGATTACTCGACGCTATTTGAGCACAATTCTAAACAAGGCTAACGAGCAGCGCTGGAGCGCGAACAGCTAATGGCACAACATGTTCTAAAGGGCTGGAATGCGCTTGTAACAGGCGGTGCATCAGGAATGGGAGCTGCAATCGCTCTACAACTAGCCCGGGCTGGCGCAAATGTCGCTATAGGTTCGCGGCTCAGCAAACAAAGTAAATCGACCCAAGATGCTGGGCTAATTGCGCATTTTCCTGATGCAGCTGACTTAGAACATATGGTGAATACTCTCAGATCATGTGGCGTTGAGACAATCGCATCTTCTCTCGATGTCACACAGCCAGACAGCATTGACCAGATTTGTCAGTTAATTGAGAAAACTTGGGGCAGTATTGATATTCTTGTTACCGCAGCGGGAGTTAGCACTGAGCACACTTTGTGCGACCATCCGCTCTCAACATGGGATCAGGTAATTGATGTAAATTTGACAGGGACAGCACTTAGCATACGACGCGTGCTTCCAGGTATGCTCAAACAATCTAGGGGGCGCATTATTACCATAGCCTCAACCGCCGCGTCCGTCGGCGCAGCTCGTTCAGCTGCCTATTGCGCATCCAAAGCTGGTGTGGTTGCTCTCACCCGCTGCGTAGCGCTGGAAGCAGCGGCGCATAACATTACATGCAATTCAATCAGTCCAACCTGGGTCGACACCCCTCTAGCCGGGGCCTGGATGGAGGAATGCGCGCGTATTGAAAAGACCCAGGGTGGTAGTTCCGCATATAGAAAGTCAGCCGAAGCAGGCAATCCGCAAGGGCGCCTGATTACACCGGAAGAGATAGCTGATTTGGCTTTGTTCCTTTGCACACCTGGCGCACGTGGAATAACTGGCCAGGACATAACTGTATCAGGTGGATCCCTTTGGTAGAGTAAAAGCGTGTAACGAAATTAGCCATATTGCCTGGCTTTGCTCGCAAAACGAGCACGCTAAGTTTCAGCTAGGGCATTTTTGTTACGCGCTCTAAGTCACTCGCGCAGTCCTTCCCGATACGGACTCTCCTCAGCAGCCATCGAACCTGGAAGTGGCCTACCTAATAGCCTAGAAACGATTCGCATTACTCGCACTAGCTCTTTACGAAAGCTCGGTAATATATCCTGAATCTGTTGCAAAGTATCAAGCTTGGCTAATTCATCTATGCAAGCACATTGCCGAGCACAGGGACCTGCCGAAATATTGGCCAGCGAGCCCTTGAGAGCATGTGCCGCGCGCGCAATTTCACCAGCGTCGAATCGATCTATGGCTGCCTCCAAAGTGGCTGCCAGTTCAGGAACCTCTTCGAAAAAAACCCCTAATACATCACGAACAATGTCCTCGTCCTCGGCAAAGCGCTCAAACAATTCTGAAATGTCGATAACCCCAAATGCCCTATGGCTCTGGGCTCTAATGCTCTTCTTGGCATTTGCAGATACGGATCCAAGTGCTGCTTGACCCAAGTGCGGGAAGAGCTTTTGCAATGTCCTAAGAAGTTTTTCATGATCGACAGGCTTTTCCAAGCAAGCATCCATTCCATCGCGCACAAATGTGTCAGCATCTCTGGCGGTTGCATGAGCTGTAATTGCAACGATCGGCACATGCGGCGCAGAAACCCCACGCGATGACTCAGCTTCACGATTACGAATAATCTTGCTTGTCTCGTTGCCATCCAACTCTGGCATCTGAACATCCATCAACACTAAATCGAACATGCGGTCTACCGCGCCAGGCTCGCGAGAGAAATGTCCGGCTTTTTCAAGCGCACTAAGCGCCTCGCGACCATTATTGGCGAGCGTCACCTTGTGTCCCCACTGCTCAAGCAGGGCGCGCGCAACGGTCTGATTAATTTTTGTGTCATCTGCGACCAAAACTCGTAAACCTACATCAACGGCTGACACTTCCAGCTGCGCCATCTGCTGAGCGCCAAGGATATCTTGTTCCAGAATTGGCTGAACATCTATATCCAGTACATCTGCAGAAGTAGCACGCTGCCGATCGTACGCTAGAGAAACATCAAACCTGAATGTGGTACCGCTCCCTTCCACACTCTCAACTGCTATGGATCCGCCCATCATTTCTACGAGGGTCTTAGAAATTGAAAGCCCAAGTCCAGTACCACCAAAACGTCGTGAAGTTGAGCTATCAGCCTGTGTGAAGGGAGTGAAAAGCTTGGAAAGCGTTTCAGCCTTCATTCCGATTCCTGTGTCCACCACTTCTGCACGCAGTGCACATGTAGAGTCATCCAGCCTAAGGCAATTGACCACCACAGACACTGCGCCACGCTCGGTAAACTTAATGGCGTTGCCGACCAAGTTTGTGAATATCTGACGTAATCTAAGAGGGTCACCAACTAGGTGCTCCGGACAATCGCCGGACACAGCGAGATGCAAGCGCAGCCCCTTTTCATGCGCTTTGATTGCAAGAGGCATAAGCGTTTCCAAACAAAGTGCTCGTAGCTCAAATGGGATATTCTCTAACTCGAGCTTGCCTGCCTCGCCTTTAGCTTGGTCTAAAAGAATATTAATTAATTCGAGCAAGGCCTTGCCTGAACTCTTGATGATATTCAAAGATTCCAGTCGTGGCTTACTTGTTTCCACATTTAGCATTACCTGAGCCATTCCCACGATTCCATTAATAGGAGTTCGCAGTTCATGACTCATGTTTGCAAGGAAAAGTGACTTAGCAGCGGCGGCCTCCTCAGCCACTCGTTGAGCTGCGCGAATTTCAGCCTCTGCTTGTTCAAGCGAATCCAGCATCCGATTTATTTCATTGGCGAGCACTCCAAGCTCATCGGAGCCCTTAACCTGCAGGCGTTCACTAACTGCGCGTTTAGCCGCAATTTGCTGAACAGCGCGAGTCATCAACATCAGTCTCCTTAACAAGCCCCATTCCAGAGTCAGTAGAGAAATCAGGGCAAAGCCTAGCCCGGCTACGGCCAGCGCAAACAATACTGAGTTCTGTGTTTTATAGCCTTGTTTAACTATGCTGCGTGGCACCCTAACCCGCATAAGCAGGGAAGGTCGTTGTTCAACGTCGCGAATTACAGAATATCCTTCTATAATTTCATCACTAATAATTCGCGTACCTCTACCCTTGGAGGCCAGGTCCTCCTTCACAGCCGAATCAATCTGATCAAATGGCCTCTCGGCTGGCAATGCACTAATGGTCAAATTCAGCTGAGCCTGATCCGCCAAACTCGACACTAAGCCAGGCTGCACAATTCGCCCGAACAGCAGATAGCCCGTGTGTGGCCCAGATCCATCGCTGCGAAGGATTTGTCGCAGTACTAAAATGCTATAGCCCCAAGGGAAGTTTACCCCTGCCCGTATTGGTTTCTCACTTGAAGCGCTAAATAATTCCGGTCGACTATCGTGGAGGGCAATCAACTCAGGTGACGGCTTAATATGTGCATGATTTTCGTCGGCTTGAATTCCTGAAACGTATTTACCCTTGGCGTTATAGATAACAATGAACTCTAACTGCATGTTGGCAAGAGCGCCTCCAACAAAGTTAGACTCGATGAAAGCTTTGTTTCCATCCTTAGCGAATTGGTAGGCGTCATCCCATTGCGCCCAGTCACCCGATTTTTGCTCTACGTGTTCAGACTCATCTTGAAAAACTTTCTCTGCTCTTGTGATATCAGTTTGTATGCTTTCCTGCTCTAGTTTGAGGAAGCCTTCGATAATTAGGTTAGAGAATAGCAAATGCATCGCTGCAAACAGCGCGCAAATGGCGACTAGTGATTGAAGAAGTGTCTTAATTCTTAGAGTCATTTACTGGAGCGCCCTTTAGGGCCTTTTTTATCTTGCTTGATAAAGTCTCAAAGTTGAATGGTTTAAGGATGAAGTCAGAGGCGCCACCATTAAGAGCAGCTACAACGTTGTCACGCTCCACATTTGAAGTAATCATTATGAATGGGATTGCAGAAAAGCGGCTGTCCTCGCGCAACTTTGACAATAAGTCTATGCCCTGCATATCTGGCATTTGCCAATCACAGATCACCAGGTTAGTTGCATGCTGATCTAGGACTTTAAGCGCTTCTTCGCCCCCGCAAGCCTCGCGGATATTTTGCACCCCAAGCTTTTGAAGCAATCGGCAAACTACACGACGAGCGCTAGGGACATCGTCCACAATCAGCACGCTCACTTGAGCGGCGTTGAAGTCATCAATTGGTTCCCCCATCTGGTGCGCCCCTCCCCTCTTGTATGTCGGCAAAATTAGGAGAATTGTACATGCTAGGCGCCAACATATTTCACCAATAAATACTAGTATTATTAGGACGTTGAATGAAGCGCACAGCCAACCTATCCGTAACTCTACGGAGAACAATCATCTCAAAAACTGAGTTGCTTAGTGCGGCCTAATTCGTGTTCTACGCGCAGTAACATTTTGCCGTGCTAGTGCTTGCCCCCAAACTGCTTGATCGATCCAGGCCCAAGCCGCAGAACCACCAGGTTCCTGTGTTAGATACGAGAGAGCGCCAGCTGCCAAGGCTGCGAAACTATGACCATCCCGATCGCCTAGCCCATTTGCAAGATCAACGCATGCATTAGCTACCTTGGGGGCGACAACTTCTTGCAGGGCACTGCCAAAGGTTGGGAACCAAGTGTAACTTGTTGATGGCGCTATTGGCATGGAAGTAGTTGGGAAATAGTACAAGTTGATCGTGCACGGAGATCCGGATTGAGTAATTAGGTCGATCGGGAAGCGTCCGGCATAACTGAGTAGTGCCCCCGTTGGATATCCCAGCTCTTTGGCCCAACCTAACCCGGTTAACAAGTACCAATCCTGGAACATTACCTCCACCCGAAATGTATTTGCGGTAACTTCATTCGGACGCGGAGTATCGATGCCTTTCCAGAAATGCAAGCTTGGAGGCGCCAAGTAATGATGGCCATACACTCCAAAGATCCCGTAACTTCCTCCCCGATTCTGACGTCCTCCATCAACCAGGTAGCCGTAGCTATACAAAGGCGTGTTGTAGAACTGCGTGCCCTGAATCTCACGCGCACCCTCCCATCGCGCAATTGTGTCGAATAGAATTTTCTGCAAATAAGCCTTCTCAGGTGCAGAACTTTCAGGTGTTAGTATGTGCGCAAACACTCCATTTATTAGATATCGCGCATCGGCACGCGGCTGATCATTGGCCGTGGAATCCTGAACAGTCCAGCCACGGCTAGTGGTCCAACCCGGATCCCAGGACAGATGGTGGCTGTTAAAACCAATGGTCCAGAACTGCAATTGCTCTAGAAAATAATAATCTCCGCTCAGGAGGTAAGCGGTGCCGAAAGCATCCATTTGATGCGCCAAATCGCCGATCCAGCCATCATCGGTGCGAGGTCCCACAAAATTTACTAGATCAGTAGCTCCGGCCATATTCAACTGGCTATTACCATCGAAAGTGCGGTTACGCGGGTGGCTATAGCTATTCCACACTCGACCTAGCGCTGGGGTGTTTTGAGCATCAAATATTCTACCAGAGCTATTAACGCGGATATTCATTGGCCAAGCGCCTGCAAGTTCACCGTATGTTTTCACGATTTGCCACAAGCGCCAATCACCAGTCAGCAAGTACTGAACTGCATACTCATTATTGATACCGCCGCGCTCCTTAGCGCCTCCCGGAGCACCCATCTCTTTGTAGGCGATTGGGCCCTGTTGCGTGAGTAGTCGCGGAGTAGAAAGAAAATTCTGATAAGCTGTTGCAACATAACTCTGCGGAATTGGATCTGAGCGGTCATAGTTTGGAATTGCACGCGATTCAATCAAGTAGGCAATGTTGTGATCTATGTCTACTTGCGGTGCTGGCCCGTTGGGATCTATGCCGCCTGTGCCCTTTCCACTGACCGTAAATCGAGTCATAGCTCTAAAAGTAACATTGCTTTGGCTAAAGACCTGTGTCGGATTCGTTAGACCTACAGAATAGGACAAATTGAAGGGTCCTTGATCTTCTAGCGCTTCAGAATTGGCCAGCTCACCAATAAATCGGACTATTGCACCACCGCCATTCACTGCTGGCCAGAAAGAAACCACGGCTATGGGGCGAATAGCACGATACGAGTCAGTGCCTATATCATAAAGTCGATTCAAGCTGTGATCAGCAATGATCACTGTGGTGTTGACAGGGCCCTGAGTCCAGTAGGTAAAATTGCCATTAGTCAAAGCCTCCCTGGCAGAGGTTGTCGGCAAGGGAACCCCAGTTGAAGCAGGCGTCAATGTCATACGCGCATCGAAATCAAAATTTCCGGCTAGCATCTGACTGCGCGTGAGCGGGGTGTTGTTACAACTGGCTTGTTCAACAAATGAGACGGTTAATACTTGGAATGGATTGAGTTGAGGTAGCACGAATGAAATTATTGCATGCTGCAAGCTTCCATCGCCCCAATGCGTCTTTCCATCAGTTTGAGTTGTAAGCGGAACCCCTGCAATGACAGCCTGCACACAGCCAGAGTGATTCTCTCCGGTTCTAAAAAAGCGGCCAATCTGTACAGGATAATTAACAAGCGACAGCCCTGCCCGCTCGCGAATGGTTATCGAGTTTGAAGCCGGTCCGCTAGTCGCAGTTGGCGTAGGGCTGGCTGTTGGACCAGCGGAAGTCGGCGTGGCAGATGGCGTTAGTGTGGGCGTAGGTGAATTAATCGGTGTTGCCGTTGGAGACCTGGTTGGTGTAACGCTGCGAGTAGGTGTTGCTGTCGGAGAAGCGCTGGGAATCGGACTACGTGTCGGCGTAGGGCTTGGCGATGGACTAGGTGTTGCCGAACGGGCAGCGCTAGGAGTGAATGTAGCTGTTGCGGTTGGGGTAGCGATTGGTGTACCGGTGGGACTCGCGGTTATAGTTGGAGTAGGCCCAGCAGGCGAGCCCGTCCCCATTATGAGATTCCTTATCTCAGTCAATTCGGAACTACCAAGTGCCCTCGCCAAAAAGCTTCCATATGCAACTGAAAAAATTGACCCCGCGCTGCTGCTAGAACGTGGCAGCCTTCCAAAGTACATGCGCGCTGATTTTTGAAGCGTGAAGCGACCTACTAGCGTAGCTCTACCGACCTCACTAGCACCAACAAATAATCTTATACGCCGCCCATCATAACTTGCAGTAACTAGGGCCAACTCGCCAATTTGAAATCGTCGCGTTGACTTTAACAGGCGTGCCTGCCCGGCTGAATTTTTTACAACAAATTCTAGCGCTAGCCCCGCATTAACTCTCTTAGCTCTAAGAGTCGCAATCGGATATCTGCCAGTAGAATCTCCGAGGCCAAGCAGGTCTAGGCTTCCAGTACCTATTTTTTGAACAGCAATAGCTGCCAGCATAGAAAACTTGGAACGACTGGCGCCTGAAGGATAAATCAATTTTTGGCTAGCTAATTGCTTATTACGCGAATCAAATTTTAGAGCCTTGGGTAGTCGGGCGCTATTCTGAATGTTCGGCTGAGAGGAGGGACAGTTAGGCTGTCGACAAAGAAGAGTGTTAGCATTCGGACTAATATCTAGAAGATAGTTCGCGGAGAAGAGCTGCGGATCCCATAATCCCACCACATCTTCCGCTAGGCTACGCCCCGATAGCGCAGCAACTTGGGCTTTAGGGACTTC
>JAIBBV010000072.1 GCA_019694465.1 Oligoflexia bacterium
CGCACCATGGCGTACTGAGGGACGGATGCTTGGAAGGCGGCGCGGTCAACTGTGGTTTGCGGCAAATTTTCTCGGATGCGCTTGGTTGTAAGGTACTTGTTAATAATGATCGCCGCCCCTTGGCACTAGCTGAAAAAAAATTCGGCTGTGCTCGCGAGACGGACTATTTCACAGTTGTAAACCTTGGGACAGGCTGTGGAATTTCACATTTTGAAGAGCGCCTCATGTACGGGGGTGCAAGCCTGTCCGGGGAGCTATTTCCGCTTCGTCAGTGGGTTCCCCAGCTTGGAGGGTACGAAACCGTTAACAATCTACTCGGTGGTGCCGGTGTAGCGGCGCTATATCATAAGCTGTCCAATGGAAAGCGTTTATCTACTACAGAAACTTTTGCGCGGAGTTCTAGTGATGAGGTCGCCAGAAAGGTAATAGAAATATTTGTTGATCAGCTTGCATTTTTGCTTGAGCAGATTAGCTACTTTTATAACCCAGAGTTGATCGTTCTGAATGGCTCCTTGATTCGGTCCGCTGATGTTTTCTTTGATCGTATGCTGGAGCTATACCGTACTCGGACCTTCGCTTACTCGCGAGCAGTCCGAATAATTTTATCCCAACTTGAGCACGCAAATTGCCTAGGCGCGGTTTGTGAGTAGTGCGCCTTAGTGGAGTTTTTGGGCCGCCCTAATCAATTTCTGCCTCGTCGATGGACTATTGGCATTAGCTTGGCTTTACAGCACTTTCTGTATAAATATTGGACACTTGGGGCTGCCTTCCAGCATATACTGGAATAACAAAATCTATATTAATTCTAAACGGATACACAGGTGGCGGTGCAAATTCTTGGTTTGAGTTAGGTTCAAATTTGATGTTATATTTGCGTGGCGCGAGTTTTGCACAATCGTTGGTAGCAATTCGGGCTTTGCTTTAATAAAAGCGCGAAATACCAGCGTCTTGCCGCGCTGTGTGCTTGGATTTTTGCTCTTTATTCATTCGCTGCAAGTTCTAGTGGTGGAGCTTGTCCTAGTAGTCCTTTGGGGGCTGTTAGATGGGGCGAAGGAATGCCGCTTAAGAATTAGGCTTCCATGACCACCTCAAGTTACGAAGAGCTGCGCTTATTGGAGTGCCTTCGCGTAATTAATGGGGTTTGTAGTTTTTGGGAGTGTGTTATCCATGGCGGCTTTGCAACCAAGAGATTCAGTTGACCCAACAGACGGAAATGGCAATCCAGCAGTACTAACAACAGACGCTGCCCTTAGAAATTTAGAAGCAGGGCCAGACGAACGAGGAGCTACGGCTAAGTCAGGATTCTCACGTTCCGAACCCGTGCACTATGGCGCCATGCTTGAGACTTTGCGCAAGCCACTTACTCCTTTTTATCCGGTACATCGTGACCTGCTAGCTCCCCAACTCCTTGCTGGTTTGGGCTTCAAGCCAGAAACTAAAGCTTTAGGGGAAGCATACGAAAGTTTTGTGGCAGCTAATTGCAAGCCTGCGCTTGGGGTTATTGGAGCGCTAGCCACATTAGGCCTTGAAAAAGCAGAAGCTAATATGACCCTTAGCACGGCTGACGATGGTACCGTCATGGTGCGGGTCGTTTCGGCTGATCAAGTAATTCAATTTAACTTTCGCCCAGATGCGAAGAATCCGAAAAAGTTGAATGTTGACCAGGCTTCTGTAATCGCCTCTGATGATGTTCAGGGTAAGCTTGTTGATGCAAGTGGACGTCTGACCCGCGATTTTCGAATTCTTGAAGGCTTGGCCCGAGAGTTCATGGACTATCCAGCCAGAGCTAAGCAAAGTCTGCAAGCCTTGGCAGAAAAGCAGATTCAGGCAGCCATTGACGGCGAATTGTTCTGGAGCAAAGTTACTCGCGGTGAAGCTGGCGTTGAAGATGCGCTTTTGGCGCATGTACTTGATACAAAAATCGGGACGTACGCTGGCCGAGAACATTACGGGGCATTGAAGGATGGTGGAAGTTGTCTCGGTCCAGTACGGGAAGAGCTGGCACAGATACGTAGAGAACTTGAAGCCTTAGTTCGTCCTACTGCTATTACCGATCAGGCGCTAGCTAAAGAGGTAGCTGAGCGCCTAATGCTGTTCCGTGAAGGCGCCTATAGTTTCCCGCATCAAGTAAGCGTTCCGCATGGGAGTTTCATCGGAGCTATGCGCTGGGAGCGGGAGCGTGGGTTGTTCGATCCGATAGTGGCTATTCCAACCGATCCGGACAACGCAAAGCGGCCGATTGACGTTTTGCTTAAAGAGCGCGTTTCAGGCACTGGCCCTGATGCTTGGAAGCCAGCACTTCGTGAGTTCTTGCAGGCCAAGCGCGGTGAAGGGACAGCAGAGCGAGCAGAGCGAGTGTTACGCTTTGCGGTAGACTGTCTATTCCCTTTCGTAGATCAGACTCCTGGGCATTTCATTACAGGCGCTGAGCTTGTGACGCGCTACCTTGAGCCCTTGATGGTTGAGGGCCAGGGACGAACCTGGGCCTATTATTATGGATTCTTTAAAACGCACTCCACTTTGCGGACTGGTTCTTCGTCAGCTGCAGTGGGACCAGCCGAGTACGAGATGTTAAGAGCGCTGGCTGGGATTGCGCTGGCAGCAAAGGAGAGGCTGGATGTTCCGCTGCGCTTCACGATAGTTGATGAGGCATCGGCTGTCGCGGAGCTGGCAGGTGTTCATAACTTAGGCGTTACTAGAGCACAGGTTATTACTAATCATGCCATGGCTCGTAAATTCCTGGAGCTAATAGGCGCAGGGGATGTGGTAGAGGTACGACATTTTCCTGAAGACTTGCGTACAGCCTTAGGGCGCGCCGAGTTCGAGCGACAGAAGGCCACTCTAACCGCTAACCAGGCCGCAAAAGAGAATCTTCCATTGCATCGACTGTTTATTTTGGCCTCAGCCGTCCCAGTTGAGCATTTAAGGGATATGGGCTTAAGCCGCGATGATATTTTGGCGTTTTATACACGGCATCTTCAAGGCGGAAAGGGTCCAGGTGGTGAGTTCACTCGCGCCGACATTCCCCCTGCGGTGCGAACGGCTATCGAGGAGACGGCTTTCCAGTTTGATGCTCTAATGCGGATGAGAGAGGCAGCCAAAAAGGCAGCGACTGGGCTTAGTAGTCCCCCCCCGCAGTTCCTACCAGATGCTGTTTCGTTGGGAGTGACTCATGCTGCGACTAGATTATCTATTTGTCCAACGCCGCGCTTCCAGGGTACCGCAACGTTGCCCCTTCACGGTCTCCCAGTGTATGGTGGCGGGGAATACCTCGGGAACGTTCAATTATGGCGTGTAGCTGCTAATCCGGATCTATTCACAGTTTATGTTGATCCGGAACGTAACCCATTATTTGTAGGGTTCCGTTTGCCGCATAGGGCGGTAGAGCTTTTTAAGGCTAAGCAGGCACAGTAGTTGTATTGTAACTAGCCATCTGTAGAATGGACTGCATAAACGCGGGCCCATGTGTTCCTGCATAATTTAGGGGGATATGAAAGCAAATCCATACGTATATCCAAGCGTTGATTACGCTGACCTAACTGATATTTCAGAGAAGTGGCGCTTAAGTGATTGTGGCGAGAGATCTTTGGATGAATTTATTGAATGCTTACGTCCACTCGTTGGAATACGCCCCATCTCAGTCGATGCTAATAGCTCTTGGATCGATAGGGTTTTGAGCATATTTGGAGCTCCTGATGTATGTTATGGGGAGTCCCCGCTAGTAGAGGCCGATTACTGGAAGGCAAAACTTGAGGCTGCTGATCGGGCTGGGAAATTGTCATTTACAATATTCGGCTTCCCCTTCAAGATGCCGGTTCCACTCAAGACAGACCGAGTGTGTCCAGATGCTGGAGAGCTAGCCAGTCTGTTGCGGCTAGAAGCCTTGATTGATTTTGTTCAGCAAGTGGCTGAGCTGCCTGCTACACTCACAATTTTTGCTGAAGATGGGTTTGCTCCATTTATTGGGTTAGAAAAGGAGCGCGCCGATGAGTACTACGCAATGCTGGAAAAGCTGGTTGCCAAACTCCCGCTTGAAATCGTGCGCTTAATTAGAATTTCTGACATGGAAAAGGAAGTTGGTTTTAAGGATATTTTCCAAAAGAACCTAAAGGCCAATCAGGATTTACAAAAAGCCGGCGACCCAGACTTTTATGAAAAGTTTGAGGGGGCGCGCCTCTCGATTTACCGTCTGCTTAATGTTCGGCAGTACTCAGAGGAGATCTTGTCCCAGGTTTACTCAAATTTGGCACCGGACAAGATTACTCAAAAGGCGCAACGCATTCGACAAGATTTGGAGCGTGATCAAGTTAACGCTATTTGCTCATATTTTGCATACCTTAAGACGCGCGATGACTTAGGGTTTGTAGAGAAAATTTGCCCCGGATTTTTGCCGCTATCTGTTTCCCCGAAGTCCAAGCGTTTGGGGGTTTTCCCAGTACATAAGGACTGCAACATCCTTCCTTACCATGGCGTTCCATTCTTAAATGAAGGCAAGCTAGAGGTGCGCTATCTATGGGATTTGAAGCGCGAGCGACGCGCACTGTTTAAGGTGCACCTTGACTCCGATGATGATGCACAGGGAGTTTTCTTGTATTCCACTGATATTATTTAGAGCCCGTAATAGCAAGCTCCTAGTGAAACCTAACCGGCTACTCGTGTGAGTGACACGGCGTGATGAGCGGTACTCCTAGAAAGAAAAAGAGAAGGAGGTCCGGGTGGCTTCTTTGGTGTATGAACCTTCTTCTCGATCAAAACCTCACCTCCTTTCGGGGGTTGGGTGGGAAAAATTGAACGCTCCAACTTAGCGCTCTTTCTCCCCACAGACGCGACGCGTAACCCGGAAGGCGGGGTACGCAAAGAGCACCAGACCAGCGTTGATGGCCGCTGTCTTGGGATCCATCAGCGACGCTCCGACAAGGAACGCTACTGATGCAAGCAATACGCCCCCGGTTGTCCAAGGGTGGCCCCACGCGCTGTACGGGGGCGGCTCGGTGTGCCTGCGCCGAAGCACAAACACCTCCAAGAACGCTAGCGCGTAGTTTGCGACCTGGAAGTTCGCCAAGATCGCGAGTACGGAACCGAAAGTCCCGGTAGCGGCGAATGCGATCGCTGCCACGGCTGTTATCCAGAGCGCCGCCGAGGGTGTGCCCCCTTGGTTGACGCGCTGTGCTCCCGCAGCGAACAAACCGTCAGTGCTGATTTTGTACAGCACGCGCGGTCCGTTGATGCAACAGGCGCTGATGGCCGAGGCAATGATGCATACCGCCAGGACGTTCATGAGCATCCTGCCGTTTTGGCCGAAGATGCTTTCGGCAGCGAGAACGTAGGGGACTTTTGATCCCTTCAGTCCTTCAAAGCCGACGGCGTGGACGACTGCGCCGACCATCCCCAGGAAGACGATGTCCACTAGGACTGTCCCCCAGATCACGGTGCGCGGGATCGTCTTCGCCGGGTCCCGTACTTCCTCACCTACGTATATTGCGGCCTCCCAGCCACCATACGAGGGGAGAATGCCTTGCATTGCTTTGATGAGTCCGGCGCCTAGCGCGAAACCCTCTGGGAGGAGGGTCGGGGAACTTGCCGGCTGCGGCAAGCTTGCGCGGTCGCCGAAGATGAAGAACGTTCCCACTATGAAGGCGAAGGCCAGCACCTTCGGCCACGTGAGAAATTCCTGCGCCTTTTCGCTCCAGCGGACTCCCCGCCACTGGATAAGCGCGAACAGTACGATCAATACGCTGGCGAGCAGCCCCTCCCAGCGCGTGATCCCGAATATTTCACCTAGGAATTGGACTAGAGCGATGGTCATCGCGGCGATTGCCGACGAGATCACCAACCAGTCCATCCAGCCCACGACGAACCCGATGAAGGGCCCGAACGTTGACTTGGCGAAATTGTAGAACCCGCCGGATTGCGGATCCCGTGCAGCGAGTTCACTCACGGCGAAGGCGCCGAAGAGCGAGTACACAGCTCCGAAGAGCCATGCTGCCCAGAACCACTTCAAATCCTGCAGGGCTTCGGCGGACTCGTGTGGGATGCGAAGAATCCCCACGCCGATGGCCGATCCAATCGTTGTGAGGACCACAAAGATCGGCCCGAACACATTCTTTCTTAACATTGATGGGCCTCCTTGTGCCCTTGAACTGTGAACTTGAGGGAGGAGACCAAGACAACCTTTTGGAAAGCCACCTGACCTCCTCGATGCAGAAGCTCCCATGGCCTAGCTAGCCCTAGAAGCCTCTAATCGGGGGGTAAGGAATACCAACTACTCGAAAGTGAACTGAGGTAAAAGAACTGCAATCATGAGCAGGAAAGGTCTGAAAGGGTACCACGCTTTAGCAAGCGCGTTCCACGCCTGGAACCTATCCCGGGGACATACCAAAGAAAGGCTATAAACATAGAGGGTTAAAGACCCTTTAAGAGCAATCCTTTAGCAGATCCTTACTGCCATAGCCTATCAGAGGGGCCAGGCTAAACAAGGCGGGTTTTGTAAAGCTGTAATCAATTGGAAAGTAAGGGAATGTATTGCGCCGGAAAGCCAATAAAAGAGCAGTATTTAGATTAAGAACTTGACTAGCGCCGCTGGGTGAATACCATATGTGTGAATGAAAACAGTGGTCGGTGTTAACATTTCTATTATTACGCTCTTTATCCCTGGTAGGGGTGAGGGGCGAAGAAGCTGTTAGGGTAAACTAACGGGTTCGAGCTAAAACTCCCCACTACCTGATGGTAGTGGGGAGTTTTTTGTTTTTTGGCGGAGAAAATTATGGTTTCCAGTGGTGGCCCAAGTGAAAGCCAGTTCCGTATGCCGGAGCTATCAGCAAGAGCTCTTGAATCGCAGGCGGTGCCGCAGGAATATGTCCAGTTCGATCAACTTTGTCGTACGCTGGAGGGACTTCTTCGCCCTTCGTGTCCAGTCCATTGCGAGCTTGTTGCCCGTACAGCCTTGCAAGAATTGGGGTTTGGACGCGACGTCTCTAATCTTCATGAAGCACGCCTGGCTTACCTCCAGCGGCATTGTGCTAACGAGTTTGCGGTGGGAACTGCGCTAGCCCAATTTGGCTTAGCTGTAGATAAAACTAGGCTAACTGTTCAGGAGACTGAAAATCGTGGCGCAAGGGCTAGTTATCGTGATGAGAGTCAGGGGCTTGAACTAATCTTAGAGTTTAAGCGTGGCCCGAATGGCAAAGTGCTTAATTTGGATTTGGAGACTTCACGCCTCTCCAATGGTTCAACTTTAGTTGGGTCGAATAAGTCGGGAATGCGAGAGGTCCAACTTTTAGCCGGCTTGGCCAGAGATGCGATGGGCGAGAAAAAGGCGGAAATAGCGGGATATCAGTCGATTGGTGCATTGTTGTTAGGAAGACAGGAACAGCAGTTGGCCAGTTCCGTGTTCTGGAGCCAAATAGGACAGGGGACACAGATGGCGGAAGCATTTGCGGTCCATGTTGCGCGAGCTGTGCTTGACCCAGGCGATCCTGAGCGATTTGGCTTTTTCCGCCAACCGGCACGTTACATTCGTGCTACACAGAATGAGCTTGCTCCAATAAAAGACAAGTTAGAGAGTGATAATCGGCAATCTGCAATTACTTCGCGAGACGAAGCTGAGCGAGTTGCACGGCTGGTTGTTGAGTTTCGTGAAGGTCGCCTAAAGCTTGCGCACCAAGTGGTTGTGCCCGATGGTGAAAACCCAAAGTACATAACTTACGTTCGACGTCCGGGGCTTTTGGATCCTGTGCAAGCGGTGGCGGGGAAAGAGCGCTTTCAGCGTGCACCCTTGGCTACCCTCCTAAAGGCAGGCACTGCTGATACTGGACCAGATGAGTGGAAACCAGCTCTACGCGCCTTTTATGATGGGCTTGCTCAGCCGGCGGAAAAGGAGCGTGCTGAAAAGGTGATCCGTTTTTTGGTTGATGCTTTCTTTCCGTATGTAGACCGGACCCCGGGGGATCAACTTGATGGGAATACTCTCGTTGAGCGATATGTGCAGCCCTTTATGAAAGAAGGGGCGCCTATCACTTTTGCCTATTACTACGGCTTCTATAAGTCTCAGTCCCCGCTCAGAACTGGCTCACGCAGCTCGCATATTGGGCCTGCGGAGTTTGAGATGCTGCGTAACCTGGCCGAGATCGCAAAGACTGCCAACGATCGACTAGGTGTGCAGATGCGCTTTGTGGTTGTTGATGAATTGTCGGCATTTTCCAATTTTGAGCCTCAGTATCGATTAGGCTACAAGCCGATTGAGGTGGATGAAAATCACAGACGCGCCCATAGATACTTGGAGGGTATCGGAGCAGAGGAATTAGTTCTGCTCAGAAATTTTCCGGAGGATTTGAAATTAGCCCTGGGCGAAGATGAATTTGACCGGCAATGGCAGGATCAACTTGGCAAAATAGATCGTGACAAGGCGATACCGGATCATCGCATTCATATTTTAATATCCTGCTTGCCGTATGAGGACTTGAGGAGTTTGGGGCTCAAGCCCGCGGAGATAGCTCAAATTTATACTAATCACTTGATGGGCCTTGCAGGTCGCGAGCACTATCCTGGAAAGGTGATTGATATTGTAGCCGACGCCGCTGTACGCTTCGATGCGCTGATGAAGCTTCGACCTGTAGCGGCCGAAAAGGTGCGGGCTGCTGGACTCAAGGAGCCTCCTCAGTTTTCGGATATAGCGGCGCCTATCGGTGTGACCCATCAGGGATCTAGATTGTCGATTAATCCAGTCCCGCGATTTTGCGGGAATGCAACATTACCTCTGCACGGTATTCCAATTTACGAGGGCGGTGAGATGTGTGGTTGTGTACCACTTTGGAAGGCCTTGAGGCATCCTGAACTTTTTACTGCTTATGTTAACCCGCGTGGTGAGCCGCTTTGGTTCGAATATCGACTAACTCGCGCTGCTGTAGAAAAATATCTTGAGACCCACCCCTAGTGGCCTGAGCCTACGAACTTGTTCTTTAGACCTATTTCCGAGTCGAGACGATAGTGTTAACTAGGATTTTGGGCTTAGGAGGAATGTAAATGCCAAGCATGCATGAGTCAGGTGGTCAGATTGAAGGACTAGACCCTGATACAAGAAGAGTCGCCGAGGCTGTATATGACCTGAGTGGGAGTGGAAAAGTAGTCGTCCAAAAACCATACGGCCGTGGAGTCTACTCGGCAATTGTGACAATGAATGGTGGCACGTATCCTGGTGAGGGTAAGCTTGCCCATGATGTAGGGCGTGATGAGCTTATAACAGTATTAGATGGACACTTTAGTGTCACTCTAAATGACCGTAGTTAGGAAGTAGGGCCTGGAGAAAATTTGCAGAGTTGCGATGGCGACTATTACGCAATCACGGGCACGGGGCGCTGCCTAGTACGGGTACGAGATGCAGATGGCGGTCGAACTGATATCTGCGATCGAAGCTAACTAATTTGCCTGAATGCCTACATCGGCCAGGCCGAAAATTTTAAATCTTCTAGTTCCGCTAGCACGGTTACGCGCTGAAAGCTTACGCCGATAGAATCCATTAGCGATTCCATGAATGTACGCAGCTCGGCCTGCGATTGCACTTCAATCAACAATTCATAATCCCAAGCCCCTAAACTCTCTACTAGCATTACTACTGCTGGTTGCGTGTGGGCGAACTCCGTTATTGAGCGACGACTAGAGGCGCTTAGGCTGGGTGCTGTCAGTAGGATACGGTAACTGCTAAACCCTAATTGAGCGCTATCTATGCTCATGCGAAAGCCAGCTATGATGCCGCGCTCATGGAGCGAGGCCAAGCGTCGCTCGGTGGTTGACGCAGGTAGGCCAATTTTGCTTGCAATGCTCCGACCAGATAAGCCAGCATCGGAGCCTAGAGTGGTCAGGAGTTTGCGATCGATCTCGTCGATATCAATATTTAGTTTACTATCGCTTGATGCGATTGTCAGGCTTGGGCGTCCCCTCGTAACAGGCAATCCCCATTGTCTTGATAAAAATGAAAAATTTAGGCGCGGCGCCAATAGCTTCTCGGTAAGTTCTGCCCCGCTTTCATCAATTAGGGGACCCAGAGTCGTGTGTATTTGTCGCAAATTGGAGATTAGAAAAGTTAGGCCAAAATGAAACTCGCCTGCTAGTGCTCCGAGCCATGATACCTGTTTGTTGACGGTAAGTTTTCGCACAAACTCACGTCGCCTGTCATTGTCCTTGAAACGGGCTGCAAAGAAGACTGCTACATAGTTTAATCCTAATACGAATGGATTGATAACTACGGATCTATGAATGATGCTGCGAGATTTTAATTGTTGAAGATTGTAGGCCACTGTCGATGGGCGCGCTTTGACCTGTTCGGCAATCTCACGCGCTGAGGCGTCGGGAGCCAGCTCAATTAGTGATAAGATTTTGGCTTGGATTGGGCTAATAGCTGTAAATTGTCCCATATTGGGTCTATATGTGAGTCATTTTACAGTAATATTTCATATAATATGCAAAATACACAAGATGGCATAGGTGAGTCGAAAATCACCTCGCGACGTAGATCTGCATCGCGATCTGAATCGATAAGCGGTATTAGGAGGAAGAAGTACTTTATGAAAGCAGAATTGTTTCAAGTTGATGCCTTTACCAATAGACATTTTGCTGGGAATCCAGCGGCAGTTGTTCCCTTGACTGCCTGGCCAGATGACTCTGTGCTGCTTGCCATTGCGGAGGAGAATAATTTGGCAGAAACGGCCTTTTTTGTCCCGATCGAAGGCGGATTTGAGCTACGCTGGTTTACTCCAAGGGTGGAGATAGATCTTTGCGGACACGCCACGCTCGCATCTGCATATGTTCTTTTTAACTATCTCGGGTATAAGGGCAGGCAGATATCATTCACAACACGCAAGAGTGGTGTCTTGAAGGTGGAAAGGCAGGGACAGCGTCTCAGCATGGATTTCCCAGCTCGGCCGCATAATGAGGTGCAGAGAAACTTAGATCTTGAGCAAGCGCTTGGCGCTAGTCCTGTACGACTGTTACATGGGAGAGATTTTGTGGCTTTGTTTGATAGCGAGGATGAGGTTCGTGCTCTGAAGCCCCACATGGCTCGCCTCGAACAAGTTGCAAAGCACGGGGTTATGGTAAGTAGCCCAGGAAAGGACTGCGACTTTGTAGTCCGCGCTTTCTTTCCAGCGCTTGGCATACCGGAAGACCCGGTCACTGGCTCGGCCTATACAGTGCTTGCTCCGTATTGGGCTAAGAGTATGGGGAAGACCGTGTTTACAGCTCGACAACTCTCAAAGCGCGGGGGAGAGATAGATGTGGAGCTAATTGGAGATCGCATCGCAATTTCTGGGTCGGCAGTATTGTATCTGCGTGGAGAGATTTATTGGGACAGCTCTGTCTAAGAGGTGAGCAACAGAAGTGTCCCTAAAATGCGCGCGGAAACCAAGATTGCACTATAGACCATATTTCTTTCGTAGTTGCTCGAGTTCTCGGCAGGCGGCGCCGGGATCCGCGGTCTCGAGCATATTTATCTTTTCGCTGTCTTTAGAAAACTGACGCTGACGTTCATACGTAAATTTACCAGCGTCATATGCTCTTTGAAAATCAGTGGCCAATTGTATGTTGCGACGGGCGAGTTCGCTAATGTCGCAGTCACCAGGAGCTTTTCGTGCGCCATTTTTCTGTAGTTGATCAATACTAAAGGCAATGGCGTTGTTAATGTCAAAGCCGAACTTTCGGGCAACGCCATCATAAATTTTACAGGCTTCGTTATATTTGCCAGCCGCTAGCATGGGACCAGCCGGAGCCATCATCTCGGAATATTCTTTTATATTGTTGTATGCCGCGTTGGTTTGGGCTGGCTGGGTGCGAGGATCAGTTGGCACCTGAGCTTGCAGCTGAGCGCTAAGCTGATTGAGCTGCATCATTTTGTTGAAAGCTTGATCGCGTGTGCACTCTGGTACCGCCATGCGCGGCGTTAACACTAGTGCGATAATTAGAGATGCAGCGAATTTCATAAAAAACTCTCAGTGATTCTACTACCAAAGGATAACGAGAACCTACCTTGTCTTCAATGGCCTATTGTTTGTCTAGCGCACATCCAGAAATCAGATCTTGAATGCGTTGAGATTGTCATGGCCCATAGAAAGGGGCGCGCAATGCGAGCTCCTGAGGTATGCCTGTGGGCCTGTTTAATACGGGCTCTGAAACTATTTGATAGCCTGGCCTGTGGTCGCGCTGTCTATGCCTTGGCTACTGCCTGCGATAAGGTTGATTAAGCTGCGCCAGTAACAGTGCGGGCTTAGTTAGCTGGATGATTTATGCGCTGCATTAATGCATCGCTTCGAATTGAGCGTGCGCTGAGCATATCAAAAATTAACTTTTGGCGCTGACTTAGCTTTTGTTCGCTCGATGCGGCTATCTCAATATCAGACAGTCCGTCACGCATGATCAATAGGAAGGGATGCTCGGGGTTTGAGCTTAATCCAGCATTGATTAAGTTAGCGGCTTCATCGGCATGATCGTTGGCGATTAGGAAGTCTGCGTACTCCAACCTGGCGTCAATTGAATTAGGGAACTCATCAAATTCAGCCTTAAGAGCCTCCGCGAGACGCGATTTCTCCCCGCTCAAGCGCAGGTCAAGAATAAGTTTTCGCCTTTCAGAAAGTACCGGCCGAGGATCCTTAGGAAATTGAAAGGTTGAAATATGGTATTTTTCATCAATTAGTCGTTTACGTTCATCGCTGTCGCGCCGAATTCGACTTGCATCGAAACTTGGGACTTGTTTGTCTAAGGACTTGAGATTTGCAGCAAGCTTCGCCAGCAATTCTGCAGCCTTTGCTTGATCGGGTTTAGACGAAGAGTGAATTGCTAAACTGTCTCTTAAAATCTTCGCCGAGATATTGTTGGGGTTGTCCTTTAATACCAGATCGAGTTCCTTAGACGCTTCATCCAGTTTGCCCTGATCTATCAAAACGCTGGCAAGTCTTACCCGTGCGTTTTCAGAGTGTGGATCGCGCTGGACTGCCTCTCGTGCGAGTGATTCGCGTTGCTCAATCAGAGCAGTGTCCACTGAAGTAGTCGCGTGTGGATCAGACAACGCAAAATTTGCGGACAAGTGTGAGACAAAAATAGTCATTAGGAGTGAGCACAGAATAGGGAAGCGGGACAGGTAAGCATCCATGCCTGTACTATAGAGCTTCCAGGGGGGTTATGCCAAACTTTCAGGCCTGTTTTCGGCTGGCAGTTTCTAGGGCGTCGCTAGCGGTGCATATAGTGGCCAGAGTCGCGTAAATCTAATCTTGATCTCTTCAGATCTTTTGGCCAGTTTTGGTGGCTAAGGGCGTGTATACTGAATCCTCGACAAACGTTTCCAGGTCCTACAAATTGATCGAGCCGAAGTATTTGCCCGCATGGGAGTAAACGCATGGTCAATGCAATCCATTGGATTCGCTAATCGGTTACTGCGGAGTGAGTTATCATAATAAATGGGTAGATTTGGGAAATAGCGCCATCAAAGCGCAAAGTAATACTTGCGCTAAGTGCTAGGTAATGGGATAAAATCCCAGTCTATTGGCGAAGGGGTGCGCCGCAAACTCTATCAGTTAGGGTAGGTGGCTATGCAGGTGTCTCGGATAGGAAACGGATCTTTCTCATCAGCTAGAACATATATTATAGGCGCTTTGACTACGGGCATGCTGTTAGGCGGGCAGGCGTTAGCACAGTCACACGGGTCTAATGTGAGCTGTGGCGCAGGTTTTGTAGATACCGTAGTGCCAGCAGTGGGTGACGCCTGCGCTGGGATGTGTGGCCCACAGTGCTTTTTTGTCGGCTTCGCAATATCTACGATTAATTCTCTGCCCCTGGTCGATGACCTGGGGGATGATCTTGAAGAAGAAGCGCGTGATGAAGCATTAAATGAGTGCAATGCTGGATTAGTTGCTGCATATGCGGCCAAAGCGCTCGAATGTGCTGAAACCTGTGGGAGTTCCAATCCCCCATGCGCTGGTGAGTTAGAGCCAGCAGATTACTCTCCATGTGAGGCGAACTGCTCTCAATCTAGCGTGTTCTGTCCGGCACCGCCGGACGTGATCCCCGATTTTCTGCCGCTTGGAAACAGCGGGCATAATAGAGCCGACTGTGATGCTGGCGGAGCATGGGTGCTCAGGTGTAATTGCGTGCCTTATATCATGCAAAGCTTTAAGAACGGATAGAGTTGGGCAAAGTGCGCTGCTTCAGGCAGGCCCCTTAAATTGGTGTGTAGGAGTAGTGGCAGTGATTTGAGTGAGCCACTGAAGCAGCGTTTTTAATAGAAAATATAGTTTGGGGAAGCACCATGGAGAGGCTTTTTTGGAGATTTCTACGAATGCTAAATTCTGCACCGACCTGGGCGGTGGCTTTTGTTCTTGTGCAAGGGCTGTCCATTCATGCAGCTGTTGCCGTTGATAGCTGTAGTTCACGACATCGACAGTTTAATGACGTTGCCTACGGTGGTAGCGGCTATACTCTACTTGGCTGTTCTGCCTTGCCAGAAGGTATGTGGCAGCAAATGGAGCAAGAGTCAAAAAAAGAGTGCACTGATCAA
>JAIBBV010000016.1 GCA_019694465.1 Oligoflexia bacterium
TTTAATCTCAAGATATCTCATAAAATGAGAGCCCCCGGGCCGGGCTCGAACCCAATAAACAGGGCGAGCCCGAAGCTTTCATCGCGAAGCGAGGAGAGCGTCGGGGAGCCATTTTAATCTCAAGATATCTCATAAAATGAGAGCCCCCGGGCCGGGCTCGAACCCAATAAACAGGGCGAGCCCGAAGCTTTCATCGCGAAGCGAGGAGAGCGTCGGGGAGCCATTTTAATCTCAAGATAGAGAGCCCCTTGGGGCTGGGATTGGATTGCTCGCAAAGCAGAGCAATCCGCTTCATTTTGTTACGCATTCTTAATACAATTAGTTGGAAAGGTGTGTTTTTGACGCTGCCTGGAGAGCTTTGGCCAGTATGCTTGAACTTGTGTTAGTTGGTTGTGGTGGCTTTCTGGGCTCTATTTCGCGCTATCTTATGGGGGCATGGGTGATGGGGCGAGTTGAGGCTGCCGAGACTTTTCCGTATGGAACATTTGCTGTCAATTTATTGGGCTGTATTTTGGCGGGCATTTTTCTCGCTTTGCATGAGGCAAGCCTTGGGCAGTTTCGTAGTGAGGCGCGTTTACTGTGTCTAACTGGCTTTTTGGGCGGTTTTACAACGCTTTCTGCCTTTGGGGTTGAGACTTTCTCTCTTATTCGGCGCGGCGACATCGGATTGGCTAGTGTGTATGTTGCTGTGACGGTCATAGCGGCCATCTTGGCGACGGCGGCAGCGTTCTGGCTTTCTCGCCGCCTTATGTAACCTGCTGAATATACTAGAATAAATGCCGTTTGCTGGGCCTATCTTTGGGGTCCAATCTAATGCTCTCTAATACTGGTTTCCCCGCATAACTAATCTTGGAGTTAGTGTGACTTTTTAGGCAAGGGATCTCCTTATGAGTATGTTTGCAAAAGCTGGGCAAGCTATCGCAGCAGCAGCTGCTTTATCTGGTGCTGGAAGCGCCGAAACTTCTGTGCAGCAGGATGTGTTGGCAGCCCTAAATAGCACGGCTGGAGTCACGGCGAGTGCAGCAGACATGCTGGCCGAGTTGCGTGCTAATGGGGAGCACCTGCAGTTTTCTCCTCAGGAGGCTGGTTCTAGGCCAAGCTCAAGTCCAGCGGGCCAAGATCCGGTTAAGCAGCAGGAAAAGCCCGCCGAGAAAAAGGCGGAAGGATCGACCCCGCAAGATGCAAAGGCGGAAGGGAAGGGGCAAGAAGCCAAGCCTCATTCATCTAGTGCGGCGGAACTTTTGCGTTCAGCCGGTGGCAAGAAGGCTGCGCCTGCAACGCAGCCTGCGGAGCCCGCTGGAGTGGAAACTGGCAAGGGACAAGGCGCTCCCGCAGGAGCTGCCCCAACTACAAAGCCTGCTGTTGATCCAGCTTCGCAGAATCAAGAACCTGGGAAGAAGCAAGAGCCAGCGCAGCAAGGGGCTGCTGGTCAAGTTGGCAAGCCAGCAGAGCAGGCTGGGTCCCAGGCTACTCAAGCTCAGGGTGGACCTGAGACCAAACCGGCTTCGCAGCCAGTTGCCTTGCAGCCCAAGGCTGATCCTGCAGTTAAGTTTCTAAACATGACGCCTGAGGAGATTCAAAAGCTTTCACCGCAAGATTTGCAAAAGGCGATTGTTGAAGTTGAGACCGCGACCGCCGAGGCTCGAAAGCAGATTGAAGCTGCTAATGCTTCTATTGAGATTAAGCAGCGCATTATTGAAAAACTTGATGCTGGTCGTGTAGACCTTGGCGAGGGCAAGTACAGCTATGATCCCAAAGTGCAGAATGAGGCCTTGCGGGAGT
Source organism: Oligoflexia bacterium (assembly GCA_019694465.1). Taxonomy (GTDB): domain Bacteria; phylum Bdellovibrionota_C; class UBA2361; order UBA2361; family JAFLCA01; genus JAIBBV01. The sequence continues at coordinate 1,783 of JAIBBV010000016.1, forward strand.
TAAGTGCTGAGCTTGAGTCCAAGCGGCAGGAGCTCGCGCAGCGAGCCAAAGAATTAGATGAGCGCAAGCAGGCTCAGTCTCAGGCTCCAAGCACTGGTGTGCCGACACAGATTAGCGAGATGGCCCAGTCTATTAATAATGATAGAGAAGGCTTCAAGCGTGAAGTTGGTGAAACTGCTGCTGAGCTTGGGCGTCGCAGGGAGGAAATTCAACAAGGTTTCGCAAATGGCGTGCGCGATTTTAATCGCGAAAGTGGCATTATTGATGTGCGAAAGCTTTGGGCTAATGTGCCGGATCCTAATGATCCTAATAATCCGGTGCGCCAAATCCTAGATAAGGTGGTTGTTGATCCGAGTAAGAACCCAGCGCATGCCGCTGCAATTCAAGCTGCTATGCGTCCAGTAACGGTTGCAGAAATTGACCAAATGGTGCGTGGTGATAAGCCGTTGCCATCTGTTGGTCCGACTGGTTCGCCTGAAGAGCTAGCGAGTCGTCTAATTAACTCGCTTGGCGATAACATGAATGCCAAGGCTGATAAGGCTGCAGCGGAAGAAGCAACTAAGGCTCAAGTGGCTGTGATAGAGTCAACTGTTCCCAAGGATGCGCGTGGGGCTATGGTTAGAACTTTGGCTGATAAAATTGGCCGTGACGCAGCTTCTTTGGTGCGCGAAGCAGAGCGTCTTGAGAAGGTTGAGAGAGGGCTAGGTAGCGGGGACCCAAATCAGCTTACTCCTTGGCAGGAGGGGGCCCTAAATAATGTGCGCACTATGCTTGAAATGCAGACCGAGGCCGGTAGAGCGGCGCGTGATGCCGCACGTCGAGAAGCTGAGCTTGGGCTAGAGCGGGGGCAGCAAAAGGGTGAGGCGTTGTTAAACGAAGCTCGCCGTAAGCGTGACGAAGGCCCATTAGGCGGCATTATCAAGATTGGCGGATAACGCGCTTCGGAAATCTAGAACTTATCTCATAAGTACATTATGAGGTGGGTTTTGGATTGCTGAGCCCGAAAGATCGGGCTCGCAACACGAAGCAGGCCTTGTCTTCAGGATTTATAACACCACTTCTAGTCTGTATTAGTGCCCGCGAGAGCGCACTGTTGCTCGCTGGGCGGCTATGTTACCCTTAATACCAGAATATTTTATTCTATAAATTTTCAGTTTATGCAGCGAAACAGCCGCCTGGCCTTATTTGTCGCATTGTCGCTAATTTTGGGTCGTCCTTCCTATGCGATTCCGCCCAGTATGGACGAGGATAAGTCTATTACGGGAGAGATAAATATTGAGGATGTGGGTCCCAGGAAGGATTCGTTCTCAGCCACACAGGATAAGGCGATTGATTACTTTGATTCGCTACAAGAGACCATCGATAGCGTCGCGCATGGTCAATCTGTGGAATCAATCGGAGAGCTTAGTGATGGGATGCTTAGTTATTTAAATGCTGCTTATCTTTATTGCTCCGTAAATCTGGGTAAGTGCCCAATGATCTTGGATGCAATTTTGGAGATAGATTTGATTAACTCCCGTTCCAAGCGCGTTGCCGCCTGCCCTAACATGACCCGATTTTGGAAGGGCTGGGTGCAGGGCGATATGGAGAATCGTCATAAGTACATGGTCAAAACCGGTTTCTTAAAAGTGACCAGCGAATTTAATTCTAAAGAGCGCCCACGATATCTGAAATGTCAGGACACGATAGCCGAGGTGATAGGTGACAATCGCTCAGATGCTAGCTTTTATGCCGAGCGCTATGGGAGTGAATCTTCCTATAACTTGGCAGCGGCAAAGGTTGCCAAGTTGTTGCGTGATATCAAGAAGGAAGTTCCAAATGTCTTTGTAGCGGTTGGAGCTCGCCCAGCTATAGATGCCTCAGCTTCCTCTGGAAGCGGCAGTTCCGGCACGCAGTCCAATTCTGGGGCAAGGCGCGCACGATAGGGCAGGCCTCTAGAGATAACTATCTAAGTTTACTATATTTTTACCATCGACTCCTGGAGCTACGTGGGGGGTTAAATTCCCCATAACCACAGAGAGGGGAATTCTGCCCTTTTATCGCAAGGAGCGACTAGTCTTGTAATGGATCCGCAATTGCTCGTACCAAATCTGCCTGTGCCCTTGAGCCAGGAGCCAGCAGCGGGCACCCCGCTCGAGCCTGGTATTCCTTTAGCAGGCACCGCTGATCAAGATGTTCAACTTGCCATGTCGGCTCTTGCACGCTCTGTGCGTGGTCAGGTGGCTGATTACTCAACCAATCAGTTGTTCGCTATCGCTGCAGGGGCGACAGAGAGCCTAGATCCGAAGTCGCAACAGGCAGTGGCTGGGTCGATGCTAGAAGTTTCCAGCGCCATAAGTGAAGCGCGTGATATTACACTATCGGCTTTGACTGGCTCGGAGGTAACTGGCGCGAAGAGTATTCAAGACCTTTCTCCTGAGCAGCTGCGTGCCGCTAGTGAGAATGTTGGAAATATACTGCAATCAGCTTCCGATGAGCAGCTGTTGAAGCTCGTGGCTCAGTTAAATCTTGGTGAACAGAATGAGCCTCGCACGCGCGAGCAAGCCATAGAGCTGCTAAAGAACAGTGACATATTGAGTAAAAGCTTCTCCAACGGTGAAGTGGCGCTCACTTTAGCGGAGGTCTTACGGGACTCAGGTAAGTTGCCAGAAGTAGCGCGTGATGCTCTCGCTAAGTCAATTACAGAGGCGCGCCAAGCGCTTGAGCGATTAAAGGACATTGTCGCACTTATCATCATGCGTGAGCTGCTTGCTCAAGCAGACGATAAAAGCTCGACGCGCCGGGAAGAGCAAGACACAAAGACATTGCCAATTTGGTTCCCCGAAACCAGCATGGATTACCGGCAGGTTCTTGAGGCTATTCTTGAAAATGAAAAGAATAAAGAACGTGAGCCGAAGAATCCTTGGGAAGAATATGCCAAGCAGGCCCTTGAGGAGCAGGACCGGCGGCTGCGCGAGTCAGCTGAGGACGAAGAGGAAGCGGTAACCGCTCACGACGAGTATAGACGCGCTGCACTGAAGGCTGCCATCGAGCAGACATTAAAAGCTAATCCTGGATTTGCAAACTCAATCGCTGGTATTTCCATACAGCAGCTTTCATTCCTAAGTGAAATTGGGAGACCGACCCCAATCTTCATCGAAGCAGGTTATCAAAGTGATTTTTAAGTCTCGTGGCTAAACCTTGACCGGTGTTGCGAGTTGTAGGGGACTAGTCTCTTGGTCTGATGGACATCCCGCGTCGCAATGAGTAATTCTGATCAGCGTAAGTCGACGAAGCAAGCCACTTCTATCTGCAATACCAGCTAACTAGCCATGCTGCGAAGCATACGCGCTTCCTCAGCGCCAATCGGAGCGTCCAGCTCTAGTCGTCCCTGCAGAAGGGCAATTGCACGATCGGCATAGGCCAAAGCATCGACTAGCTCACGCGATGTAAATATGAGCGTGCGTTGCGATTCGCGTGCGTACTTGATGAGTAAATCCATAAATTTATCGGCGCTGACGCGATCGAGTGTGACCGTCGGGGCGTCAGCAAGTATAAGGCGAGGCTGCTGCATCATCACAGCAGCAAGTGCTACCTGCTGTGCCTCAAGTGGCGACAATGAGGAAACAGTGCGATCAAAAAGACTCGATCCAGCGGCATTTGTTAGACAGAGGCATGCTTCTTCACGCAGCGATTTTGAAAATTTACGCTTAAACCAAAATTTCAATTTCCCAAAGCGTTTGGAAGCTGAGTTTAGTACATACTCCAGGCATGAAATTTCGCCCTGTGGCTTGGAGTGCCCGTCTAGAAAGGCTAGCTGGCGTAGAGCACCTTCACGCTTACGCGCAGGCAGAGTCGCTAAATCTTGCCCAAATACAGTGACCTTGCCGGCATCCGGGGTAATTATTCCCGCGCAGCAACGCAGCAAGGTTGATTTTCCTGCGCTATCAGAGCCGATAAGTGCGACCGACTGGCCGACAGCTATATCAAACGAGACATCGTCGAGCGCGCGCTCAACGTTGCTGAAGTTTTTTGTGAGTTTTTCTACGCATACAGCGACAACGACAGAAGAAGTTCCCCCTGAATTCGCGGGGAATTCGTGTACCACAGCGACCATAAACCGTAACCTTTGAGAAGCGGGACTAGCTTCGATGTAACAGGGAGCAGCCGGAATTTTGCCCTAAGCTATATTCCCCGTCCAGAGGTGATCATTGACTCGAGGGCCCTGCATTAGCTAATCGTATGCATACCCCAGACGCCAATCTTGGCACGGGCATTTTCAGAACACGGTATGGATTTAACCCTAGCCCTACGCGCATACGCCAAGTTTCGTAATTCCCAATTGTCGAACCAGGATCCAGCCAGCACGCAATTGCGCCAACTGTTTTGGCTATTGCAGCGAGCGCGCCATACAAAAATTGGACGTGACTATAATTTTGAGACGATTGGCTCACTAGAAGAGTATCAGTCGCGGCTTCCCCTGAGGCGATATGAGGACTTTTGGGAGCATTATTGGAAGGCAAGTTTTCCAACGCTGGTTGATTGTACTTGGCCAGGTCTCGTCCCATATTTCTCATGGACCTCAGGCACGACCTCCGGCAAGCGGAAGTACATTCCATATTCTCGGGAGATGGGAGACTCCTATAACAAGGCTGGCATCGATTTGCTGGTGCACCACGTTACCAATCGCCCCGATAGCAAGATATTTGGCGGAAAGTCATTCATGTTGGGGGGAACCACTCGCATGGAAGACTTGGCACCGGGGGTAAAGCTGGGTGAGATTAGCGGAATTTCCGCTATACGATTGCCAAAATGGGCCGCGCGCTTCTTTTTCCCGCCGCGCAAGCTTAGCGATATTGGAGATTGGATCGAACGTACTCAAAAGATCGCCGAGGCTTCTGTTAGCCAAGATATTCGTATGTTAGGTGGCATGCCTAGCTGGCTCCTAATTTTCTTGGAAAAATTCAAGGACCGCTTTCCTGGCGAGGAGGGCCTAATTGGCAAGCTATATCCAAATTTAGAAATGTTTGTGCACGGAGGGGTAAAGTTTGACCCATATTTGAAGCAGTATCAGCGCTTGCTGCAGGGTACGCGGGCAGAATTGCGTGAAGTTTATCCGGCTAGTGAAGCCTTTATGGCCGTAGCTGATCGCGGCTATGGGGACGGGTTACGCATGGTTCTAGACAGCGGCGTATTTTACGAATTTGTCCCGGTTGAGGAGCTCGATAAACCTAATCCGAAGCGCTTCTGGATAGGCAATGTCGAGAAGGATGTTAATTACGCGATTGTTCTTACTACCTGTGCAGGTGCTTGGTCTTACATTATCGGTGATACTGTACGCTTCGTTGACACGCAGACTCCACGTATTTTGGTCACCGGACGTACTACCTATTCGATGTCGGCGTTTGGCGAGCACTTAATTTATGAAGAAATTGAGAAGGCTATTGCCGCTGCTGCTGATACGGTTGGCCTTTCGGTGACGGATTACTCAATGGGCGTCAATGTAAAGGCTAAGGCAGGGGATTTGGGATCTCATCTTTTCTTGGTTGAGTTTGAGCGCGATTTAGAGAGCCAAGAAAAGCTCTTTAAGTTCCGCACTAAATTGGATGAAACGTTGGTTTCATTGAATGATGACTATGCAGATCATACCTCTCCTGGCTGTGGCGTGAATCCACCTGAGGTACGCGCTATTAGGAAAGGAACATTTGCCGACTGGATGGCCTCGCGTGGAAAGCTAGGCGATCAGCACAAAGTGCCGCGCATTATAAATGATAGAGAACTTTTTGGTGGCCTAGTTGGGTTCTGCGAGAACAAGAGTGCTGTTACTGCGACTGTTATAGCGCAGCCGCGCTCGCCTCGTGCGTAACGGCACCCAAAGCGGCGCCGACGTATAGAATTAAAGCGCCTTCAACGGCTGGGGAAGATTCAATAAGCTTGCTTAGGCTTTGACGATCCGCCGAGTGGTTGCGTACTATTCCCCAGCGTGGCTTAGCATCGCCCCACTTCCAGTCATACGCGACAAGTTCAATCCATTCGCCTTGGAAGGCTTCTTTGAGTTGGGACCAGGGAAGTCTGATATTCATAAGCGCTTATGTTGAAGGAATAAGGCCTAAAAGCCATCCTATTCTACAATAAAGTTGCAGCTTAGGGAAAGAAAAAGCTTGGGGGCGGCAGGACCTAGGACTTGCAGGGCTAGGCGGCTAAAGAGGCTGAAGGCACAACAAAATAGCGTCCCTTGCCGGAGCGGGATAGGCCTGGGTCTGCATCTCTGGCGACTCTAAATACTGGCTCGGTAGTGCGTTGTGGGCCACCCATTAGCTCCTCAGGTTGAGCAGTTGAGGTAGTTGCCTGAGCTAGCGCTGGAATCGAGCTTATGACCTCTGCCTTAGGAACGGCTACAGTTGCTAGGGTCGCCCCCGGTTTCTGGGTCTCTGCAATTGCGCCTGAAGGCCGATAGTCAAAGCGAGGTACAGAGTCTGATTCAGAAAGAGCCTTTGGCGTAGCGGGTATTGATACCATCCCATCTTGGTCTGCAGGCACGTAAAGGCTTTCTGGAGTAGCAGGATTTGCAATCAAAGCAGAAGGTCGCGAAGTTCTTTCATCGCTAGCGCTTGGGGCAGGAGAGCTAGTCTTGGAGCCTGGTTCTGGCTTGGTCGAACCATCTGTAGCTTTGGCGCTGACCGGGGACTTCTCGGCATCTTCAGTTGCTCTAGTGGTCGCGGTGAACTGGCTAGTGTTTCTTTCAGCGACAGATCCATGCCTTGCCACCGCCATAAGGCGTGCCACGGTATCGCTAGTGTAGCCTTTGGAAGCGGCCATTTCGGCTGCTCTTGTGGCATTTACCTCGCCTTTGGCATGTATATCTAGGCCACGTCCATTTACGGAGACGCCTTCGTTGGTGGTAGCTGTAACTACGATACTTGGATCAGTACTAGCTTCGCGTAGGGCGGCAAGGGCCTGTTGCTCAGCGGCGCGGTTAACGTGTGCATGAAATGATTCAGGGGTCAGCTCCTCGGGGCGTATCGCGACAGGCGACGACTGCGTGGCTTCTGTTGAGCCAGAATTGGGATTTTGCGTCCGTGCTACTTCAGCATCCATTAGAGTAACTACTAGGAGATATTAACCCTTATTGCGACTTTGATGAGGACACTCCAACCCTCCTTGTTGTTATGAAGGAACGTTACTTTATGGTTGCATAGTGAAGGACTAGAGCGCAGCTGCGTAATGCATTGATTATGTTGGTAAATTTGGCGTACTTGCCTCAGTAATCGCCCAAACTCATTTAATTAGGCCTTAAGCAGCCGCTCGCGGTTTAAGCCCTTTAGCTCTGGGATGACAAATTTGCCGTCCTTGCGAATGAGTTTTCCGTCAAAGTAAATTTCTCCGCCGCCCCACTCTGGGCGCTGAATCAGCACGAGGTCCCAATGTACAGCAGAGCGGTTTCCATTATCGGCCATCTCGTACGCTTGTCCGGGGGTGAAGTGGAACGAGCCAGCTATTTTCTCATCGAATAATATATCCCCCATTGGGTTCATTATGTGTGGGTTGAACCCAATAGCGAATTCTCCAACATAACGAGCTCCTGGATCTGTGTTCAAGATCTCGTTCAGGCGCTTTGAATTGCTTGAGCTCGCCTCAACAATCTTACCTTCTTTAAAAACTAGGCGCACATTTTCAAAGCGCATACCCTGGTAAACTGAGGGAGCATTGTAAGTAATCACTCCGTTAACTGAAGTCTTCACGGGTGCTGTGAAAACTTCACCGTCTGGAATATTGAAATCGCCGCGGCAACAAATTGCAGGAATTTTCTTTATGCTAAAGGAAAGATCCGTTCCTGGGCTCAGAATTCTCACTTTATCAGTCTTCTGCATTAGTCGCTGAAGCGGGCGCATAGCGCGAGACATAGCGGGGTAATTCATCGTGCAGACATCAAAGTAGAAGTTTTCGAAAGCCTCTGTGCTCATTCCAGCCTGCTGGGCCATGCTGGGGGACGGCCAACGTAACACACACCAACGCGTCTTATTTACGCGGTAATCCATGACTGGCAGCATCGTCTTTGAAAAAATCTTAAGCTGTTTGGGCGGCACATCGGCAGTTTCGTTGGCGTTAGCTGAGCCACGCAGAGCTATGTAGGCGTTCATTTTCTTCATCTGGAATAGCTCTACGTCTCTAATAATGGATGCATGCTTAGTGTCAGTATCGAGCATTAGTTCGCGTCCAATACGTGGCCGGCGTACATTAACAAATGGATATGCGCCAGCAGCACGTACGCTGCGAATGAGCTCTACTACGAACTCATCCGGAATATCGGAGACATCAATTAGCACGCGATCGTTACGTTTTACCGAAGTTGAGTAGCCTACAAGTAAGTTGGCAAGTTTGGTGAAGCGTTCGTCTTTCATGGCTAAGAATCCTAATCGAGAGCATCTAAACACTGGAACTCTGGCTTTGATATCTGTTGCAACTATAGAAAGTTACTGCGCTTAGGGAAAGTCGTCAGCGTCGATCGAACAATAACGACTGACCGATGCCAAGCCAAATCAAAAATTGCGGATTCGGGATATGCTTAATGGAATTCGCTATGCGATGTGTCCAGTGCTTAAGCGAAGTAAGCAGCTGGAGGTGTCCCTATCTGCTTGGCCCGGAAGTAGCCTTTGGAGTGCGAGTTGGGTTAGCAGTTGGGGTTAAGGTAGGGATTGCAGTACCTGCATCTGGTGGTGTTACGCTTCCAGGAGGAGTTAAACTTGGCGCGCGCGTTGGACTCGGCTCGGCTGTTGGTGCCTTGGTTGGGGTCGACTCTGGATTTTCAATATCGATACCGGGGGCAGTCGGCTCTGGCCTAGCCGTTTCAGTAGGGGCAATCGATCCAGTAGTCCCAGCTAGAACTTCAGCGGGGCGATTGTACGCATCTAGCACTACAGTCGCAGACATAAAATTTCCAATGGCAGCTGGAACCGCAGAGTAAATCTTACCTGCGCCCGGGAAACTGAGCGCCAATAAGGCCTCATGCTGCATGTAGCTAGCAGGGACCTGGGTGCTAACAACTATCTCACTCCGGCCCGCCGGCAGCGAGAAGGATGCCAGGGGTATATTGTTGTTGGTAGTCGTTAGCAAAAGCTGAGCCGCTACTGGTAGCCCGCTATTGCCACCAGAACCCCCGTCCTGGTCTTGAACTGTGATGGTCATCTTGACTGTCAGCATGGGAATGGAGGTGGCAGCCGGGGAAGGCTTCGCAGTAGGAGTAGGCTGAGCTGTCGGGTCGGGAGCGGCGGCGCTTGGTTCGTTCGGCCCGACAGGCAGATTTCCCTTAGTCGGATTCGGGTTACCTGAGGCCGCTTGTCCGAGTGAATCTTGTGTTGATGCGCTGTTTCCAACGTTTATAGTCGTAATCTCTATTTCGCTTGAGCTAAGTACCACAATGTTGAATGCGACGGTTGCAGCCGATGGGGGAACATCTTGACCAAGTTTAGCTTGCGCGCTTAAGCCAGACGCCTCTACAAGAATGGTGGGATTAGTGAGCCCGTCTTCAGATTTAAATAAGAAGTTTCCGTCCTGATCTGTTTTGCCAAAGTCACCAGTTTCCAAAATTGTGACTGTTGCGTCTGGTATGCCTGCGCCGCTGACGCTCTCTAGTACGCGCCCTTGGTAGTCGGCCCCAACTCCACTACTGCCGCCGCCGCAACCTGCCATTAGCAAGGTGATGATGAGAACAAATGAGATTTTTGAAATAAATGAGAAGTATTGACGGGGGACAATAGTACTCATGTAACCACCACACACACCTAGACCTACGCTTTCTTCCTAGACGGAAGACCTACAGAAGGCAAAACTTCCTTCCGCTCCTCATATCATGGAATGCACTAAATTTGCTTCTTTTTTGGGTGTAACTAGCTGAATCAGCGTTGGGCGCGACCCGCAACTACAAGAAATTCGTAGGCTTTGCTTAGTCCTCGTCCGCTGGCTCGCCCTCGGCGCTTAGGACGCGACTAAATGAGGCTATGAAAACCTTATTGCCGCCTGTTTTGCCCTTCTTGGGGTGTAGATCAAGGTCAAATTTAGCTAGGAAGTCACGCACCTTCTTATGGAATAGATTTCCCTCTCGGTAAAACCACTGCCTAATGGTAGGTAGGTCCTCCTTGGCAATATTGTCGTACTCAGTCCTAATATGTAGGTTCGGTGGCTTTATGCCTCCAAGAATTGTCTCTTCAATTGAGTGCAGTAAGTGGGTGGCGTCCTCGGAAAACATCTTAAATCCACCCTCTGGATCGCCCTTGGGAACATAGGCGCGGTAAACTAATTTAACCCCATTCCCAACTCGTTTTACGGCACCGGTGCGTTCGAGATCGAAAAGCACTGTTCCAGGATGCACATTAGTGCACTCAGTGCGTACAAGTTGCACGAATTCAGAATTGTCGCCATCAAGGCTTAGCACACGCGGCTTGCGCGATTTAGTCAGAAACTGAGGATCAGCAAGCCAACGCCCAATAACTCGAGTGGAATAGGCTGGATTTTGCTCCTTAACTTCTCCACTCCAAATACGATTTATCTCGCCGCGGTGTAAACCTGTTGCGACGCATAGGCGGCTAGCATTAACCTTTTCGCCCTGAGCCTGTAAGTTTTCAGCGGCTATGTCTACAGTCGCCAATTTTAGAAGCTCTGTGAGCTCGCGAAAGCCAATTGAGTGCCGCAGCGAAAAGCGCACTATTGGCTTTAGCATATGGCAAATGCAACGAGAGAGTACTTCGCGGAACTGGTCGGTCATAAATTACCCTGGATCTTTCAGCCACTACTCTAGGTTATGACTATGAATGCTGAAGAACATCGTTATTCTAGTGCTTCAGTCTGTCATTTCACCCTGCAACTTTGCAATCCCGCGAAAAAGCTCCATTTTTCCGCGTTTTCCAGCCTTTCTAAGAGTCCCAAAGCAAAATACTAGCAGTATTAGTATCGACTGCTTAATAATTGCATTTTATAATCGGGCGCTAAATTTAGTGTTTCCTTGCTCGGCGCGTGGGCCAAGATCCTGTTAGGCTTAATCTCGGCGTTTATATTTTTGAGGCTGGTCAGCTTTCCGCCTTTCGCGGAGCTAATCCTAGACGTTTTTTTTGAGGCAATCTCAAGGCATTGAAGGGGCTACTAAGAACTCGTAATTTGCATTGAGCGATTTGCGTACATCAGTACTTGGGCGTAGTTTTGTGGGCGGGTAGATGAGTTTAGAATCTGTGCTGCATCAGTTGCCGCACAGGTGGTTTTCCGCTCTACGAGGCTACTGGAGAATTTCGCCAGAAGCATCGTAGGACGGAGTGAATGCGAAGGTTCTTTCGTCCTGACCCTTATCCCCTCGTTTCTAACCCTTTATACCCCATGCACGATTCCCCTGTGGTGCTGTCTCGACCGGTGTCCTTTTGGCTTTGGCTGGAGCGGACTTTTCCTGAGCGATTCGCCCGCCTTTTGGGGCTGGTGTGTGTGCTGTGTGTAGCGGGAGTAGTCGCATCAGCTGGCTTTGGTTTCTGGCTTGGTCAGTCCGGGCTGCTGTGGGTGTCCATCGCGCTGGCTATTTTCCCGACCTATCTCTTCTTGGAGCGGCAGAACGGTCGTACTAGACTGCGCGTGAAAGATGGTGAGGTCCTGCTAGGTAGGTTTGGAACGACAACTCTCCTCAATGTAGATCAGAGTCTACCGTGGACTGCTATGCTAGAGCCTCATCTTTTCGTGACCAATCCGGTGGTTGGACAGCGGATTGAGTACCGAATTTGGCTTGATGGTCATTCGATGAGGCTAGGCCTGTTGGTTAGTCTGCATCTTGAAGCCAACAGCGCCTTTCTTGGTCGGCTTAGTCTAACGCTTGAAGGTATCCGCCAAATTCTGCGTGATGATGTGGAGTACATGTTCCATGGAGACAAAGCTCTGGCCCTCAGGGACCAAGGCAATTGGGACAGCTTGAGCGCAGAGTTGACTTCCGCAGCTAGGCTTTCGTTTGAGCAGCAGGTCCGAGGCTACACGCCGACCTTGAAGCTGTTGGATTTGAAGCCGTTGTAGTTGAAGGGGTCATCTGGCGGCGTTCGTCAAATGACTGCGGTAGGGCTCGAGAGTGTTCAGGACATACTCTAGGAGGTCTTTTCTTGGTTCTGCATTCACTCCGCCCTGCTGTCATTTTTCCAAGCTATGCTAAGTTGCATAAAGCTGTTTATGCCAAGCAAATACTAGCTTAGAATATCGCTCAAATTCATGAAAACAATCCCATCCCTCGATACCAAAGGACTAAGCTTTCATCCCGTTATCCATCTTCCTGATGATTATGAAGTTTATGATTTAACGGGTGAGTATGACCCTCTGCGTATTCCCGCCTTGCCTTATGGAATTGGAAAGTACAACGAACAGCGTAAGGGCGTGTACACGCAGGATCTCTTTAGCGGGGTGCGCGATATACATGTTGGTATCGACATCGGTTGCCCGATTGGTACACAGGTACATGCATTTTTTGATGGCGAGATTTTTCTCTTTGGAAATAACCCGGCTCCAGGTGACTACGGCTACACGCTAATTACAAAGCATACTTTAAATTCTGTGCCCGTGTGGGCACTACATGGCCATCTTTCGGAAGCATCTATTTCTGAAAAAGTAAGAGGCTCCAAGATTAGAGCTGGCCAAGTTATTGCTTGGGTAGGGGACCGCCATGAAAATGGTGGCTGGAACCCGCATTTGCACTTTCAGTTAAGTTTAGTAGAGCCGGAAAAAGCTGATTTGCCAGGGGTCGTGTCGTCTGCCGATCGGGAATGGGCCCTAAAAATTTATCCTGACCCTCAACTCGTGCTCGGCTTAAAAAAAATCTAGATGATATCACTTAATTAGGATGGCTGATCTCTGCGGTCTCCGTGTCTGCGCGTTAAAAAGCTTCTGAGCCAGTCCTCCAAATCTTCACCAATCCTCGATGTAGGGCTGAAGCTGGGAAGCTTTGGGAATTCCCCAGTAGAAAACCTGACGGTCGCATTAGGTAGTAATGTGCGTGCAGATCTGCATGTTGAGCAAAAATTGAGTAAAACGCGGAGACGCAGAGACCACGGAGATCGAGCACAAGCCCGACGCTGTTGCAGACCGTATAGCGCTCGGCGCATTAGTTTTCATTTTGTTACGCACTCTAATACTGGCGTGCTCTAAATGTAGATGGCGCGTGTACTAGAGGTTATCCGAAAATACCGGAAAATAATGGAGGCCCCGTATGCGAGTCCCATTTTTGTGTGGCGTGGCAATCTCAGAGCGCATTCAAGAACTGATCTCAAGCTGCGCTCTATAAATCCACCCACTAGAATGGCCCTGTTGCTAGCACGCTGCGAAGTTTTTGAATGGCCTTAATGGCCGCAGTTTTAGCCTTGGCAAAATCGTACCTTCCAGCTTTGAGCATAGCTTTAACGGACTTTGAAAGCTTGGTGTGTAGCTTGCTCACGCTAACTGTGCTGCTGGCAAGCACTACCCTTGTTGAAACTGTGCCAACAAATGTAGCTAGAGACTTGTCGGCAGCAAGGATTGCTTTGCGCAGTTTGGCGTCAGCCTTTTTCTTACTGGCGCTAGCGTTGAAGGGAAGCAGCGATAGCTTCTTGATGCGGTTTTCATGGGCCTTTAGCCGCGCGATTAGTTCGCTGGTCGGTAGGCAGTCGATGGCACCATTTAAGTTACTGTCGGTTTCGGCTATCCCGCATCCACACAAGGCAGGATTTAGCTTAGTAGCATCATTGGGACATAAATCGCAGGCGTCTCCTGCTGAGTCTTCATCCGTATTTAGTTGGTCAGAATTTGCAAGATTCGGGCAGTTATCGCCTGCGTCGCAGACCAGGTCCCCATCGCTATCTGAGCATGCTGAGTGGCAATTCTGTAAAACTGCGAGTGCGTAGCTGCTATCGCTTGAGCCTGCTTCAACTGATACACGCACAAAATAAGTACCAGCTGCCAAAGTCATCACTCTGCCAGTCCCAGTCGCCTGTGAGAGCTGCACCGAATCATTTGCCGCCAGCACTTGACTCCCATCCAGTCCGATAATTTGGACGTTACTCTTTGTGATTAGACCATTTCTCTCAGGATCGTTATCCACCACTACACTTACAACGTCGCCGAAATTTGCGTTGAATGAAAAGTAATCACTATCGGTTGCAGTAGCGCTGCCGTGCATAACCGCAGCTCGTACCGTGTTGGCAGTACCAGCAGCATCATTTGGTTCACTCTCATTTGCTAGGTCACCAGGACGAGAAATAATGGAGCTTAAAATATAAGGATTAAGTGCAGCGTCATCGCCAAGCTCTCGAATGCGCATGAATAGATTGCCTGCCTCCGTAAGCGCCAGTCCAGCAACAGCTGAACTGTTACCTGGGCCAGAATTTGTATCAAATCCGATAGTAGCCCCGCTTGATGATAAAATTTCTAAGCTACTTGTATCGCTCGCCTGAGCCGCTGTTGTATCCACCCAAGCAAAGAGTTGTGAGCCAGCATTTATATTGGAACTGAACCAGATGTCGCTATCTCCAGGGCTGGCAATTTTGCCAAGGCCACAGTTGCCCATGGGTAGAAGTGAGGCAGAAGCGGAGACTTCATTTGGTTCATTCTCAAAGCTAAAAGACTCTTGGCTGGGTGCCTTGAATAACACCGCGTAGTCAGGTGGCAGGCTATTGGCCGAATTGCACGCATGCATCAGTGAAATATTACCGCTCAAATCTTTAATTCCAGTGCTTGAGCTGCTTCCCGCTTCAGGATTCCCAGAGGGCAGAAGCATCATAATGTTGCCACTCGAGTAAAGTACTGCTTGAGCGTCGAATGAGTCTGTGGGTAGGCCAAAATGGTCGATATTGTCCCATTGAAAGACAGCGCAAGCGTCTTGGCCACCCTGCTGATATGGGCAGGAGGAGAATGTTTGGACGTACCCACCGCGAGATATGCTGGGTGGATTTTCAAGCAGTAGATCATCCCAGATGACTGAAATAATTCCATTTGGGCCACCGGCGGTGAATGGGCACTGATTGCTGAATGAGTCAGAATCTGCACCCAGCTGAAAGTGCAGAAAGCCATTGCTGCTCATATGGATTGTATCGAAGAAGCGTCCATAGAAGGGAAAACCAAAGCCAGAGTTAAGGGCGCTCAGGGATATATTGATAGCTGTGCCGTCATCCGCATTGTTTGCTATGGCTGGTAGAGCATCGGGATCCACAAATGTTAGGCGTGTGCCTGTAGTCGAAATATCAATAAATGAGAAAACTGGACCAGCTGCTTCTAAGCTGTCGGTTGAGCGGTATCCGTAGGCATCGGGCCCGGTGCTAATTGAGAAAGCGGCTATAGGAAGTGTGAACTGAAGAAAGAAACATACAGTCAATATAATAGCGCGCATGGTGGAGCTGAACCTCTCTAGATACAGTGCAAATTCTGTGTAGGAGCTTAGAGCTTGCTGTAAAAAGTCGACAGACTCTTGTTGTGGCTAGCATTGGCTGTGCTCAGCGTTGGCCCCCATACAACTTAGGGGGAACTTCACCAATTAGGTCGAAGGTGCACACTTGGCTGCCAGCTCAAAGCGCTGCCATTGCTATTGTAGGGGTGGAGAGGGCTTGTCTAGGTAACTAGTTGAAATGGCTGAATATAGTTGCTGTTCGCAGGGACACCTAGCCGGCGGATTTAAGGTCCCAGGTCGCTTCTCTTGCACTCAAAGCTATGTCATTCTTCCCGCACTTTGACCTGCTTCAATCATAAAGTGTCAAAAAGGAAAGGGTTTGTATCTATGTTTTCCTTACAAGAGTTCCTGGGGAAGGATCCACGATTTTTTGATCTACTAGAAGGGACGGCGCGTGAGGCGCACGCGTCTGCTAAAGCGCTTCATAAAATTGTTTCAAGCAGTGGGCAGAGCGCTGATTTGCACCTTGTTCGCCAGTCGCGTGCCACAAGTAAGCGCATGACTGAAGAACTTTCTGAGTTGGCCGTTAAGACTTTTGTCACGGTGCTTGATCGTGAGGACCTCGAGACTTTGGCGTCTGCTATTTACCGGATTCCTAAGCCCTTGGAGAAGTTTGCTGAGCGCTATGTGCTATTGCGCGAAATTTTTCAGTCCACCAACACTTTCCATCAGATTGACCTAGTTGAAGATGCTACACATATCGTATTGTTGATGGTGAAAAGTTTGCGCCGCGGAATTATGCCAGAGTTGGTGCACCGGCTTAATTCAAAGCTGCAGGACATTGAGGCACAGGCAGATAATCTTGAAATCGATTTGCTCCGGGATCTATATAGGAGCGTTAAGAATCCTGCTGAGATCGTAGCAACGCGCGATTTATTCGACCTGCTTGAGAAGGCAATCGATCGCTGCCGCGATACAGGCAATCACGTACTGCATATTTGCCATAAGAATTCTTAAATTTAGGTCACATGGCTCTTCTACTACTTGTTGTCTTCACCGCGCTTGTATTTGAGTTCATTAATGGCTTTCATGATACAGCCAATGCAATAGCTACATCCGTGGCAACAAAGGTGCTTACGCCGCGCCAGGCTATTTTTCTGGCCTCCATCACAAACTTACTAGGGGCGCTTTGGGGAACGGCAGTAGCAAAGACAATTGCATCGGGCCTTGTTGATACAAGTGTAGTAAATTCCGAAGTTATATTCTGTGCTCTGTTAGGCGGAATTGTTTGGAACTTAATCACTTGGTGGTTTGGTATTCCATCGAGTTCCAGCCATGCCCTAATCGGAGGCCTGTGTGGGGCGGCTCTGGCGGCAGCTCATAATGATTTGTCTGTAATCATATGGTCGCATCCATCTGAGATGCATTGGTATGAAGGCAAGGGAGTGTTGTGGAAAGTAATTGTGCCAATGATTTTCTCGCCAATGCTTGGCTTCACTATAGCGATTGCTTTAATGGCGCTGCTCTACTTTAGCCTGCGCTATCGTACCCCGCGGGCCATTAATGCAGTTTTCGGAAAATTACAGATTTTTAGTGCTGCTGGTATGGGTTTCATGCATGGTACCAATGATGCGCAGAAAACTATGGGTATTATAGCCTTGGCGCTTTTGGCCGCGACTAAGTCGGGCGTTTTTGCAGATTTGCCTAGTTGGCTTTTATTTCTGCGAGTTGATGAGCCGGCTGCTGGCAAAACTGTGGAGATTGCAACTTGGATTAAGGTGATGTGTGCCCTCACTATGGCTGCTGGTACAGCAATGGGAGGGTGGAAAATTATTAAGACTCTGGGCCATAGGATGGCCAAGTTGCAACCGATCCATGGCTTCGCTGCCGAGACATCTTCATCGCTGGTGCTTTTTACGGCGTCGCATTTTGGTATCCCAGTGTCTACAACTCACAATATTTCTGCTTCAGTTATGGGGGTAGGTGCGGCCAAGCGCTTCTCGGCTGTACGATGGACGCTTGTAGAGCGTATGATGTGGGCGTGGATTCTAACTCTCCCCTGTTCCGGCATTGTCGCCTATTTGTCGCTAGAATTAATCAACATGTTTTAGGTGCTTTATAGCGTGCCTATCGCAGAGATCTCAGCCTTAACAAGAAAATTTGCCCAAAAGCTGATTCAGAATAGTGAGGAGTGCGAAGCTTTTTTAGGAGCTCTCCAAGTCGGAGCTTGCCGCGATAGAGCCGTACTATGGCTTGTAGAGCGAGTCAATGAAGTGCCCTGGCAGGTTGAGTCGGGACCAGAATGGAGGCCTACCTTTGTTGATCGAGTTGGCACAGGGGCGCGCCCGGGTTCTCATCCCTTGCATGAGCAAGGGGCCTTTTATTGTCTAGATTTTTCGTCGGTTTTTTCTGCCTCTGCTGTGTGTGCATTTCCTGAGCTGGTTGGCGCTAAGGTTGTGGACATTTGCGCAGCGCCTGGGGGAAAAAGTATTTTTGCGTGGCGCGCAGCAAGCCCCAGCATTTTGATTTCTAACGAAGTGATCGGAAAGCGCACAGGGGCTTTAATTTCCAATTTGGTACGCTGCAAAATTAGAAATGCGCGCGTAGTTCGCCATGATCCGGAAGTCCTCGCTGAAATTCTTGGCACCAGTGCTGACCTGGTGATTGTAGACGCGCCATGCTCCGGGCAGTCGCTAATAGCCAAAGGCGAAGATTCCCCTGGTTGTTTTCATCCCGCCACTATCAACATGAACGCCAATAGGCAGCGGCGCATAATATCTAATTCAGCTAAGGTAGTGGCTGGTGGTGGCATGCTAATGTACATGACATGTACTTACGCGAGAGAAGAAAACGAGGGTGTGCTTGAGTGGTTCGTTAAAAAGAACCCATCCTTTAGGGCACTTTCAGTGCCGCATTTAGAGGCCCATCACTCTACACTCTCGAGCTTGCCATGCTATCGCCTTTGGCCGCAGCAAGGCCTGGGCGCCGGAGCCTTCGTAGCGGTGTTGCGTTGCGAAGAGGAGCGTGACTGCGGCGGCGATGAGTCAAAGCTGCATGTCCTATGGGATTCTAGCGCTAGTCATTGATAGTCCTTGTCCTGACAGCACTACTGGGTAGAGCCCATTGTCAGCAGTGCCAATAGTCGCCGGCGCTTGTATATCTTTCCAGGCCAGCAGCTTCAAATTTGGATTGCCGCGAGTGCCGTCTATTACCAGCGTGCCCGTCATGGAAACTAGAGTTACGGCGTGAGGGCTTTGCAGCTCGTGAATGTGCAGGTCTCCGGCTGCTACAACTAATAGAGGCCCTTGCGCCATAAGGGAGGAGGCTATGTCGATGTAGCCGCGTGCAGCTAGTAGGCTAGGTGACCCCGGACTTCCGAGTGCCAGGGGCTGGGATATTTCAATGTTGCCCGAGTATGCCAGCGCAAGTGTAGGTGCGCGGCACAAAGCTTGAGCCACAAAACTTTCAGGAGTTAGCGTGAAATTAAATGAAGATGACTTTGGGGCAGAGAAAAAAGTTGTGGGGCAGGGGCGAGAGTTGCGGAAAATTGCATCAAGGTCCAGATATGGAAATGTGTTGGGAGCTGCCAGTCTAGCACCTACTACTAGCGGTTGATGTAGCACTGCCAACTGCAAGTTGGGAATGTCTGCGCAGAATCTGCGGGTCAGATCAACTCGTCCACTTGAGTACTTTGCTTCTAGGCACGTAAAGCGATGTTTCTTTGGTATAGCTTGTTGGCCTAGCTTTGCCATAGCTGCAGCGGCTGTCTCAAAATGAGTTTGCTGGGCGTGGGCAATTGTTGTGCGGCGTCGTTGGTTATCGCTTAAAGTCCAAAGCAGCAGGCCTACACAGTTAGCTAAAAAGGTAAGATACAAGAGGACCGCTAACAATGAGCTGCCAGTATTTGATTGATAAATTCTATGCCTAGGCGGCATATCAAATGACTGATAAAGGCGCCGCATGTCTATGGCCTGTTCATTGAAAAATTGTCGAGTACGTTTGTGGCTAGCAGGAAGGGGGTAGTGAAGCCGAGTGTTCGACCCTTGTAGACGGCTTCTAGCTTTATGGCTTTTAGATTGGGAGCAGGGACTGGTTCAAATGAGAGCCGAAAGTCGCTTAGGGCGCCCAGAATCGGTTGATTTTCGATTACTGTGTTACCTCGTAGTCCTAGGTAGCGAAGCTCTCGGTGCTTATTCACGTACAGTACGTAGGTGCGTTTTACCGGAATTAGTACTCGAATGAAGGAGACTTCTGCACTGCTTGTTCTCGTGCTGAAAAGACTTTCCACTGGGACAAGTTGAAATTTACGGCAGTTTCCACTCGCACCACTCTGAGCTGCAAATTCGTGGATTCCATTTGCTGATATGCCCAAAAATGTGCGGTATGTGCTTAGTGCTACTGGACTAGGGTAACGCGGGCATCCCTGCAATCGCGTTCCGCCTATTGATTGTACTAAAAATGAAGCTTCAATGTTGGTTTCAATCGCACCGATTGCGTGCGAACTGGGAAGAGGCGCATTTACGCCGGATAGTCGAATTGGGCCGCCCCCGGCAAATTTTAACGAGCCCGCAGAATAGAGTCGTGCCGGGAAAAATGGCTGGCTTTGGTGGGTGCTCGCAAGTTGTTGCATGAGTGCTTCCAAATGCCGCTGTTGTAGTTCAAATGAGCTGTAGTCCTGGATGCTGCTAGTGATGCTTCTTGCTCTAATCGCAGCCAGCGACAGAAGAGCTAGAATCGGAAGCGTCAGCGCCAAACTGAGCACGAAGTCTAGGAGCAAAAACCCAGCCTGAGCCGCGTTATACTTTAATCCCGAGCTAGTCTCAGCGGATTTGCTAAATTCAACTCCGGAGTAGGCTTTACTTACATGTGCAGAAGGTAACTTCATGTGAGTCCAGATTGCACCGCAAAAGTTGGGGGAAGGCTCCTTGGTTTAGAATCTTGCAGTGTGTGAAAGCATTACTGCGAGTGGCTTCAGCTAGTGATTGCGTGGAGTGCTGATGCATTATTTTTAAGAGTGTGGGCGCCAGAGCTGCTAAAGCTAAGCAGCTAATAGTAATGGCTATCATGGCCTCAAGTACCATAAAGCCTGGGCCACTGGAATAAATTTGGACGGCGCCAAATCTAGCTGTGAATGCCTTATGTACACACATGTCTAATCCTTCCCCGCAGGGCGATCGCAAACTTGCAACGTGTTTGCCCAAGAGCCAAGTCGAATGAGGCGGGGGAAGCCACTCCAGATGCGTAAAAGTTAATCTTACTATGCGACGAGAGCAGCCTAATTCGCCTCGGAAATGTAAGCTGCTCTTGTTCGCCATGCGGCCCAAAGCGGGTAATCATGTTGGGCGATAGACTGATGGAAATGTCTTCCTCGTCGGAGATTGCCCTCACCCAGTTAGTTTGGAGGAAGCGCTCAACGTGTTTGGCTAGCGCCATAATATCAGGTCTTCCAGAGAGCTGTGTTGCTGTATAAGCAGTGCACAGCAGTACAAGTGAACTTGTAATTATAAGCTCCAGCAGACTTAGTCCCGTTTCCTCCTGCATACTTTGATCTCCTGCATGGAGTATCGGTGTTAAAAGCGAGGTGTTGCTTGCAAATTTGAGTGCGCAACGGAATGGGGGTATGTCAAGTCACAGGCCAAGCAAATGTGCTATGCCATTTTAAATTTCTAGAGGCCATACGAAAATACCAGAAGGTACGCCTTGCCTCGCAAGCTGCTCTTTTCTCTGTGCACTCAGAGCACTCTGTGGTTAATAAAAATATCCAGCGCATGTTATTACACTGCCATGTAATTTACTATAAACACAGAGTTCTTGCTCTGTTGCTTAGTACCCCGGAAGCTTTTCTCTATATCGGTCACAAAAAATAATCCCCCAAAGCTCTGCTTGGTCGAGACCATTCTGAAGAGGAGGCTTAGACTTGAAAGCCAGTGGCTTCACTGCTTCAGGGATTGCGACCGTTAGTTGTTGTCTCGCCCGGGTGATACCGACCTAACATGATGGAAAAGTTTTGGAACAAGACTTCAAGCAGCTAGTAGAGTTTCAGCTAGCCCTCGATTTCTAGGCTAAGAGCTCTCTCACTCTGTCAGCGCTAAGGCCTTTTGTCGAAACATCTATCAGTCGTGATATTTGCTCATCATCGCCAGCAGCGTTGCTCAGCTGAGAGGCAACTGAATTGGAAAGTTGCTTGGCCTTTTCTACCGCCTGGCTTGTATCTTCCGGCGCTGGAGCCGCTGGAATTTTCTCCGTTTTAAGGTTGGGTTCGGCGAAATTCTCTGCCTTGTCACGAGCTATGGAAATATCTGCCGTCCGCACTCGGATTGAGCCCTGTGCATAGTCGAGATTAGTAATAGCGGTCGTCGCAGTAGTCCTCGTTGTGAGTGTAGCGCTTGGCGCACTGATGGACGCGCTTAGCGGTACAGCAGCAACTGCGTTGCGATCCTGAGTTTTATTTACGTCGTAGGTTAAGACGCCAGGAATGCCACGCGAACTAACGGCGCTTGATATTCGAGTTATCTCGGTGCTGATGCTGTCGCTTTCAGTCTGGAGATTTCTTGCTTGAGCTGATCGTTCTGGCTGGTTCTTGGCAGTCTTTGCCAATTGATAGCGCTCTTCGGCCTCTTTTTCTGTAGCCTCACTACTTGCTTTAAGAAAGTCCAGGGCATTCTTAACCGCGCCTAGGTCCAAGCGATCGCCGGTAGCTGCTACGGGCTTGTTATAGGCTTTCAGCTCTTGTTCCGAGGCTTGACGCTCTTCGGAGCTGGTGAAAGTCACGAAGTCGCTCTCTTCTTCGGCGTCAGTTGAATTGATTTTTTTCACGTTTGGCTCGGCAAACGCTCCAATTTTTGTCCGCTGCTCGTCTATTTTGAAGTCCATAAGGTTTGAAAAAAGGGCTTACCGTGCTGCACGCTTTAGCCCACCACGGTAAGCCAAAGAGATGTTATATTTGTTATTGATGCAGCGGGCATGCAGAGTCCGCTGCTTTCCTGGCTCTCTTAGCAGCTTAGCTTAGCAGCTGCTGTACCGTAGCCTTGGCAAGATTTGCCTGCGCCGATAAAGCTGTGCCGGCCTGCAAGCGAATCTTGGTTGCTACAAGGTCCGCAGTATCAGAAGCCACATCCTCATCACGGATTCTAGAGGATGCCGTAATGACGCTCTCACGTTGAGATTCATTGTTTTTCTGTGCTGCTTCCAAGCGCGAGCTAATTGAACCAATATCGCCACGAACAGAAGAGACATTCGAAATGAATGACTGGACATTTTCTAAAGCTGCGCGTGCTCCATCGACACTGCTGATGTCGCCAGTAGCTACGTCGGATACCAAACTTGAAACATCGACTCCCTTAAAGTTGACCTGCGAGCTAGGGTCAGAGCCGGTGCCTACTTGGGTGGAAATTCCGTCGCCACCAAGTACCTTTTTCCCGTTGAATTCAGTGGTGGAGGCAATCCGCTGTACTTCCTGCGTAAGCGCGCTGTACTCGCTTTGTAGTGCGCCGCGTTGCTCGGTGCTGAGCGTGCCATTGGACGCCTGCGCACTTAGTTCCTGCAGACGCGAAGAAATATCGCTTATTTGGCCTAGAGCACTATCGGCAATCTCAAGCGCTGATTGGGTGTCAGAGATATTGCGTATGCCCTGCTTTAGTGTTGTGGCAACTGCGTCCAAGCTCGCTGAAACAGCAAGTCCAGCCGGATCATCGGAAGCCTTGCGAATACGTGTTCCAGAGGCAAGTTTGTTAAACAAGTCGCTTAACTTGGACTGTGCCTTGTTTATTTCTTTACTGGAAAAAGAAGAAAAGTCGCTCGTCATATACAACCTCACTGTCAATAGCTTTCAGTCTGTCCGGGTGCGTGCAGAAAGAGACTGAAAACTCAAACTCCTTTTTTTAATCCGTGCTCTGGGCAGAGTACGAACTGAGAGCGCTTGAAGGAGATTCATGCGCCGCTCATGAGTATCATCGGTACTTTTAGCGTGACTTTAAGGTTGGGGAGCTAAATTCCTGACTTTCCCGGGGGTGGCTCTACGAGGATTTCGTATCTGCTGGCAGAGTAATTCCCAGTAAGTCGGCGAATTTGTGGCGCATATACGTCTCGAACCCATCTTCGACACCATCTGCAGCTATGACTTCTTCGATAACCTCAAAGATGGCTTTGCGGGCATTCTCGTCGAGATTTTCTTTGAGTTGGGCAGCAAAGCGTGAGCTACCGCGGAGATTCTTCAGGGTAGTATTGGCCTGGTTAATTAGCTTTGTCACCTCATCCTTGGTAGTGCCAAAGATGCGCCGTAAGCCGTTCTGAATGATGTTGTATTCACGCATTTCAAAGTTTTGGTCACAGGATGCTAGATCAACCAATAAAACAGCTAGTGCTAGCTCCAAGTCATTCTTCTTTAGGCCAGTTTTTGTGGCTGATTTGCGAGTAAAGCCGCGGTCAATTACGTTGTTGTGATTATCAAAAATGCTGGTAATTGTGCTTCGAAATATTTCGTTCTGATTTGTAGCCATAGCGATTAAATATGAATGTGCTCCAAAGTGAAGCGGTTTGCTTCGCCTTTCTCGCCATACAAACGGGTATCATTTGCGATACCAGTTCTAATTATAAGACTGCTACAGGTGTTATGAGCATGAAATGGAATTAGGTGCTTTCCTGGGTTCCGGGCGAACCTGACTTAGGCCTATAGTATTCAGGTAGTTACGGATTCGGCCGACCATTAGAGCTAGGTCTCAGAGAAAGCATGCCAGGGGCCAGGGTCAGGGCTACTTGACGGGTTCGTATTGCTAGCGGAGCGAAGTAATCTTCATGATTTGGTTACGCACTCTCAGGAACAATTTATGTTGGTCGTGATCGGTACCACCGATAGATATCTGGGCCTGAACCTTACCAGGCTATGCAACGACGCTAAGCTGCGAAGTATCCGTACGGCCAAAGTCGACAGAATTATAAAAGAGCTAAAAATTCCAGAACGGGTGGTCATTATTGACATGGCGTGGGAGGAAATTCAGGTTCCCGGCGTGCTTAAGCAATTGGTCAATATCGGCAGGATCACAGACAATAAGATTCTTTGCGTGTGTCCAAACACCGAAGAGGACTTAAAAAAGATGGCCCGGGCCGCTCGAGCGACAGAGGTATTTATTCGTTATGATCTGGAAACACGTTTTCTGGATTATCTAAAGATGCTCTAAAAGGTCGCAGCATTTGGCTGTAAGATATTGTTAGAAACCAAGGTCGCCAGTACCACTATCGCTATCAAGCAAAAGTAGAAGAAAAAAGTGCTACCGCGCTTACGATAGCCAAGAAGGGCACCAAGGGCTGTAAATAGTATTGGAAGTAGCAGTCCAAGCACACCTTGCTCAGGATGACTTAAGGGAAGCGAGATGAGTAGGGCGGTAATTGCACCCAGTACAACGCAACTAATGGCACGGAAGGCGGGAAAGCCTAGCCCTTGAGCAGGGAGGCTATCGAGCTTGCCCCGATTATGGCCCCCACGGTCCCGAATAGATTGGTCAGACCCACTACTAATAGAATTCTGCTTACTCTGTTGTGCCATAGCCCTCTAAGCGTGGAGACGTCATCCGCAATAGTTTCTAAATCAGAAACTAAAGGTTTGCGTAGCATAGCTTCCACAAGTCCTGCAACCCAGCCAGAAGCTATAAACGGGTGCAAGGCCGTAAAAGGGGCGGCAAAGAAGACAGATAGAATTGTAAGGGGGTGTCCGAGTGATAGCGCTGACCCGAGTGCTGCAAATAGCCCATTTATCCAGAACCACATGCCGATCATGTCAGCGCTAGTGCTAGTGTCAGCAGCAAAGCAGCCGTAAATCAACATTGCGATTACTGCAATTGGCAGCAGCCAGCCAAATATCTGTGATGAAAGCTTCTTGGGTGGAATTAGCTCCAGCGGCGCTAAATCAATTTGCGTGCCGAATGCGGCCTTCATTCCCGGCACGTGGCCCGCTCCAACCACCGCTACGATTTTACTTCCCGGCGCGGTTTGAATCTTTTGTGTTAAGTACTGGTCGCGTTCATCTATAAGTGTGCGGCGAACGCTAGGTAATTTTGCGCTAAACTCGCGCATTAGTTCATTCAAAGCATCAGCAGATTTGAGCCGCTCTATTTCATCAGCGCTAATTTCCTCTTTAGAAAAAAGTCCGGATACCATAGCGCCGCATAGCTTGATTAATCCAATAAAGCCTAGCCCACTCCAGGTGCGCTTTAGTGTGGTCCTGATATCGCGGTCAGCTAATACGACCGGAACGTTTAGCTCTCCGGCGATGGAGGCAGCTAGCATCATCTCAGCTCCGGGCTTGATGTTCAGTTTCTTGCCTAATTTGCGTTGAAAGCCAGACAACATAAGCTGCGCCATCAGGACGTAAGCTTTTCCGCCGCGAATAATAGAAACTAGATCTGTCTTCTTCCAACGATCTGGATCTTTAAGAGATTGGAAGCGCGAATCGCAGAGCTCTATTGCAACGCAGTCTGGGCGTACTTCGCGGATTACGTCGGCCGCTAAATCGGCACTAGCCTGACTGATGTGTGCTGTGCCGACAACGTAGATATCCTTTCCTGGCAGTTTCACCAGATCAACATTCGGTCGAATAGACACAATTTCAGGCTGCATAGTGGTAGGCTATATATAGAGCAATTTGTCGGCAATAAAGTCTTTGGCATGCCCGCATATTCTTATCAGTAATATCGGCATATTATGCATGCTAGTTAATAGCGGCTAGTGAAACGAATCCTTAAAGAATTGGCTATTACAACCACGTCCGAAAAGGCCATAGAAAACGCGGCTATACTGGGGGTTAGGTAGCCTGCGGAAGCAGCTGGAATCATCAGAGTGTTGTAAAGAAAGGCCCAAAACAAGTTCTGTTTAATCGTTTTTAGGCTAAGCCGAGCAATGTCATAGGCAGATACTAGTAGTTTTAGATTTCCATTTAGTAAAACAACCTGCGCTGACTCTACAGCGACCTGTGAGGCATTGCTTAAGGAGATGCCCACTCGTGCTTGCGCTAGTGCCGGACCATCGTTGATTCCATCACCAACATAGCCAGTTGGCATTTCAGCTTCGTGTTTATGTAGAATGTCTAACTTTTCTTGCGGCGATTTCTGCGCATAGTAAGTGTCAAGTCCGAGATCCTCAGCGGTTTGTCGCGCTTTGCTTTCACGATCGCCGCTTAAAAGGCTTAGACGTAGACCTCGTTCCTTCAAAGCGCTAAGAGCAGCTTTTGCCTCTGCTTTGACGGCATCGCCTAGCTGAATGGCGGCGATCAGTTTCCCATCGCGAGCAAGGAAGAGATCGTAGTCTTGCGGAAAAGCCTGCGGAGCATAGCGTGCCGCGCCTATTTCATAGCGTCTGCCACTGCTGTCAATGCCCGACACACCT
Organism: Oligoflexia bacterium; assembly: GCA_019694465.1. Taxonomy (GTDB): domain Bacteria; phylum Bdellovibrionota_C; class UBA2361; order UBA2361; family JAFLCA01; genus JAIBBV01. The sequence continues at coordinate 28,505 of JAIBBV010000016.1, forward strand.
ACGCCGCGGGTCTCATGAATCTCAGTAAGCGTGATTCGGCCGCTGTCTCCGTTAAAGGTAGAATATAGAGCCTTAGCCAAAGGATGCGAGGATGACTGTTCCAGAGCAGCGATTGCCGCACGCGCTTCTTGCTCTGTTCCACTGAACACTTTGAAGCCACTAATGCGGAAGTCTCCGCTAGTTAGCGTTCCAGTTTTGTCGAATATAATATGTTTGAGCGAAGCCAAAGTCTCTAAAGTCTGCCCACCCTTAAGCAAAATACCACGCCGAGCTGCCAAGCTTATTCCAACCATTACCGCTGTAGGGGTGGCTAGTCCCATGGCGCAGGGGCAAGCTACCACTAAGACAGCAATTGAACGCATTAGGGCTGTTCCAAAGCTCAGATCCAGGATTAACCACGACACAACTAAAGTAAGCACGGAAAGAATGCTTACAGCGGGAACAAATATTGAGCTTACTTTATCCCCGATGCGTTGGATGGAGGGCTTTTGGTGCTGAGCATTTTTTACTAATCGAATCATCTGTGCCAGCACGGTGCGCTCACCTATGGCTACTGCACGCATACGCAAATTGCCAGACTGAACAATTGTCCCGCCGATAAGCTGATCTCCAGCTTCCTTTGCAACCGGAGCGCTTTCGCCGCTCACCATTGATTCATCAATACTTGCAGCACCAGAGATAACAATGCCATCGGCCGGGACCGCGTCACCTAGTCCCAATACACACACATCGTCAATTGCTACCTGAGAGGATGCAATTTCTTCTATCCGCTCTGAGCCATTTTCAAGAACAATACGCTTAGCTGGGACAGATTGTAACTTTGATAATTCTCGCAGCGCGGAGGTGGTTCGGCGCACAGCTAGTTTTTCGAGCAGATTTCCTAGCAGGACTATGCTGGTAATAGTGGCGGTTGTTTCAAAGAATAGGTAAGAGGGGCCCAGGTTGGCCAATACTCCAACTAGGCTATAAATAAATGCGGCTGTAATTCCAAGCACTATCAGCACATCCATGTTGGCAGCGCCATTTCTCAACGAGCCAAGAGCGCTATGCCCAAAGTGGCGTAAGCCCAAAATGAACACCGGCAAGCATAAAGCCAGCTGCACATAGCCGTCATGCAGCACATGCCAAGAGCTGAACATGTGAGCGGCTAATGGAATCGTCCAAATTAGAGAAAAGGCTAACTTCGCCTCAAGTGTTGTCCACCAAGCTGGGCGAGCATCCTCTTCCCCCCCAGCCACAACCCGAAACCCCGCGTCCTCAATGGCTTTAATGACGTTGGGCAGACTGAGATGCTCAGGCAGTCCAAAACTTGCCGTACCTGTTGTGAAGTTTACGCTAGGATCGGAAACCCCAAGTTCACGTAGAGCGTTTTCTACCCCCCGAGCGCAGTTGGAGCAGGTCATTCCATCAATAGAAAGTTCATGCATTGGTTTAGGGTAGCATTGTGGGGTCTTTACCCGCAAATAGGTTGGTTTACAGGCAGGCGCGGGGGAGGCTGTATTTCTACAGGAGGATCGCATATTAAGAAGGTCTATAGCGAGGACATTAATCCGTAGCGAAATTAGTTGCGATAATAATCACTCGCTATAGTGCCGACCAGCGGGAGGCCAGACAGCCAATAGTAAATGACCCAATAAAAATGAGCCTTTAGTCAAGAAATAGAAGCACTGCTTGTACTATTGCGACAATTCTCATTTCGCCGCGCATTTCTGTCATTTACTATTGTAGTTTGAGCCAGTAGCAAAAACCGTATATTTATCTTACGGGCGGGTTAGGCCGAGAGCAGCAAGGCGCCACATTTTTTGGGCAGTTAATTAAGGACCGTTTAGTATGGGTCGAATATTTGAAAAACGAAAAGATCGTATGTTTGCCCGTTGGGCGAAAACGGCAAAAGCCTTTACCAAGGCCGGTAAGGAAATTTCAATCGCTGTAAAATTAGGGGGCCCTGATCCGCAGAGTAATCCACGTTTGCGTATGGCAGTGCAGACTGCTCGTACGCTAAATATGCCCAAAGACCGAATTGAGTCGGCGATTAAGAGGGCCTCCAGTAAAGATGAAGCTTCTCTTCAAGAAATTACATATGAAGGCTACGGCCCACATGGTGTGGCTGTCGTTGTAGAAACGGCTACTAATAATCCAACCCGTACTGTGGCAAATGTGCGTTCTATCTTTGCCCATCGCCAAGGTGCTTTAGGTACCACCGGTTCCTTGGACTATCTGTTCGGTCGACGCGGCTTTTTTACAATCGCAACTCCTCCCGGCGATATGGACGATTTCGAATTGGCGATGATAGACCATGGCTTAGAGGATATTTTCGAAAGTGAGCATGGACTTCTATTATACTGCGAGTTCCAAAAGTTCGGCGAAATGCAGCGCGCGCTAGAGGAAAGAAAGTGCGAGGTTAAAAGCGCTGGATTACAGCGCTATGCACTGACAACCGTCACCCTTTCAGCAGAGCAGGAGAAGGCAATAGATGGGCTTACTGCCGAACTAGAAGAAGATGACGACGTGCAGCATGTATATACTAACCTGCTCCCACGCGAGAGCTAGGGGCGGTCATAAGGATCTCTAGAGGCCAGGCCGCTTCGCATTGCGAGCCTGGCAAATAGCGCGGCTACCCCTAAATGCAACATACTTGCATATATTGGCATAACCTTGATGTGCCTGTAGCTGTTCCTGCGCTGTGAGGTCTGCTCGCCGTATGAGCGCTGAGCTAGATGTGGGCATAGCCCTGTCGATTTTAGTGATGGTTTTTCTATATGAATTTACTCAGGTTATTTGGATTAACTTCATTAGTCGCAGGCCTCGGTATATTCACTGTGGTTGAGAAGGGTTCAGCCCAGGCCTTTACTCCAGAAGAAGAGCTCGATTTGGCCGTTGAGCGTTTAGTTGCAAGCCTAGACGACCTTGAGCCCAAGCCGAAAAGCTTGTTCCCAGCCTTAGAGATAGTAGGTCATCACGACTCCGCCAAAGATAATGAGCTTGATTCTGAAATAAGTGAAGCTGAAGATGAATTCGGCATTTGCTGTGTTTATAAGGTACTTTGCGGAGAGAGAGAGGTGTCGATTTCGGTGACCTGTCCCTCAATCGATAGCTACGACCCTTTGTGGTTTGATGATCCTGAGGAACGGTATGCCAAGCGTCGCGCAGGCAACTTGCACCAGCTTTGCGAAGACTATCACAGCACCATAGGCTCTAGCCCCATTGATCGGATTGACTTTTGCGGGCTTGCTCTGCCACCACCTGCGGAGGAGCCTCAAGTTCCAATAAATGTCTCGTTCTGATAAGTGTATGCTCCACGCACCTCTTTCAATACCAGGGGAAATTCAATAGCTGCCCCATACTCAGAGCGTACTAGTCTACCTCGCCCCAGTGCGCCACTGGAAGCGGGCGCGCGCACAAGCTGAGTCATTAGGTCGCCTTTAGTGGGCTTTTCTATGCCGGCCAGATGTTTCACAAACTCATAACCCAGCGCGGCCCATTGTACTTGGCTTAGGTCGTTATATGCGAGTACGTAGTCAGCTGCAAAAATAGGAGCCACATAGTTATTTGCAAATACCGCCCCTTCCATCGATCCATTTGCCATTTCTATCTCGGAATAGCTATCGAAGAAATTTGTGCCGATGCTTGGGAGAGATAGCTGATTCTCGCGCATTTGCAGGTAGAATCTTGAGATCTGGCCAGCTGCCAAAAAGACCCCAATTGCATCAAATTCCCCGTGGCGTAGTTTTGTGACGCTAGTGCGAAAATCGTTTTGAGTAGCTTGATAGCTGTCGAGCACTTCAAATTGGATCTCTTTAGGGGCGCGTAGCCTAAGCATTTGATACATTTCCTCAAGGTATGGATTCTCTGTAAGTACAAGCGCTATGCGCTTCCATGCCCTATACCTTATTTCGCGTAGTAGAGTGTCTACGTACTGTGTCGTAGTATTCATGAAGCGTAAGACGTAGCTTCTATTCGCCGCGACATGCGGACTAATGCATTGAGCAACTAGCGGAACTTTGCGTGACTCAGCCAGGGGCGCTAAAGCTTCACAGAATGCAACGCCCCACACATAGATTAGGTCGACTCGATCTATATCAACTAGTTTATGAAATGCCTGCACTGCCTTTGCGGTAGAGTACTCTGCATCTTCGTAGATGAAAGAGAATGAGCGTTTTGCATTTGGGTAGTGATTTAAGCCTAAAGATATGCCGCGCTGAAGCGCGGTACCATATTCGGCGGTGATGCCGGAGAGTGACAAAACCACCCCAACTTTCAGTGGAGTAGGGTTTGGGCTAGCTGTCGCGGAGAAGGGGAAGAGAACAGCGATGATTAGAAGACGCATGAGTTGTTGCATGGGTTGAATGGTAGCGATGTCAGGTAGTTAAGTCTAATTTGTCGACATAAATTGTAAAAACATGCATAACTAGTTAATTGATATGAATATAAAAGTTGTCGAAGGAGTCGACAGAAATGACATCACCTCGGCGTTTGCAAGAGATACTTCTTTCCCTAGGTTTGGCTGAGCACGAAGCATCTACATACCTGGCTATGCTTAGTCTGGGACAAACTTCTGTGCTGCGAATTTCACGAGCTAGTGGTGTAAAGCGCACAACAATTTACTCAGTAATTGAATCTCTACAGCAGCGTGGGCTGGTGCGCCTCGAGCAGCGCGGCTTTAAGCGCTACTTCGTTGCTGAGGCGCCAGAAAAGCTTGAGTCGATTCTAGAGCAACGCCGAGATGCTTTGCATGCTGCGCTTCCGGAATTTCAGGCGGTCTATAACTTGGGCGCAAGTGATAGCCTTATTAAATACTACCACGGCGTTGAAGCTGTAAAATCTGTGTATGAGGATCTGCTACGAAGCGTAAAGCCTGGCGATGACTATCTTATCGTTTCAAATCCAGATCAGTGGTTCAAGCTTGCACCAGAGTTTTTTACCGATTTCTTGGCGCGCCGCGCTCGCATGCCGCTAAAGGTGAGAACCTTATTCCAAGAAGATGAATGGGGGCGACAGCGTCAAAAATCAGGGATTGATTCAAATCAAGAGATTCGCTTTTTACCCAAAGGCACTTCCTTAACCACCAATTTAGTAATTGTCCCAACCCGGGTAGTGGTGCACCAACTTATCCCTCCGGTAATGGCAATTGTAATCGAGAATCGGAGCATCATTCAGCTTCACCGCGAGACTTTTGAGATCATGTGGAAATCCATTGGCGGCAGCGTCGAGCGTGCAAAGTAAGTAATACTTGCATTACTTATTGAATTGCTCCCGCGACTGGTGTGAATTTAGGGCCCATTTTATTGTTCGTAGCACCTTGGCCAGCGCTTTCCAAAGCGTCTGCAACGTTTTGATAAATTTGACTAGCCTCGTCAGGGGATAGTGTGTGCGTGGCTTCTGTCGAGAGAATGGCTCGCCAGGCCTCAGAAATATTTTCTTGATACCAACTGAACTCTACCCCCTGCAGCCGTTGAGCCACGATTGAGAATCGTACGCTCATAATAGGACCCAACGCAGCAGCGCAAGCAGGGCTGGGATTATACAACACCCCAGGATTATCACTAAGTAGTTCGCTGGCAGCCGCATTGCAGTCCAGAAATGATTTGACTGGGTTTAGGCAATTAAAAACAGAACTGGCTAAACTTCCAGAGCTAGGGCATGCGTATGTGCTACGAATTGCAGATGTAAGCATATAGATGCGCGGTGCATAAAGTGCAGTCAAGGGGATTAATACAAATATGCCCAGCAGTTGGACTAGGGGCTGTCGTTTTTGGAGGCCCTGCTCAGAGCTATCCATTGTCCTTCCACAAGCCGCGCTTGTCATGCCGAGCTGCCTTGAATTCGGCCCTAAAAAGCTGCTCATACTTTACATTAGGAGGGACAGTCATCGTGTAGGCGTATCCATCCCGGACCATGGTCTGGTTGAGCATCAAGCCATCAGTCCGATAGACATAGCCCAGTAATCGCCCATAGCGATCGTGGCGCTCAACATCAAACTCTATACGTAGGGTCGCATTTGCTGGAATTAACGATTCAAGATGTGCCTTTGCCGCTAGGCCTTGAGATACAATCACACGTATATCGGTTTGGCTGCGCTTGCTATCACGGAGAGCTTTCTCATTTGCTTCACGCTCGGGAGTATCAATTCCAATTAGTCGGATGTTCTCATCACGACCGGCAAGGCGTATCTTAAGTGTGTCCCCATCGATCACTCGCAGCAGTTGCGCCTGATCAGGGTCGGGGCGAGCAGCTTCTGCAGGTTGATACGAAAGAAAGACAGCAAGAGCCGCGGCTAGGAAAAGGCCAAAAATTGAGCGTAAATCTCGAAGAATGAACTTAATCCGACGTGTTGCAGGCTGATTCATTCCTCGTCTCCATCGCTAGCTTGATTCTGATTATATTGAAAGCAACGCTTTGGATTCTTTTCGCAGCGATCCTTGAAGAAGGCCTTGTAGTTTTGGCGTTGCCGAAAAGTGTCCTTTATTTTTAGGGCATCGGGAATCAAATTTTCCTGTGCCAGCCAAGTATATATGCGTTCTGCCGCCATACGGTGGGCGATTTCATTAGGGTGCTGATCCTTGCCTGGGTAGACGTGGAGACGCTCAGGCGGAATGCCGGAGTATAGAGTTCTTAGATCTAGCAGCGGAATGTTGAGCTCTTTTAGCAATCCCGCAATCTTTTGATGAATCATCACAAATGGATACTTATCATCAAAGGGAAAGCTAAATAATGGAAATAGCACCGCTACAACCGGAACTTTTGCCTTAGCGCTGACCTGAGCTATCTCCTGCAGAGCATTATTAAAAGCACCCCAAGTTTCATCGGCGGAGAAAAGGTCAAAATAGTATTGCTCATAGCGCTTGCGTGTTAGTGCAGCTCGAATACGTTGCGCAAGAAATCCTAACGATTTCCAATAATACAAAATTGGACGGTTGTTGGGATCTATGCGCAGAGGACCAAAACGCGGATCTTCTCCAGGGCGAGGCTTATATATGCTTAATTCTGGATCATTGAGGGTAATTTGCAGAACTATTAAATCAGAGTTGTCGGCGGCAGCTTCCTTTACAATGTTTACTTCATCCCTCGTCGAGTATCCGGCAATTCCTTTGTTGATAACTTCAGCCTTGAGTGCGCCATTTCCCAAATTGAGGAGGCGCTCAAGGCGCTTTGGGAACGTATCGTCGAACTGCAACCAAGGTCCAAAAGTGAATGAGTCCCCAACTACACTAATACGGAACGTGTTGGCTGGCTTTGCTTGCGGGTAGCCAAAATCCTGCAGGGAGGTGGCAGCTTCAGGTTTATAATAAAATTGGGGACGGTCGCTCCAACGAGCAGGTGCCATGAGTGGAGAGAGCAAGCGAAATGCTACTTCTATAACTATAAGCGCCAAAAACAATCCAAGTAGGACAACCAAGGCCAATCGCAGCATGGACACCTTGGAGCCCGACGAAGGAGACTTGTCTTGCAATTTGTGTGCTTCCATAGGTTGATGTGCTTCTAATAGCGCTTCCCCTGAGTTCTCTATAGTACTCAGCGTATTGCGGGAAAACAACACGCCCATATAGGCTAGAACTTAATTTATTGATGGAAGAGCTGAACAAGCACCCACTGCTGCGAACTTGGAATCCCGGTTATGGCTTTGTCTCGCCGCGTGAAAAAATCCTCAGTGTATCACATTGGATACGCTTGCAGTTTTTTCACTCGTGCTCATTGCCTGGCAAACAAACTGCAACTTGTCGTAGTTAGTGGTGAGAAAAGTTCCATGGAGACGTTTTTTGCTCTGAACCTATTATGATGTTAGGCGCTGTAATAGCCTTAGGTGGCGCGGCACTGCATGCCGCAAAAGATATAATTAGTAAATCTCTTTCGAGCCGAGTCGATGGAGCTACTTCTACTTTTGCCTCCTTTGCCTTTGCGATCCCCTTTTATTTAGCAGCCCTGTTTATTCTCTGGCTAACGGGGTTAGAAGATTTTGCCCTAACGCCAGCTTTTTGGACTTGGATTGTTCTACGCTCATTAAGCGATGTATGCGCTGAGTGGTTTAAGATGCATAGCTTCACACATGGAGATTTATCAGTAGTTTCTTCATTGGTTGCCATGAGTCCAGTGGTGCTTCTGATTGTGTCACCGCTTGTAACTGGTGATGTCCCGAGCTTGCTAGGAATTGTGGGCGTTTGTATTTCCGTGTCTGGCACCGCGGTCATGCTGTATCGTCCAAGAAATTCGGCAACTAGAAGTGATCTAAGATCGATTGGCCTTGCTCTGCTATCAGCCTTTTTTTTCGCAATGAATGCTTGTTTTGACCGCTTAGCCGTACGTACGGCGTCTCCAACCCTTTCTGGTTTTGCCATGACTGTTGGGGCCTGCATCATTGTTATACCTAGCATGGTTGGCAAACCACAGCGGTGGTCATCGCTGGCAGGAGAGTTGCGGCGATTTTCGGCACGCGGACTACTAGAGTTTGTTTTCATGGTGGCTAAATTGTCAGCGCTTCAATATATGCAAGCTCCGTACGTGGTGGCTTTACTGAGAAGCAGTGTGCTGTTTTCAGTTTTTGGGGGGCGCATGTTTTTTGCCGAGGGCGGCTTTAGGCGGCGCCTTTTCGCAGCGCTACTTATTGTTGTTGGAATAGCTTGTGTGCTTCTGGGGGCATAGGCCTAGCGCTAGTTTTTAGAGGGCATCCTAAAATATATAGAAACGCAGCTAGCCGGTATTCTTATGAGCGGATGCGTGTTCCAGCCCCGCACAGGAGCCTATGCGGTGGCACAAGATCTGGGTGTGGAGCTTCTCTATTCGGTGATTTGTGCGGAAGCATAAACCCTGCGCGAGTGAGTTTTGACAAAAACTCACTCGCAATAGCAGGGCTAGGGCCATCTTGGCGAAGCCAAGTGGACCAGTAGAGCACACAAACCCAGCCGACAAGTGGCTGCACTACTTAGCGTGCCTAACAAAATGAAAGCCTATATTGATGGCCCTAAGGAAGGGATAGCAGTGATTTTGAGGCAATTCGGCTGCCCCTCGGGGCTTAGGGTTTACTCGTCTTCTGCGGCTCGACTTGGCTACGCCAAGATCTCGCTCGCCCATCCTCATTCATTTTTTGTCAAAAATGAATGAGGATGGGTTTATTTAGGGTTGAAATTTGAGCGTGGTCTCGATCGGGTAGGTCGCGTGTGAGCAGGATCATGCCTGGCTCAAGGCTAAAAAAAGGAGCTTCCTCCAAAAGACGTAGGACAAGTCTGTCTCCAACAAGTTCATCACGATCCCAGGTAGCTACGCCTTCTGGCGTTGAAAAGTCTGGCCCCAGGCCATCGAAGCACTGGAAGGCTACGGCAAAGTCGCAGTCAATATGCCAGAAGGGGGTGGGGTAGGTGGAGGTGATGAAAAATGAGGTATAAGGAGAGTTCGCAAAGGCAGAACTCCATTCAGCCATTCTTACAAGTTCATCGATCCATAACTCTTTGCCTTGGACCACTGAGTCCGCCAGGTTGGGGTCGCCAATTTCAGCTGGGTTAGGAAATCCAAGTTGGTCTAGTGTCTTGGTGAGTTGTAGGCGAAGTTCTGGAAGTGTCGTGTTGATAACAATATCGCGTGCTATGCAGGTGCGCCAAAAGTTACGTATTGGTGCAGGGATGGCAGGCGAGTTCCAAATCTGCCCTGGCACTAAGGCGCCATTTATTGAATGGTCTCTAAGTAGGCTTGCAGCTTCTGCAAGTGTTGTAGCCTGCCGAATGCACGGCGGGAGGCTTAAAGCAGATTGCCCTATAAGCTTGTCGTGAGCCGGAGATGCATCTTCGGCACGCGGACCTAAGCGATCAGCAAAAAATGACATTGACGCCACACACCAACCAAACCACCGCTCGAGCCAATTCAGGACTTCGGCGGAGCTACTTTCATACCAAAGAAGTACTCCACTTCTTTGGGGCCACACCCCCCTAACTATATCCGTGTGCTTATGGCTAATCCACTTTTGCCACCAGAAAAGCTGGCAGCTTGGGCGAGACGACTAACATTCTTCTGCTAGTAGTCTATCTATCTGCTCGCGTTCGTGATCTTTGAGGCCGTAGAGTTGCCCAACTAGGTTGTCAATTTCTGCGTCGATCTCTGAGCCTGCTTTGAATTTGCTAGAAGTCAGGGCATCTAAGCGTTTTATGAGTGAGCTGTTAGCTGACTCTAGAGTCGGGAGGGGAAAGTTATGAAGATCTTTTTTTAGCAATTTGGGGAAGAGCGATCGCTGGGCCTTTTTGCCTTGTAGTTGGATAATTATGGTTCCAATTCTGGAATTGAGAATCGCTGCTAATACTCTTAAGTAAACTGCTGAACAGCCAGGCCTTGGGAGAATATGCAGGACAGACTTATTGTATAAAAATATCTCGTCCGTATAGCAGGCCTGAATGGCATGTGGTGCCTGACCTAGAATTTCGCGCACCAGGACACGTGGGCCAGTAAATCTAGATAGCTTCTGAGGCTCAGCAAGGTGAGGGCCATAGCGCAAATAGTTGCCAGACCAAGTAATACTGTAGCGGCTTATGTCTCGACCCTCGAGATACTTTAAGTAGTCTGAGTTCTGGCATTCGTGACTATGAAAGCAGTGAGCTGCAACCTGCTCGTGGGTTTGAGGTGGCTTTCCCTTCCCGGTAGCATAGGCTTGCAAGGCTATCATAGGATGGAAGAGGGAGGCGGAGTCTCCCATAGGTATGCAATCAGCTACAAGTCGCTGTAGAAAGTCCAAGCCTTGTGGTGCACCATTAATTGAGATTTCTGACTCTGTGCGCACTAAGCAATCTTTTACCGATAATAGTCTTTTTCTTGCAGGCTGGCCTCGCTCATCAACAATTAGTAGCTGCTCAAATTGTGCCTGCTTTTTTATATTTACCACGACTGTCTCAACTCCTAGGGTTGGGAATGTCGTGTGAGGTAGAAGCCACAGCTCTTGGATTGCTCCGTGACTAAGAAGCAGCTTTCGTACTTGGCTTGCAGCTTCAATCCCTAGCCAAGCATTTGGAAGTACGAACAGAAGTTGCCCATGTGCAGCGAGTCTATCGTAAGCACGTGTTACAAATAGCAGATACTTATTCACCTTGCCCCTACGTGAGTCGGCGTAAGAGCGCTTTAGTATTTTATTCTCAACACTTCCAATATTTCCGTTGCGCGACATGCCATAGGGGGGATTGCCAATGATTACATCGAACCCGCCCCTCTTGCTGACCTCAGGAAAATAATTTTGAAGATCTAAGGCCGACACATATTTCTCATCGGGAGCAAGCATATCGGGGGAAATTAAAAAGTCGCCGCAGACAATTTGCCTGTCTTGGTTCGCGTTAAGCTCTTCGCCAGTAAGAGATCGGAAGAGGAGAGCGACTAGACGCCTGGCTAAAAAAATTGATTGTTTATCAAGATCAATCCCAAATAGTCGGGTACTTATAAATTTTCTAAGTTGCTTGGTAGATAAGCCTAGTGCGTGCGCCCGTTGGAGGAGAGCTAGAAGAAATATGCCAGATCCACAGGCCGGGTCCAGAAATGTTCTGCTCTCCTCTAATACAGGCATGCTTGCCTCGGCCATGCGGGTTGCAAGCTCAGCCGGTGTATAGAAAGCGCCTCTTTTAGTGCGGTCGGTTTGGCTATTAATAAACTGGGCCTCTCCAGCCACTTCAAAAATTTGCTTAATTTGTGGCGTTGGGCTGGCCTCTAAATGGGCGAGGGGAGACAAAATGACTTTGTCTATCTTGAGATGCTGCGTGTGGAATGCGAAACTTTTCAAGGCTTGTGTGCCTCTGCTATGGATTTTCTTGCATATATCACTGTTCGCGCCCTGCTGTCAGGTTTGAATTGCCTGCCGCTCGCCCTGCGGATAACGGTAGTATCTACACTAGTTAAGGTCGTGTCATTGATAATTCCGCGCTTTAGGAAAATAGGGCGCAGAAATTTTGATTTGGCCTTTCCCAACATACCTCAGTCAGAGCGCGAAGCGCTGCTTAAATCGCATTACGTCTCGTTGGCTCGATTAATTGTTGATTTTGCAAGGTTGCCTCAGTTAGATGCGGAGTGGGTGCAGCAGCACGTGGCCTGCCCATTTCTGCCCCGCTTTGAGGAGCTAAAACGCGATTATCCTGGTAAGGGAATTGTAATTGCAACAGGCCATCTGGGAAGCTTTGAGTTATTGGCGCACTGCGTAGCAATGTATGGTTACCCGATAAGTTTTGTGGTGCGGCTTTTCAACTTGCCACGTCTTTCGGCCTGGTGGACAGGCATTCGTGAGCAATGGGGAAATAAGGTAATATCGCGAGATGGGGCTTTCAAGGAGATTGTTAAGGATTTAAGCCTTGGCCGTGATGTGGCGGTGCTATTTGACCAAAATGTTAAGCGTAACCATGCCGTGTTCGTGCCATGGTTCGGTCGTCCAGCAGCTACTACAAAATCCGTGGCGCTCGCAGCAATTAGAACGGAAGCCCCCGTTATTGCCGCTGCAATTGTAAACCGAGGCCCAGACAATTATGAGATTCTAGCCAAGGAATTCGATTTCTTCGCGCTGTACGCCGATCAAGCCATAAGTATCGACAAAAAAGTCGAGATCATCACGACTGAGCTATCGAAGTGCTACGAAGATTTTATTAGGCAATCCCCAGCTGAATGGTTTTGGTTTCACAGGCGCTGGAAGACTGCGCCAACCGACGAGGCTGAGAAGTTCTATGAGTAAGCCTCCAAGCAGCACTGTATTAGAGTTCGATCCAAATTTATCAATTTTGCGATGTGTCCTTGTAGTGCTACTTGCTGGCTGCTGTGATGAAAAGGCCATACCACGCGAAGTTGAGGCACTCTATAGCTCGGCAGCTAAGGAGCGTAATGAAGCGGCACTTGCATTGGCGCGTTGTGGCGGAGAGGCCTCACGGGCTGTCGGCCGATTGGGTCAGCTATTATACGACCAAAATGTGGGCGTTCAAAGCTCGGCTGCTTATGCATTGAGAAAGATTGATACGCCCGAGGCTCGGGGGATACTTGAACGCGCTATAAATGCTAAGAAAAGGAAGAAGTAGCTAGTGTAGAGTTGTATTATTGAATCTACACGTCACTTAACTTGGCAGAACAGTAACGAAGCTGGAAAGAACGAATAGAAGATCGATTAAAGAAATGTAGGCAAAGTTGAAGGCTATTGCTCAGCAGTGAGCAATAGCCAGCGTCAGCAACCAAGGAGCGCAACAGCCCACCAGCATGCTTGCGCCAGTCCAAACCGGTGCATGGGAGACGGTGGCACTACCAGAGCGATACCCCTGACCCCAAACGCTATTCGGGAATAGGCATAGGATCAGTCCGTACAATGACATCCACACAGCTGCCCAGACTAGGCAACCAGTGACGTCGTCCATCGAACTGGGGGGACGCAGCCGACCGAGGTCCAGGCACACGTAGCAAAGCCAACCATTGGCGCCACATACAAGCGATGGGCAAATCGCAAACCAGCCGAAATCACTATTCATCAACTCAACCCGGAAAAACCGGGAGTTACAGAAGGGGGAGACAAGCTACTCCGCCACATAATGAAAGTGTGGCCGAGCAGCTTGTCCCCGGAAACCTTAAAAATCGATCTTCTACCCATCCCATTATTAGCAGCCTATCTAAGCCTAATAAACTTAAGGTCAGCGCGCGCTATCTGTTGCAGCGCGCATTAGTTTCTAAATTCATTGAGATATTTTTTGAGGCAAGCAGCTCCCGCTTGATTAGCTACTCCCACTGTCCTTGGGCAATTTTGATACTAGAACTGGACCCTTTGCGGCTTGCACGAGACTGCTATGAGCGTAGCAGCATAGGGCGCTTATATGGCTGTCAGTTGCAATTATTGATGAAATACACAGCAAGGAAGTGCCTAGTAGCCAAAATACTCGCGTAAGCAACAAATAATAATGTTGCCAATGAAAATGCCGCGATTCTGTAAGATTTACTTGAGCTTTGCCAACCTAAGAAAATAGATAGAACCATTAGCGATACGATCATCGCATCAATGATAGGCGTGGAAAGTATTGCTACTAAGTCCTGGGGTGGGCAGATGTTTTCTGGGAAAGCATCTTGTACAATTGGCGAACTTGGATTTTTAAGTGCAACTGGAATAGCTGAGCTAGTTGCTGGTACCTGTAGGCCCGCAACTAAGTTTCCTTGTGCTGCTAGTAGCTGCATATAAGCTTTACCTACTGTCTTGGGACTCTGCTAATGCTACCCAACTATTACCTCCTAACTTAGGTTCACAACCAAGCAGCGCAGGCGAGCAATGTACCACCGACTACTCCCTGATCGCGTCTGTGAAAGCAGGAGTCCTATAAAAAATCAGGTTGCCAAAAGCTTACAACTACCTCGCACTAGTCCCTTTTGGTGCTCAGAGGCTGTAGTGGCTCGATTATAGCACATGTTGAAGGCTCTCTCAGCCCATCCTCGTGTGCTTGCCAGCAGATAAATACTTCAGCGTCCTCACAATGTGTAATTTTGCACGTAAGCTGACCGGGCATGTCGCTGCGAGTGTACGTTACTATGAAGTAGTTCGAGGGCTGAGTTACAACTTCAAAGTCTGTAACAAGGTGTGCTGTGAACCTCTCAGTAGAGTTGAATCGCCTTGGATATACACTCTCTTGCCCTTGAAACACTGCCGAGGATATTTCACGAACCTGCCCATTCGATCGCCTTTGCACAATGTTTTGTATGAGGATCAGCGAATTCCCACGTTGTTCGACTCCAATATGCCATTCGCATGACAAATTCATGGGAGTATATCTTTGCAGTTCGCCTGTTTTATTTCGCAGGTCCTGCAAGGCAATTTGCTCCTTTTCCTGCATAAAGAGCGAGATATCGGCTAATACTTGCGGAGTAAAGGACTCATTCCCGATCTGGAGATAGGGAGCTAACTGCAGTGGGGTAGCATTCTCGATTGAGAAGCGAACCTCGGCGTTTTTAATAGTATCACCATGCGGAAACTGGAAGGAAATGCGACTTGGTTGATCTTCAATTCCTATCTTCCACTCGCCGAAGCACTTAATCCCGCCATCGTTAAGCAAACGACCAACTTCGCAGACCGCAACAAGTTGCCTTTGAACTTGCTCTAAAGTTGCACGTTCGGGGCAGGCAAAAGTTAGTGGCTCAAGCGCGTCGTGACTCCTATCGCCCAAAATAATATTGCGCCCCTCCTTCACTCCGAATCTAGGGGTGAAGAGAAAGAATCTTCTGGCTGGCATCCTAGCTTGCCCTGCATGTGAGGACGCATTCTCATCTCGGTCGGCTGTGAACAAGGGAGAATGTTCGTAGATAGCCTCCTTAAAGGTAACAGGAGTTCCGATCGTTCGAAAAAAATGTTCATACTCAGCAGGATCTAGACCCACTGGGGCTACATTGCTTGGTTCATTTGAAAGTCCACCATTTAGCTCCTCTAGCCCCAGGTAGGCTGCGCCAGCTGTGGCCAAGCCGGCAAAAAAACCGATCAGCATGCCCTTTTTGCTTTGAGGCGTTTCTACTAACTTTGCTTCCATACTTCGCTCTAAATCTCCTTATGATTGGGGGAAAATACTCCCGCCATCCCAAGTAGGCAAATGCGAGCGGTCCTTGCTGGGGATCGTTGCGGCACCAGAGGTGCTGCAGATATTGAATTCGCAATTGGAATCGGGGAGATATAAAATCGATATTATTGAGGCAAGTATTGCCAGCTTTTTTGGTTAATAGAGTAATGCTTGTGAGTGTGGTGGTCTGTTTAGGCTAAGCGCTAAATTTGGAATTTAGATGATAGGGGGCGTCAGATAAAAGGCCAAGGTTTGAACCTCTGTGGCTGAGCTGGGGCAGTAAGTGGAATAGGTAATCTATCAGTTAGCGACAGAGCGCATCGTTCAGTGTATATCCGCTGCTATGCGCGGATCTAAGCGGAGACTGGACTAGATGGCTTACAACTACCTGATAATGCTTGCTAAATGGCTGACTATAAAAATGTGCTACCTGCACAGTAGTCTGGGCATAACTAAGGGTAGTCTTAGCAGTTTGTGACCAAAGTGCCTGTGCTTTTTTTGGATAGACACTTTGCGGTTTACTTGAGCAATGGAGCTTTGCGTTGCTACAAATTTTTACCAGAATTCGTGAGGGAAAAATGCATAGGCGCGCATTACTTGTGGTTGCGATTAGTATGATAAGCTTGCTTGCTTCAAGCGTGGGTAGAGCGGATGATTTTTCTTCTTTTCTTGGAGGATATGTTGCGCGTTGTGGAGCCAATTTCGAGGATGGAACTTTAAAAGAGACCAGCGAATACTTTGAGTTTAGCCAGGTTGCCAACCAAAGTGATGAAAAGTCAGCCACTCAAGTGTATTGGAATCGAATCTCAGCACAACTTTCTAAGGTAGAGGCGCAACACTGTGACGAAGAATTATTTTTTAGGGCCGGTCCGGCCGGAACTTATAGCATTTGTCCACGCAGATGCCCTGTTCTCGAGAAGTATGAGTGCGAAATGATACCTCGTACTCCCGCGAAGAGAACGCCGGAAGCCTTCAAGGTACGCTGTACAGTCTTTCATCCAAGCTCAGCACAGGCACCAGGTGTGGCCAAGTGCTCAATCACTATTCCGTTTGATATATTCTATCGTTGCGTATCACCCTTGGTAGCCGAGGGCCCCACAATAATTGACGTGGGCCAAGAGGATCGCTAGCAATCTAAGTAATTGGGGCCATCTAACAAATGGAGTACCTCAATCTTTAGGGGTGCTGGCTAGTGCTTTGCCAGATACTTTAGGCGCCTGCTGGACTGGCCTACTCGAGAAGTCGAGGCAAGCAGAGAGCATAGTTTTAAAATACATCCGAAACTAGGTCTCGGAAATGATTACAAGGCAATACAACCGCGCTGTTTGAGCCTGCGCTTCGGCCCTATTTCTGTGGCTCTCTTGCTCTGATTAATTCAACGATCGGCCCAAGCCTAGCCTGGACTTGGCTGCGCGCTTCTTCTGAAAGACTATCTAAGACAACATAGGGCAGAGTGCCACGAGCGATGCGCAGCAGGGAAACAGTACCCAAGGAGGTTAGGTCGATATCTCTTGCGTTAAGTTGCCCCTGCCAGAGGTCTACTGCTAGAAGCTGACGTATTTCCGGCATCTGCAGCCAGAGCGCATTAAAAATGAATGGAGTGGTTGGCAGCTCAGTGTTTATTACCCGTGCTATCTCTCTGTAGGCTGCGGCCTGACCGGCATTCATCCACCACTTGTATTCAGCTAGTTGAGCAGCGCGTGTGCCCGACCTATCTAGAGTCTGTTGTGGCGAATCCAGTTGATCAGAATTGGCAGATCTTGAGTGTGCTTGCGCCGAAACTTCTAAAGAAAGTAGCGCACTGATATGGGCAATTTCTTGGTTGGCCCTCTCGCTAATAATTTCCAACTCGTCGATCGAACTGGGAGCATGCCAAGCAACAGTCCCAAGTGGCAGCGTTTGTTGAGCTACATTACTTTTATCGCCCTGTGCAAGCCGTACTGCGAGAGTTCCCGGCTTTAGTCCTGCCCATTCTTCGGCTATTTGCACCCCATCAAGAAAGGCATCAAAGTTCTGCGGTGTACGCGCCCTAGAGAACTCGCTGTCGCTCGAAGCTTCTATCCGGCGATGAACGCCTTGTTGCGTATGCCTCCAAACTCGAACCTTTTCAAGGCTAGATGTGCAAGAATGTGTGAACCAGCTGGCCAGGGAAGGAACGGTACGGAAGGCACAATCGCCGTTTGTTGCATGCAGCAAAGCGATTCCATCCACAACATCTAGTCCGCCCGAGGACAGGCCTATTACGCGTAGCCTGCGATTCGGCCCTGAAAATGTGACGATTGTCTGCTCTTGCGTTTGTTGGTCAGCCGGAAGCCAACACTCACGAATCGCTGGGGCTGGCAAATGACTTGGTCGACAGCTAATCTGCAATGAAGCATGCGCTAGCGATCCGTCGTCGCTTGCCAAGCTCTCAAAAGTTTCTGCATTTGCGAAAGCGTCAGGGTTTTCTTTTGCGATAGATTTTGGGCCATCGCCAGAAGCGCTGATCAGATTTCCAGCAGTGTCTACATAGCAGCGAATAGGAGCAACACTTTCAACAGGATCAATTCCCATAAGTGTGCCTGCAACGCCGGGCGTAAATGATATTGATAATAGAATAGGCGTACGACCAGCCTTAAGATCGTCTTGTCGTTCCGCTTCTGAGCGCACAGATTGCATTGCGATCACCTTGCAGTCTGCGATCATAGACTTAAACTCAACCTCTAAGACTCGATACCGTCGGCCAGAAGGTGCAGGTATTTCCTTAGCAACGTAAGTACCTACCAACTCTGGCCCAACGCGATATTGTTCAAGGGGATCAGTCGAGCCAGAATTGTTTGGGGCGACAAAGTAGGCCCCTCTAAACGAACCAACCTTAGCTTGGTGATCAAATTGAATGTCAACGAAACCTGACTGATCTTCTGCAGAAGACCCCGCCCAGGTAACTAATCGTATGCCTTGCAGGCGCATAATATTGGGGAATTGATGCGCGGCCAGTTCATCAAAAAGGCGCATCCCAAGCGAGTATTTTGATGTGACGTTTGGGACGCCATCGCTGCTGGAGAAGCGCTCAACTGCAGCGGCAGCTTGTTCCGGGGCAACTGTTGACGAGCCAAACGAGCTACACCCGAATCCCAGTACTGATGTTATTGCTATCGCCAGGTTGGTGCGTTGGTGATGATTCGATGTGCTGACCATGTAAAAATTATGTCAATTTGTATTTCCAAGCCGCGAACTAGGCCGACGCTGGAATACTTTGGTAGGCACCCAAGTTTGGTTAATGCTAGCACAAAGGCCAATGCGCATGAGAACTGATTTTTGCAAGACCTATCAGGGCTTCGCTACAAACGCCTTTGGCGTTTGCCGGACCGTCCTTCGTCCGACTAGAAGTTATCTCAAATTTATCAATCATGAGATCGCCTCTAGCCAATTTTTGAGGTTAGCTTCAATCAATATGGAGCACGCTAGGGAATAGTAATATTTACCTATTCGGTAGCCTTGGACTCTAACTCGCTCCAGCGCGTATACAAGGCATCAACTTCTGCCTGCACAGCGGCTAGCTTTTGGCAGGCTGCATTTAGCTGTTCGGGGTTGGAGGCTATATTGGGGTCGTTCATCTGAGCTTCAATTTCTTTTAACTGCGTTTCTTTTGATGAAATTTTGCGCTAGATCTTTTCGTACTCATGCTTCTCAGTAAATGTAAGCCCGCTGCGCTTTGTCGGAGTTTTGGTTGTCTCAAGCTTGGTTTCAGCAGTGCGCTCTGCAGGTAGCTGCTCCAACCAGTTCAGCCACTGTTCGTGATCGGCAAAAAGCTCAGATTGTCCACGTCCAGAAAGTCCAACCACAGCCTGACACACTCTGTCTAGTAGGGCGCGATCGTGTGTAACCAGAATCAGAGCGCCTGGAAATTCAAGCAGCGCATCCTCCAGCACTTCTAATGTTTGAATATCTAGGTCGTTGGTCGGCTCGTCTAGTACAAGCACATCAGCGGGCTCTACCATTAAGGAAGATGGTACAAGGAAAATGGTACAAGGTAGCTCGGATTAATTAGCAATATTCGAAGGATACCCTGTCTTTTCTATTCCAAGCTATCTGACTTGGAAAACTTCGTCCGGTGCCGGCATTCACTTATCCTAATAGTATTGTCCAGAAATACGTAACAGCAGACCTAATTAGCAATGAGCCAAGCCTCAGTGGATTGGCACTTGGGCACTGCTGCAATTAATTGAATTCTCTGGGAAATCGGAGCTACCTTGTACCAATTTATTTTGTGTATTTTTGACAGAACTCGTCTAGGATTTTACTCTTCGCCACGCGTCCACTACGGTGATACCGCCGTATAATCGCTTGATAATACTCTCTTTTTGAACCCTTCGTCATAGGTCAGTCTCCTCTTTCACTGACCTTCGATGTGCGGCATCGACTACTCTATCCTACTAAAACCTCATCTCTATAATTACCTTTTTAGTGAGGCATATCGCTATTGCTTTCTAGTAGTTGACCTAAGCTACAGACTGCTCACGCTTTCGCATAACAAAAGCAGGGTTGTGGAGGAAAAATTATGTTGCCAAGTCCTGGTAATGAGCCGGTGCAGAGACTGGAGTCGGGCGCTGATGGAGCCGCTGTTCCAAGTTCCCCGTCTCACACAAGTGAGAGGCAAGTTATTGGCCCTCAATTTCTTGAGCAGATATCGGGAATCAACATCACGGTGGAGAAGAAAGCTGGCGTTTTCGAAGTACGCTTCAGTGACGCTCCGGGTACTTTGAAGATTTATCCCGATGGGCAATTTGTAGTAGCTGGATCCTTAAAAACTCCCGACCATAGAATTTCAATTGAGAAAGGAGAAGGAAGGCTCGTGATCTCGTTCATCGAGCGTGGAATCGGCGCGAGCTTCAAGCGAGTGGTTCAAGAATTAATTGGAGCGGAAGGGGCGACCTCCGACTACTTCGCTCGGCTTAAGGTTGAGGGGGATAAACTAAGCATTAACTCCAGTTACGTTTCCCGGGAGAGCACGCTAACTTTTAACGCGGACGGAACCGCGCACTGGCAGTCTTAGTATCTTGGCTGAATTTCTTAGCCGGTGAGATTTTCCTCAGCTTTTATTTAGTAAATTCATAATGCGAATTGGATCTCATGCCTTTGTAAATTCGCCTGAGGCGCACGTAGCTGCTCCTTTTCAACTAGGCCAGTCGAACTTTGTGACCGCTCTTCTTAGAGATGGAGTTCCTCCAAGCTTTGCGCAATTCGGAAGAAATGGACGCGCTGCAGCGCCGAATGATGGCTTGGGGCTTACGCCATGGGATCTAGCGGTCGCACATCACGTAGCCCGCCTCTGGAGACCCGGAAACCGAGTGAAGCTACGCGAAGGGCAGGGGGGAGCCCTTGCTGACTTTCCAACCGTTCCGGTTGTGGCGGAACTCGCTAGCCAGCGTAGGTTGATCTCTCAAGGGCGACAGTCTGTTGAGGCTGAAAGAGCTCCTGCGCAAATCGCCGTGCTGGAAACTTGCCTCGCGCTTGCTGCAGAGATCGGGGGACAGCCCAATGTAGTCCAGGTTGTTGCAGCGCTTGCGCTTCGACCTGGCATGGGGGGCCTTGATGGGGTGCCAATGCGGGCAGCGCTCTCTCACATGGTCACCCGCTATCGAAATGAGGCCGGCTTCTTTGCGGCACCTCGTCCCTGGCTCGGGCAGCCTCATCCATTTAGTGATGCATTAAATTGGCGGAAAGCGCCGTCAGGTGGGCGTAACTTGGCGCTTAAAGCCCTCGAAGTTCTCGCAGCGGCTAGAGGATGCCTGCTTACCACTCGAGAACTGGCGCATGAACTTGGAATTTTCAATCCAGTCTCTCAGGCCGGAGAACATCGCTTGAATTCTGCTTTGCAAGTTCTTTCGCTCCTCCGTGTTGTTGATAAGCACCCTTACCATCGAGATTCAACTGTTAGGCAGCCGCTGCTTGTCTGGTCATGGAGCGGGGCAGCTCCGATTAAGCGGCAGCTGGAGAACCCAGCGTTAGCTATTCTCGAACGAGCTTATCGTGGACCTTTCAAGTTACAAGAGATGTATTCAATCGGTAGTAAGGCTACTGTCGATCCTCAGAATTTTTTCGCGAAAGATGCGGTCATCGGCACTGCTAAGCAGCTATCAGCCGCTGGCTTGTTAAGTATCGCGTCGGTAAATGGCGCTTACGATGGAAAGCTTGCGTTAGAGGTGTCGCTTACAGAACTTGGTCGTAGCCTGACTTTTGCCTGGGTTGGGGTACCAGAAGGTAGCGCGTTGCCGCCTTCCTACAGAACGCGGTTGCGTCCACGGTTGATTCAGTTATAGGCGCAAGCAGTATTGCGCTTTTGGACATACAGTGACAATTGACCCTCGGCAAATTTAGACTGAGATTTGTTTGCAATTCATGCTTCGGAGTTTGCTTCGTCGCACTTCGCTTTGCTCAGTGCTCCTCGCAATGACGAGAAATGTCGCTCCCGCCGTCATTGCGGTGAATTTACCTGTGGATTTGGGTAGGCAAAACCGTAGAACCCGACTGGTCCTTTTTCAACAATTTTATTGATTCGTCACAGGCTAAACAAGTTTACCAGCTTGAAGTTGTCTATTCAAAGCACGCAAATATGCAAAGGTATTCCTGACATTGTATTATAAGCGCATGCGGACCGTGAAATAATAGCATTGGGCACTCACCCAAAAGAGAGGCGACAGGAGGTGCTTTAGCAAAGCTTTAGCTTTGCGATAAGCCCTAACATGGCTGGGCCGCGCCAGCGAGGGCCAGATTCCTCTTATGGTCATCGGTAAATTTTATGGATTGAGACGTAAACTAACGTGTACTCGAGTAACGAAGGCCAAAAGACTCGAGCGGAACGCCGCGAATTTCAGCGTGAGGGCTGGAAGCCATAAACCTCGTACGAAAGTGATAAGTCGCCAAGTGCGCCGAAGTAGTATGGGGCCCAGAATATGGGTATTGATTTGCTCACAGGTAGATCAGTACATCGAAGCCCCTTGGTATATCTAGCTAATATTGCGGCACTTTTCGTCTGCTATCGGTAAACCCAAAAAAAGTCATGACTTTTTTTGGGTTTACCGATAGACTAAATAACATGCAGCACCAACGAACACTTAGCGCTATTTTGCGCCGGGAACGCGAAAAGTACGAGAAAATGATCTTTGTGACTGGCCCACGTCAAGTTGGCAAGACTACTATTCTGCACCAACTAATCCAGTACTTTCCGGGCCCAATTTTTAATTGGGACAATCTAGATGACCGCCACTTAATATCGACTTCACCACGCTCGATTTTTGCTGAAAATGAGCATGTTTACTTTGATGAGATACACAAGGCTCCGCGCTGGAAGAATTTCTTAAAAGGTTATTTTGATAAGTATTGGGAGCAGTGCCGAATTTGGGTAACCGGCAGTGCACGTTTGGATGTTTATCGGCGTGGCGGTGATAGCTTGCTCGGTAGATACATTTTATTTCGTTTACACCCTTTTTCGGTGGGAGAGATACTGCATCCCGATCAAGTACCTTGCGAACTTGAGATTGCTGATATCCTGGAATCTGACGAGACAGATCTGCCCAAAGCCCATGAGGCGTGGGAGAGACTGAAGGTTCATGGCGGTTTCCCTGAGAGCTTTCTGACGCAGTCGTTAGAATTTACTAGAAAATGGCGAGCACAGCGGCATGAGCGCTTAGTTAGAGAAGATATTAGGGATCTGACACGAATTCGTGAACTGGCCCTACTTGAGCAGATGGTAGCTCTTATCCCGTCCCGAATTGGACAACCTTTCAGTTTGAATGCTATGCGGGAAGATCTCGAAGTGTCTCATGATTCTATTCGACTGTGGACTCAGTGCCTTGAAGAGTTTTACTATTTTTATTTCATCTCTCCCTATAGTAAGCGGATGCCGAGAGCGTCAAAAAAAGAGAGAAAGGTCTACCTGTGGGACTATTCAGAGGTTTCGGAAGCGGGAGCTCTCTTTGAAAATATGGTGGCCTCACATCTGCTGAAGTGGGCTCACACAACACAGGATATGGGGTATAGGGAAATTAATATAAATTATATTAAGAATAAGGAGAAGCAGGAGGTTGACTTCCTGGTTACTCGTGAAAAAACCCCACTCCTACTAATCGAGGCTAAGCTAAGTGATGAGACTCCCTCGAGGCAAGCTTTAAAACTGAGTGCGCAGCTTGGCAATATCCCAGTTTTACAACTTGTCGATCGGCCCGGTGTCTTCATGAAGAGAAAATGTGAGGGGATTCAGTGGACCTTAATGAGTGCTAGCAGATTCTGCAAGGCCTTGCCGTAGCTCTTATAACTCGAAATTTACTGGAGTATAAAAAAGAATTGCCTGTTTAGAATCACTGGCGTGCGCCAATCAAATCGGCACAAGAAACCGCGCACTCTGGATCGATCGAGAGTTTTGGTCGCACCGTTTCCCCGTAGAGAATCTACCTGTGATCAATCAATGCCGTGATAACGACGGAACTAAAGACGTTCCACGGCTTTGTGCACTCTTGAGAACAGGTAAATTCCTTTTTTTTGGGGGGGGGGGGGGAACTATTATACCTATTCGAGGGTTTTGGCCTTTAGCTCACTCCAGCGCGCAAAAAAGGAATCAACTTCTGCTTGAACGGGGGCCAGCTTTTGGCAGGCTGCGTTTAGCTGTTCGGAGCTGGAAGCTATAGCGGGGTCGTTCATTTGAGCCTCAATTTCTTTTAACTGCGCTTCCTTTGATGAAATCTTGCGCTCGATCTTTTCATACTCATGCTTCTCAGTAAATGTAAGTCCGCTGCGCTTTGTTGGTGTTTTGGTTGTTTCAAGCTTGGTTTCAGCAGTGCGCTCCGCAGGTAACAGCGCCAACCAGTTCAGCCACTGCTCGTGATCGGCAAAAAGCTCAGATTGTCCACGTCCAGAAAGTCCAACGACAGCCTGACACACTCTGTCGAGTAGGGCGCGATCGTGTGTAACCAGAATCAGAGCGCCTGGGAACTCAAGCAGTGCATCCTCCAAGACTTCCAATGTTTGAATATCAAGGTCGTTGGTGGGTTCGTCCAGTACAAGCACATCAGCCGGCTCTACCATTAGACGGGCTAAAATTGCTCGCGCTTGTTCGCCGCCTGAGAGCTTACTGACAGGCAATGAAAGTTGTTCACTTCGGAAGAGGAAGCGACGTGCCCATCCTGCAACGTGGATTTCCTCGCCATTAAACACCACCGCGTCAGTGTCCCGTGCCAGCACTTGTTTCAAAGTCTGGTCGCGATTTACTCCGCTCCTCATTTGATCGAGAAAAGCAGTTCTCAAGCGCGAAGCCAGCACTACTCGACCTGAAGTAGGTGGCAGCACTCCTAAAACAGTGCGTAAGAAGGTAGTTTTGCCACTGCCATTTGGGCCCAACACGCCCAACTTGCTGCCCGGACAAAGCACGAAACTTAAGCCTGCAAAAAGAGCTCGCCCCTCAATTGCCTGTCCCAAGTTTTCAGCCTTAACAAGTTCTTTGCTCTTTCGCCCTGTCGCTGAGAATTCTAATTTCGCACTGGACTCGTGGCGCGTTAAACCCTGTAGCTCCGCAATAAGATCCTTGGCCTGATCTGTGCGGGCTTTATCCTTTTTGCGCTGAGCCTTTGCCCCTCGTCGCAGCCAGGCTACTTCACGTCGCACTATGTTGGCTAAACTAGCCCGGTACTGCTCAACTTGTTCCAGATATACCGCGCGCGTTTCAAGAAAGTCAGCATAGCTTCCTTTTACAGCAAGGCATCCATTTGGATACTGCGGATCAATTTCGACAACACGCTCAGCGCTATTTTGTATAAAATAGCGGTCGTGGCTGATGAAAACACTTGCGAAGGGCGCATTTTTTAGTACGCCCTCCAGCCATAGCACTCCTGCTATGTCGAGGTGATTAGTCGGCTCGTCTAAGAGTAATAGCTCTGGCTCTTGAATTAGAGCGCGGGCGATCGCTAGACGTTTGCGTTCGCCGCCGGACATGTTATCGACTGACTGCGCTTTGTCCCGAAAGCCAATCAAGGCCATAATTTCGCCGATACGCTTTTCTCTTGAGTGTGCGTGTTCGGGTAGCGCGGCATTCAAAGTCTCATAGGCGCTTGTGCCGGGGGTAAATACGTCAATCTGAGGCACAAGTGCTAGGCGCAGGTCGCGCTTGCGAGCAACCGCTCCTTCATCCGGTTCCTCAAGTCCTGCCAGAATCTTGATAAAGGTAGACTTACCAGAGCCGTTACGGCCAACAATGGCAACACGCTCACCAGCCTCGATTCCCAGAGTTAAGCCAGAGAAGAGGGGAGTGATGCCAAAAATCTTCGATACTTTTTGTGCACTTAGAACAGGCGCCATACGTTGCTGTCTATTCTGTCTTGTTCAGACCTGATTGTAAAATATGCCCCATTCCCCCTTTGCAAACGCGGTCCGGCTCGCTTAGTTTTAACGTACAATTTCAACGGCGACTTTTATGCGAAAATGGAACTATCTTTTGCCCCTTGTCTTCCTAACCGGCGCAGCGGTGTTAGTGATTGAGGTGGTAGCGGTTAGAATTCTGTCCCCATACTTTGGAAATACCATCTTCAATTTTTCGAGCGTTTTGACCACTATCCTCTTAGCTTTGTCGGTGGGCTATTACTATGGAGGACTCCACGCTGATAGGGAGCCTTCTGAAAAATACTTTTTTAAGCTGATTGGATTCAGCGGAATCTTAGTCCTTATCTTCCATGCCTTGGGCCTATTCTTGCTGCCAGTTTTGGCCTATGCGCTTACTACGGTTGAGGGCCCACTTGTTACGGCTCTGATTCTGTTTTTTGTGCCAAACCTCTTGTTGGGGATGCTTTCTCCATACGCTATTAAGCTACAAGCTGATAAGTATCCACAGCGTGGAATCGGGCGCATTTCGGGCACCACATTTTTCTGGTCAACCTGCGGCTCAATTAGCGGCAGCCTCGGAGCAGGCTTTATATTCATTCCGTACTTTGGAGTGAATCAGATTATGCTCGGTACCGGTGTGTTGCTGGTCCTGCTTGGTGCTTGTGGATATTTCTTTGTTCCTCAGCGGCCTGCATCAGCGCTTGTGATCACCGCCTTGGGTCTATTACTTGCGATGCTTATACCTTTAATCCCATCCTTTGAGGCTGACGCGCTTTACATGCGGGACGGCGTATACGAGCGCATATCAGTCTGGAAGGAAGTGATTGATGACAAAAGTTCGCTAGTCTTGCGCCAAGATAAGACAATGTCAGGAGCTGTTTTCACGGATTCTGATGAACCAGCATTTCCTGTTTTGCGATTTTATCATTTGGCGGAGTTGATCCCAGGTGGCCCCAAGCGCGTACTTGTAATCGGGGGCGGGGCATTCTTAGTCCCTAAAATGTTGGTACAGGAGTTTCCCAATGCGATTGTAGATGTAGTTGAAATTGAGCCAAAACTCCAAGATGTAGCCGAGCGCTATTTCGGACTGCCTAAAAGCGATCGCTTACGGGTGCACATCAGCGACGGAAGACGGTTTCTGCATGATGTGACGGAGCCCTATGATTTGATTTTTGGAGATGCCTATCATTCCCTGTACTCAATTCCTGCACACTTTACGACGCAAGAATTTTTCTCCCTAGTGCAGAGTAAGCTTAGTCCAGATGGATTCTTTTTCGGCAATTTTATTGGAAGCATCTCTCGTTCGCGCCCCTCGTTGACAATGTCTGAGATGCGCACCTTTAAGGAGAGCTTCAAAGATAGCTACTTCTTTGCTGCTGAGTCGAGCCGATTCTATGATCCACAAAACCTGATCTTTGTGGGGCTGGCAGCTAATAGCCGCTTGTCTTTTGAAGAGCGCATGCGTAGCGCAGCAGCGACCCCATTTTTTAGAGATCTACCGACGCTTTCTGTCGATCCAGCTCGCTTTGCGCTCGACCGCTATGCTCTGCTTACTGACGACTATGCGCCTGTCGATTATATGACATCGCGCGTAGCCAGGCTGCATGCTCGCCGTCTGTCGGACTCAACTGTTTTAGATTCTGGCGAATTATTGGAGCTTGAAAATCAATTAGGCAATGATTGGGGCCGCCTTACCCGTGAGTTGCATGTGCTACTCAATGATGCTCAAGAAGATGATAGTGCTCTTAATGGCTGGCTTGGAGCAGCTGATGGGCCTCGGGTAACTTGCATAGTAGAGGGAGACTCGGGCAGTCGAGCGGTTGCACTTTTGATCCTACAGACACTTGCGACTAGGCATGCTAGCGCTAAAATTCGCTTAGATGTGCGCTTTCTACGTGATGGCAAGGCTAGTGAGGCAACTCAAAGCTTGGGGCGGCCGATCCTCAATATTCAAGCCCTCAAGCATAGTGCTCCTGTTTTTAGCGTCACTTCACTGGGTGCTGTAGTGGAGCCAGGTCGAGATAAAATTGATTATGAAAAGGCCACTGTTCTTGTAGTCAGCCTTGTGAAATGGATACTTTCACAGGCATTATGAATTCTACGCGCGAAACAGCTTCAAGACGTGGCTCTCGGTCAGCCTTGCTAGGAGTTGCCGTCAACGCAGTTTTGGCGCTGATTAAGGGCAGTGCCGGATTCTTTGGGAATTCCTATGCCTTAGTCGCCGATGCCATCGAATCTGCTTCTGATGTGGTGGCGTCTTTGATCGTTTTCGCAGCATTACGTGTGGCGGGGCGGCCGGCTGATAAAAACCACCCCTATGGTCATGGAAAGTTTGAGCCGCTAGCGACACTTGCTACAGCATTATTCCTGCTTGGCGCCGCTATTTTGATTTGCGTTGAAAGCGTGCGAGAAATTGTTACCCCCCATCATGCGCCTGAACCATACACGCTCTTGGTGCTGTTGGCAGTAATCCTGGTTAAGGAAACCCTATTTCGAAGGGTATTTGCGATTGGTGATGAAGTCGCCAGTTCAGCCGTAAAAGCGGATGCATGGCACCACCGTAGTGACGCTATTACATCAGCTGCCGCCTTTGTCGGGATTTCGATCGCTCTGCTGGGCGGGCCGGGGTATGAGAGCGCAGATGATTTTGCAGCATTGATTGCAGCTGGAGTAATTGCACTGAACGCTGTGCACCTTCTTAAACCGGCTCTCATGGAGCTCGTTGATACAGCGCCTGATCCCGCGATTGCTGAACAGGTGCGGAACATCGCGGCTAAAATCCCCGGTGTTTTGGGCACGCATAAATGTTGGGTACGCAAGACAGGTTTTGAGTATTACGTCGACCTCGATATTTTGTGTAACCCCGATGCCAGTATTCGGCAGGGGCATGAAATCGCGCATAATGTAAATGACGCTGTGCGCGCGCAGTTGCCAGTTGTAGCGCACGTACTCATTCATGTGGAGCCAGTCGATGATTACGGCAGGCGTAGCCGAGATTGAGCTGTCTGTTGTACAGGCTGGGTGTCTTAATTAACGCAAGTACCAGGCGGCTTTGTCTTTATGACCTGTACAAATACTTACTCGAAGCCATCTGCATACCATTCAGAAGACTACTTATTGCTGAATTCGAGAGTTTGCGGTTTAGAGCAAAGATTTAAGCGAGGGTAGCGATATAGCGCGCAACCTCTTTTGCTACCCGCCAGCACTCATCGGGGGCTAGACGCACTGCTCCCATCCCTAGTCGATTAAAATTTCCGCCCCAGGTTGTTATGGGCCTACCATCAGTTGAAACGGGGTGGGTGTTCATTGTATCGGCTGCGTGAAGCAATCCATGTTCCAAAGATAGCTGAGAGGCCTCTTTGGTACCTGCAAAGACAGACACCCAGCCTAATTCGCGGCGTGCCAGTACGCAAATTTCCACAGTACAGTCACCATTATCCCGTAGACCACAAAAAGTTGGTGGATGGAATCCAGCGCTAGTAGTTTCGTCAACGGCTACAACCGAGATATTTCGCCCACGAAAGACCTCTCTGTTAAATGATTCGGCTAGAGCGATTCGATGTTCCTCCTGTCCTGCTATTTCGGCGAACTGATCTAAACTTTTAGCGCGCAAAATCTCATCTATCTTACCCGCAAGTTTTGGTAGATCGGCTACTCTTGCTAGCTTAGAGGCATGATAGTTAGCTATTGCCAGTGCTACTGACTCTGCCCCGCTCCAACTTGGCCAACCATGAACTAGGTCAGTTAAAAATCGATCAGCTGCTTCCGCAAATACCTGTAAGCGCATTCCAGAGCCAATTTCTTCGCGTGTGTGCGGGAAAACTCCCAGTAGACACCCTAGTGCGACTGCCTTGGCGACATTGGCTGGCTCGGTCGTTGCCAAGACAAGTGGCTTGTTGGCGAATTCACCAAACCGTCTAAATCCAGCCTGTGCGTAGCCATCATGATTGCCGGGTTTAGGACTGGGCATTCCAAAGCCGGGGCTACTGAAATCGGCATTTAAGTTTTTCCCTCCGAACTGAGCCGCCAGCAGTATTGCGCTAGCGTTTTCGCGCAGGGGCAAGGCATCTTCAGGCCTGCCAAGTGCGGCGATTGCTACGCCAGAAGTAAGTCTTTCTCGAAGAGGATTAGGAACGCCTTTGTCATGCTCAACTGCCATACGACAGAAAAGTATACGTCTACACTTGGCTGTACTCAAATCCCAGGCTATCCCTAAGCCTATACATCGGATAGCCTATAGGGCATGCAAGTGGCTGAAACTAAGGATAATTCTTGGGGCAGGGAAGAGTTACTGCTTATGGCAGCGACACTTTTGGTGTTGGCTGTATTTCTGCGCCAAGGGGTACTCTTTCGTACCCTATGGATCGACGAAAGCGTCACATTTTGGGTTATTAAGGATTCGCTGGCGGAGGCCTGGCAGAGAGCTTTTGCTTTTCAGGGGCAGTCGCCACTCTACTTTTGTTTGCTATGGTTTTGGAAGCAGCTTGCCGGGGGTAGCGAGCTAGCGCTCAGAATTCCATCCCTTGCGTTTCTCGCTGGGGCATTCATGGTCATCGCCTCACTTGCACAGCGCATGTTTGGCTTTCCTGCTGCCTTGGTAACTACATTAACCCTGCTTACATCAACAAGAGTTGAGTTGATGTTAAGTGCTAGGCCGTATGCCTTTGGCTTTTTCTTCACATTCCTATCTCTACAGGCGCTAATTAATTGGTGCAGATTGCAAAGTGCCGGACAGGCGCTGCTGTTTATTTTTTCTTCAGCCTTGATGCTTTATGGGCATTCACTCTTTGTTTTCTTTTTTATAGTTCACTTGCTTGCTTACCTACATGCACGAGGGCAAGGCTCGACTTTGTCGCCGCTAAAGTTACTCTTGGCATGGATAGCGGCTTTGCTGTGTTTTGCACCAGGCATTTTGCAGCTTATGGCGCTAAGCACGCAAAAGGAAGTGTTGGAGTTTGAAGAGTTGCCGGCGTTCTCAGAAATTTTGGAAGCCTATTTTTCTAAAAGTATCTTCATAGCTGCTTGTGTTACATTTGTGCTCGGTAAATCCGCGCTCAATGGCGCTCGCGTTAAACTTTCAAGCGTTTCACGACAGACTTGGCTGGGGCTGTTGATATGGTATGTGCTTCCGCCGCTGATCTTTTATGTACTTTGTTACTTTAGTGGCACCTCGATTTTTAAGAGTCGCTATTACGTTTGGCAGGTTGGGGCGCTAGCCTTGGCTTATGCAGCTTTTGTATCCTGCCTTCAACCAGCGCGATTCAAGCAGCTAGCAGTGTTGGTGCTAGCAGGAGCTATCCTTGTGAATGCATTTGGACATGGCATTTACGATGAAGGTTGGAAAAGCGCGACAGCTAAAATATATGCAATTGAGAGCGAAAAGCCTGTAGCGCTAATGGTGCAGCCAGGGCTAGTTGAGAGCAAAAGTTTAGAATGGTTAGCGTCGGCCGATACTAGAGAATATTTGGGTGCACCGCTTTCCTATTACGCTCCCAATCTTAGATTCGACCTATTGCCACTTAGCGTGGAGACCCATGCTGCTGCACAATATGTGGCTAGCGCACTACCTAAGGGAGACTTCTTGTTGCTGGCTTATCAGGTTAAGCAGTCATTGCTCGACCTGCTTCAGCAGCAAGGTTATGCGCGTAAAGAAACATTGCAAGATGGGCACGATGTGGTGCTGTATCGATATAGCCTGGTCGAGTCAGGGGCATCAGGAAAATAAGAGCCCGTAACAAAAATGCCCTAAGCAAACTTAAAGGGATCGCATTGCGAGCAAAGCGATCCACTCAATTCTGTTACGGAATTTAAGTAAATTGGGCGAGTTTAGATGCTAAGAAAATAACGATGCAGGTCTGTCTTGACTCCCAGCTCCACGTGAAATGAGCTTGCTAAGATGCGCCCCTGTCGTAGTAGCACAGATTCATCGCCACGGCGCGCCAAAACTTGCACCTTATCGCTCAATGCTTCAAGCAAGGGTGCGCGAATAAAATCGGCCTCGACAGGCTGCGCCAAGCCTTCGATTTGCAGCAGTTGCTTAAATGAGTCAAGTTGGCATCCGTAATGATTGCGGTGGGCTCGCATATTTATTAGGGCAAGCGAGCGCTGCGCTGGATGTACCACCTCCTGTGCAATCAAGATTGCACCTGCGCAAATGCCCCACACGGCGCTGTGCTTGGCAAAGACTTTAAGCGCGGCATCCAGTCCAGAAAGCGCAAGTAGGCGCAGCATAGTCGTGCTTTCGCCGCCCGGGAGAATAATATGAGTAAGCCCATCCAGATCGCTTGGACGTTTTACCTTTCGGCCCTGGACATTAAGGCGATCCAGCATCTCAAGGTGTGGATCGACGGCCCCCTGAAGCGCTAGTACTCCGACTGAGGGGGACATGTTTACCAGCCTCTGCCGGCCATGCGCTTGTCGGCAGGAATTGCGGCAATATCAAGCCCAGCCATGGCCTTGCCTAGTCCACGTGATACTTCCAAAAGTTTTTTGGAGTCTTCGTAATAGCAAGTTGCTTCAACAATTGCCTTGGCCAAGCGAGCCGGGTTTTCAGATTTGAATATTCCAGAACCTACAAATACTGACTCTGCACCCAACTGGCGCAGCATTGCGGCATCGGCCGGTGTCGCTACCCCACCGGCAGCGAAATTTGGGACGGGTAGTTTTTTAACCTTGGCCACCAACATTACCAACTCAAGCGGAACACGGTATTCATTGGCCTTGAGTTCCAGAATTGCCTCAGACGATTGTGTCAGGAGTTGGATCTCTTCATTGACCTGGCGGATATGCCTAACAGCTTCGATCACGTTTCCTGTACCAGCTTCGCCCTTGGTGCGAATCATGGCAGCACCTTCGCGAATGCGGCGCAGGGCCTCTCCTAAATTACAGGCGCCACAAACGAAAGGAGTTTTAAAGGCAAACTTATCAATATGGTAAGTAGGATCAGCAGGAGTTAAAACTTCTGACTCATCGATGAAATCTATACCAATGGCCTCGAGGATTTGGGCTTCCGCAAAATGTCCGATGCGGACCTTCGCCATAACCGGGATGCTAACTGCAGCTTTAATGCCTTCGATGATCTCTGGATCCGTCATGCGAGCGACGCCACCATCGCGACGAATATCAGAAGGCACGCGCTCAAGTGCCATTACGGCCACTGCACCCGAGTCTTCTGCTATGCGCGCTTGTTCAACGTTGACGACGTCCATGATGACGCCGTTGCAGAGCATATTTGCTAAGCCAGTTTTAAGATCCATAGGCGTACAGAAAAGAAGGTGGTGACCCCAATGGGACTCGAACCCATGTTTCCGGCGTGAGAGGCCAGCGTCCTAGACCGCTAGACGATGGGGCCACGTAGTGTCGAACGGAAGCAGTGGAATAACAGATATATTGATTTAAAGCGAGGGGAGGCACCAAAAAGGGTACTCTACGGCTACTATTTGCATGCACTTGTAGCGCTAACTGCGCTCAGGGGTTTGCATTTCGTCCATATAGTCCGCTAAGATGGCTGCGTTCAGGCTACCAGCCTCCTTTGCTAGTCATAAGTTGCTGGTTCCATTACCTATTCGCCCGTGGTGCAATGGTAGCACGTCAGGTTCTGACCCTGAAAATCGAGGTTCGAGTCCTTGCG
>JAIBBV010000093.1 GCA_019694465.1 Oligoflexia bacterium
CAACAGCTCCTGCTTCAGAGAGTCGTCGGCAACTTCATCTGCTAACGCTGACCATGTCTTCAATCGCTTTTGTTTGGCCGGGAGCGTAGTTAGATCCATGCTATTCACCATTATGAACTCAAGATTCTAGAACGGGACTCTTTGCTCGTACTATCTCATAAAGAATACAGATGGTTATAGGGACAGACAAGCCGTTGTACTGTCCTCCTCTCATAATTACATTATGAATCAGATCCTTGGGGTGCCATGCGCAAAAATACGCGTGCGCATTATGGAGTAGCCCCAGTCTGAGGAGCTTGACCCAAAATACTCTACGAACTCTGTGGTCTATATAATGCAAATTTTAACAACAGAGTGCGCAGACCTCACGGAGGTTCAACTGGTTAGATGGGGGCAGGCTCTAGGTGCTTAGGAAACCACATCTCGAGTCTCGTAATTGTAGCAGCGCCTGGCTTGCACTATAGTGGCGGCGTATGGGTAACCAATCGATAGCAGTATTTCCTGGCTCCTTCGATCCATTGACCAATGGTCACGTCGATATTGTTGAGCGTTCTCTTAAAATATTTGATCGCTTAGTGGTAGCGGTTTTGCATAACCCCCAAAAACAACATCTCTTTTCTGTGGATGAGCGGGTAGAATTACTAAAAAAAGAGTTCAAGCACTACGGCAAGCGCACAAAGGTGCTTAGCTTTTCAGGGTTGCTAGTCGATTTTGCAAAAAAAGTTGATGCTCGCGTGATCGTACGTGGCCTACGTGCAGTAAGTGATTACGAATATGAAATGCAGATGGCTTTAATGAATAGGCATCTGCGCCAAGAGATGGAAACGGTATTTTTAATCACCAACGAGAGGAACTCCTATATTAGCTCGACTATGGTGAAAGGGGTGGCCATGTTGGGAGGTAGCGTCCATACGCTGGTGCCACGTGCTGTAGAAGATGCTCTGCTTAAGAAATTGAAACGCAAGAAATGACGAGAAGGGTGGAACATGACTGATTTCGTGAGCCGGAAGGCTGCGCGCCTCAAGCAGAGTGAGACTTTCGCCATCAAGACAAGGGCAGCTGAATTAAATGCAGCAGGCCAGAATGTGGTTGATCTAAGCATTGGCGAGCCCGACATCGATACTCCAGAGCATATCAAGCAGGCTGCTGTCGAGGCCTTGCGAAATGGCAAGACCAAGTATACGGCCACTGCCGGTATTCCTGACCTATTAAAGGCGATTGTAGACAAATATTGGCGTGAGAACGGCCTGAAGTTTGAAACAAAGCAAATTATTGTAACTAACGGTGGCAAGCAGGCCCTTTATTCGTGTCTAGATTGTGTTCTGAATCCCGGGGATGAAGTCATTCTGCAGGTGCCCTACTGGGTGAGCTATGTGCCGATGATTGAAATGGCTGGTGGCGTTCCCGTATTCGTTCGTCCGCCGGCGCAGCGCGCCTTTAAGCTTAGCCCTCAAGAACTTGAGGCGGCGATTACTCCACGCACTAAGATGTTCATTTTCAATAGTCCCTCAAACCCAGTTGGACTCGGCTACAGCGAAGCTGAGATTAAAGCCTTGGGGGCGGTTCTGGAGAAGTATCCGCATGTCTTAATACTGTCGGATGAAATTTATGAAAAAATAGTCTTCAGGGATTTCAAATTTGTCTCGTTCGCCAAGGCCTGCCCCAAGCTTGCTGACCGTACGATTACAGCTGCTGGCTGCTCCAAGAGTTTTGCGATGACTGGGTGGCGTGTCGGTTGGGCGGCTGGGCCACTTGCAATCATTGACGCGATGGTAAAGCACCAGAGTCAAACTACCTCCAATATTAATAGCGTAGCGCAATATGCCGCTGTAGCTGCACTGAATGGCCCAATGGATTCTTTGACTGCGGCAGTTAAAAGTTATGCTCGGCGTGTTGGGCGAGCAGTTGAGATACTCAGCGCAGTTCCCGGTCTAAGGATCAATAGCCAACCAATTGGGGCCTTCTACGTGTATGTTACCTTTGCCGAGTTGCGCGATCGCTGCAAGAATCCGCTAGTGCTTAAGTCCAGTTCGTTCGCACGCTATCTGCTGGATGAGGGCAAAGTAGCTTGTGTGCCTGGTGAAGCCTTCGGTGATGATGATGCCATTCGTTTGTCCGTGGCGGCGCCAGATGTGGCTGTCGAGTCAGGCTGTGATCGTATCGCCGCTTGTGTTGGGCGCCTTTTGAAGTCTGTCTAAGGCTGGAGGCCATCATTAAATACCAGTAAATAATACTGGCTTTCGTTGGCGAGCCCAATTATAGGGGGTGTGGCAATCGCCGAGCGTATTCAAGAACTGATTTCCGGCCGCACTGAGTTTTCTTGGCGAAAGCCCCCTAAATCGCGGCGACTTGAGTTAAAAGCCTAATTTCGATACTCTTTGGGCGCAGTTTTAAGTCGCCTGCTACAATTTGTTGCGCACATATGGCCCTTATTTCAAATACTTACGAGGTTGTTATGGCCCTGGAAAGAACGTTTTCAATTATCAAGCCTGATGCGGTTAAGAAGAATGTTGTTGGTAAAATCCTCAGTCGCTTCGAGGATGCTGGCTTGCGCGTGATCGCTGCCCAAATGAAGAAACTCTCGCAGAAGGAGGCAGAACAGTTTTATGCCATTCACCGGGAAAGACCATTTTTTGGTGAGCTAGTGGCCTATATGAATTCCGGGCCGGTACTTGTTTCCGCATTGGAAGGAGAAGGGGCTCTTGCGTT
>JAIBBV010000073.1 GCA_019694465.1 Oligoflexia bacterium
ATGTGCTGAAGGATTTTAATAAGTTTCGGGACGGGCGCATGCTCAAAGACGACGTTACTCTCGTAGCTCTTAAGCGACAGGCCTAGCCTAAATCGCGCAAACAGATTGCTCTGCGAACGAATACCTGGGATAGATTGGGCGAGGGGAACATGCCTGCTGGTTATCATCCAATTCTAGTTCACTTGCCGACAGCACTTATTGCCGGAGTGCTTGTGCTTGAAATTTGGTACTTGTTGCGTCGTAATCAGGCTGAGCACAGTCAGCAGACCTGGCTGCTGCTACTAGCAATGCTTGGTGTCCTCTCCGCCTTTTTCTCCGGTTACCAGGCTAACGACTTGGCGAACGCAGCGTTTATAATCCCGGACGAACCTATATCTAATCATCACGTAATGGGACGTGCGGTATTATTTGCGCTGCCTTTGACATTGGCGCTGCAGATGGCTGCTGCACATGCGAAGCATGGACGTGTTGGCTTCCGCGTAGTTTATCTGCTGAGTTTGGCCCTGAGCACAGGCTTAGTACTGTATGCGGCGGTTCTTGGTTCGCAGTTAGTTTACAAGCTTGGCGCTGGAGTTGGGGCGAGACCAGTCTAAGTTGAGCTGCGCTTGGAGGCCGGCACCCACAATAGCTCTGCCTTTTTATCTAGATGACTTGCGTGTCGAGCAAGTGCGAACAAAAAATCGCTTAAGCGATTGAGATAGACAATTATGGCTGGGCGAAGTGCCTCATGCTTGGTGAGAGTAACACAGCTGCGTTCAGCGCGCCTACAAACGGCGCGGGCCAAATGTATATACGCATTTAGTTCCGAGCTCCCTGGAAGCACAAATGAGCGTAGTTCAGGAAGTTTGTCTGTAATTTGGTCGATCCAACCTTCGAGCCTCAGAATCATCGGCTCATTTAGTGCTTCCATTCCGGGCCAACTTTCGCCAGGAGGCGTTGCCAGTTCGGCCCCGGCGTCGAAGAGTTCATTTTGAATAAGCTCTAGTTGTTCGCAGATTTTCTTGTGGCCACAGCGTGCGGCGCAGGCGGAAGCGACCCCAATCGCGCAGTTAAGTTCGTCGATGTCACCATAAGCAACTACACGAAGGGAATCCTTAGCGGTACGCTTTCCGCCAACCAGCCCGGTAGAGCCGTCGTCTCCTGTCTTAGTATAGATCTTGTTTATCTTTACCATGACTGTTCAAAGCATGCGTTCAACTTCTGAAAGCGACTTGGCTGGAGTTCCTTGCGCGGCTGGAGCCGTGCTACCCGCTGTAGCGCGTGTAGGCACAGCAGTTTGAGCCTCTTCTGCTCTACCGGCAAGGCCTAAATATGGCGCTAATAGCAACACACATATAATTATAAAAACTGTGAGAATAATCGTACGGGCCATGCTCTTACTTCGTTTGTAGTCGGGCACAAGCTTCATCGACGATGCGATCCAGCTCATCCTGGATTATGTCGCCCACCTGTGCACTGAGTGTTTCCATGTTTTGAGCCGTTACGCTCTCCTGCCGTGCTGTCAGCGCCCCTACGATATCAGCATTTTCAACAGAATCAATGTCAACTAGCAGCCCTTTACTTGCGTCAACGCTACATTTTATGCGGTTGTTGTAGAGCAACCAAAGCACTGCCCGGTCTGGGAGTGCTGTTAGTCGTTGGAATTCAGATAGGCTTACCTGCTTCATGCGGCACCTTCATTGCTGGATGGATCGCGTTTTGCTTTGGCCTTTTGCCCAATCACAAATAGCTCAAGCGAGCGTTTGTCATCGCTTATTAGCTGAGAAGCCTTTTCAATGTCACCACCACGGCTGTTTAGAGCGGAAGTGCGAGCACATTCGGCAAAAATTTGCTCACCTTGCTCCAAGCCACTTACCGATTCGCGAAGTATGCGTTGCGCCAGATGTATGGCAGCTTCTGCTAGCACTTCAGGCCCAGAGAATGCTGCGCCAGAGAGTCTTGATTCCAGAATTTCACGTACTATTGCTTCATCAATGCAGCGTAGCTTATGCATGTCTGCTCGTTCGCAAAGCTGGGCAGTGTTGTTTTCGAGTTGGCGCAAGTTTCCCGGCCAGCGATGGCAGAAAAGAAGACGGTAAGCCTCGGCCGTAACACCTTCAATGCGCCGTGCGTGGGGTCGCTGGCGGTAAATTTTTGCCAATGCGTAGCCAACCGCGGCGGTGATATCGAGGCGTCGTTCGGAGAGGTCAGCTAATTCGAGTTGTACACGCTCCAAACGGTAGGCGAAGTCATCACGTAATACGTTTGACTCCATCATGTCGTGAAGTTTGCGGTTGGAGGCGAAGACGAAGCGTACGTCAGCTTCAATTGACTCGGCACTCCCTACGCGTCGGTAGACTTTGTTCTCGATGAATGTGATTAGCTTGCCTTGTAGTTCTTTGTCGATACTTTGGAGCTCGTCGATGAAGAGCGTGCCTTTCTCAGCTTTTTTTACCAAGCCCCACTTATCTACGGCTCCGGTATAGGCACCTGCTACGGCACCGAATAGTTCAGCCTGCACAAGTTCCGACGAGGAGAAGTCACGTGGCGTGATGCTAACAAACTGACCAGGGCGTCCTGATAGTAAGTGCAGTGCATAGGCCAGGTTGGTTTTACCGGTTCCAGTGCGGCCAATAATAATTGGGTTCTCGTTGGTGTAGCTGGCGTAGCGCGGAAGCCAACGCATCCACAATTCACGGCTTTGTGGGTCTGCCAATGATTGAACCCAACCTGAAGCACCTAAAGCTGGAAGTGCAACTTTTCCATCTGCTCGCCGTTCCCATTCCAACTCCACTAGCTGACACATGTTTTCGAGCTGTGAAGGAATATCGGATGTGCTGGGCAAATTGCCTGGTGGAAGCACGACGAACGAATCAACGAAGAGGGAAGGTTTGAGGCTTTCCTCGTCTAAGAACAGCAAATCTCCACCGAAAAATAATTTCTCTGGCGCCATTAAGGCGATTACTATGTAGACCTGATTGCCTAGCCGTTCTCGCACCTGCGCTAAAAGGCGGCGCAGCGCCGCTTGTTGGCGATCGGTGTGATAAAATCCTATTTCAAGTATAGCTATGTCAGGCCGCGCTGCTAGAAAGCTGCCCCATGCTTCGGCCAAGGTAGAGGCTGATACTTTTAGCTTGAACTGCTTAGTAGGAAGCATGGGTTGAAGG
The DNA here is from genome assembly GCA_019694465.1 of Oligoflexia bacterium. GTDB lineage: Bacteria > Bdellovibrionota_C > UBA2361 > UBA2361 > JAFLCA01 > JAIBBV01. The sequence goes on from JAIBBV010000073.1 coordinate 3,147, forward strand.
CGCCGGCAAAAGTCAGGTGAGCCGATTAGAGATACGAAAAGTTGGCCTTGTGTCTGGCTCATGCTTGCCCTCGCAGAGTCTGATGCAACTGACGTACGGAGCAACCTAATCGCGCAGCGGCTCGACGATAATCACCGCCAGTGGAGCTAAAAACATAAGCTGCTTCAACTGCGTCTAGGCTTGAAGAGCTGTGCTCGTGTTCGGAGGCCCATAGCTCAGCTCGTTCCATGAGTAGAGGTAAAATGTCAGTGTCTTCCAAGGCGGCACTGATGGCGGCGTCAATAACGCATGCACGTAGTTGACGTATCTGCCCGGGCCATTTTTGAGACTTCAGCCATGCTAGTGCTTCGGAGGCCAGTGGTCGAGGCTTCTTCTCCATGAACGTCTCAACTTCACGCAGCGCTCGCTGCGCCAGGGCAGGGATATCATCGCTACGTGCTTCCAGTGCCGGCACGTTCACCATTTCGGCCCCTGCTAATTTGGCCCAGGGCCCAAGCGCTTCTGCTTGGTTGGTGGTTAGAACTAAAAAGTTTCCTTCCCGCCAAAGTGACTGCATGTTGCTTTGAACAAAGGCTAACAAAGTGCCGTCTTCCTGCTCGGCGTGCTCAAGGATGCCGCTACGGTCAAGCCCCAGTCGGCCACGCGTTGGGCGTGGAGTGCGCAATCCAAAAAAATCTAAGATGTCCTCGTCAAACAATTGAGCATCGAATGTGTCAAGGCAAGTGTACTTGCTACGTGTAACGGCCAACGCTTGTGCCAGGGTAGTAAGGCCGCTTCCTGCCGGCCCACTCAAGATAACTACAGGTGCTTGCTTGGCGACACATTCCTTTAGCCGACGCTGTAAGGCGAGGGAGCTTGGGGCAGCACAAACAAGATCTTCTAGTGCCGGTGGACTTGTTCGTCGATGAGCCGGCTCAGAAGGGCGCAAAGCGTCACGAACGGCTTGCGCAAGCTTGGACAGCGCTTGCGGATCGTCTAGCGCCACGTAGTCGCGCGCACCTTGCTTTAAAGCTTCAACCGCTACCTGCACGCTGGGTTCATCCGTGAAGAACAGAAATGTAGGCCGACGTTGTGGGTCAACCTTATTAAAGGCAGCCATTACATCTAAACCTGTACTGTAGTCCCCCAACAGGTAGTCGAGTACGACGACTTGGGGGGAGCGTTGGCGTACGGCTGAATTTATGTTTTGATCGACCTTAATTCGAGATGTTGTTATATTTTGGGTCCGTAAGTGCCTTTCTAGCGCTTCCGCCGCCTTGGCTTTAGGAGATTCCCTTTCATTTAGCACTATACAGACCTGTTCTCGCATCGAATTCTCTAAGGAATAAAAAGTGGTTGGCCATTTTCGTTGCGCTATCGAGAATGGCCCCCTCAAGCTAAGATGTACCAAGCAACACAAGTGTTTGCGAGGAATAATGTGCCATGAAGGATATCCTAATCGTAGAGGATGGGAAGCAGGAGCGTGAAAGGTTAAGAGACCTGTTCGTAGGGGCAGGATATAATGTTGTTTGTTGCGAGTCGGTGGGCGAAGCCGAAGAGACACTACGCTACGAAGACTTCCGTCTAGCAATCCTTGACATAGGACTCAACGACAAGTCGGGCTCCCTGCTGTTCAACGCAATTCGACGCGGCGGAAAGGTCGCTTATATCATTATTTTCACCGGCAACCCTTCTGTGCACTTAAAGCAGAGATTTATGGAAGAGGGTGCGGTCGATTATATCGTGAAGGCTTCGGCGCAAGCGCAGAACGAAGCATTCTTGGCACGCGTGAAGGAGATTATTGGAGAGTCCCAGGGGGGTGTCGCCGAGGGCATTGAGCTTTCGCTGTTCTTGCAGAAATACGTGTCGGGAAAGTCAAAGCAATTGTTCTTAGAGGGTGAAGATTCATTTCCAGCCTGTGCTTCGTGTGGCGGAAGATCTTACGTTGTAACCTTTGGGCAGCAGGCACAAGTTCCACCAACCATACAGGGCGTGGTGGTGTGCACTGGTTGCGGTAAAGTGATGGATCCTCAAGTGGCCTAGGTGATGTATGGCCCATGACCGCGCTGAGGTTTTTAGAATAGATTTGAATCCCTGCATATTAGTGCATGGTTTTGGGCAAGCATGCTAGAGGCGGGTGAAGTCTCGAAATGGCAGCACGTAGCGCGGCAAGTAGTCTGCGATGCCCGCATGTTTCAGCGCTTGGTTCTAATCCCACAGTTATTTGTCTTCATATTGTTGATGGTAGTTGGGGCCGGACTTGGTCAGTCAGCCACATATAACATCGCTCGTCTGGCCACGGTGGCCTACCTGGTCTTTGTCAATGTCGCGGTGCAGTCGCACTTGCGGCAAATTTCTGCTCGCCTATTACTTTATCATCTTACAGCACTAGTGGTCCTGGTTGAGGTGCTAGCGATATTTTTGGGGCAGAGCAATATAATCGCGGCTGCCATCCCCGGAACTTTGACCTTGGCACTCTTAAGCTTGTTGCCGATGCGCTGGTTCACAGCGGCTTATGTGACATCTGTGCCCGCAGCTATTTTAGCTAGTTTGATGTTAGGTATGTGCGCTTTGGGGGATGGCGAATTGGGTCGCACAATCCAAGCCTTCTCTGCCCTGATTGTTGTGATGTTGTGCGTAGTTTTTGCGGCAGCGCTGAAAACACGGGGTAAATCGGGCGCACTTGTCCAAACGGCCGAGACAGAACTGTCGGCTGGTGCCGAACTACCGGCAACTGACAGTCAGGCCTATGCTAGTGGAGTTGAGTCACAGATTCGAGAAGAGGCCCAGCTAATTGTTGCCGATGAACTTCGTAGTGAGCTTCTATGGAGGATGCCGGCGGCGGTCGTATTTCTAGCAACCTGGCAGCTCGTTCTTTTGTTGTTAGTGGAAGATTCGAGAGCGGTCGGCCTGCTTTACGCGGCAAGTCTTGCGGCAGTTAGTTTTTTGCTGATGTATCGATTGTCGCAAGCACGCGTTCAACGTGATCTTGCCATCAGTTCCATGCTTCTATTTTTGGCTGCCATTGGTTGGTGGTGCACCTCACTGTTGGCACCGCACGCGGTTGGTGCGAGTGAGTTATCGCTCTTGGTTTTGGTGCTGGCCATTGGCGGCGTGCCTTGGCCGCCGCTTTTCTTGTGGTCGATGCAGGCAGTGTTGGTGTTAGGGATTGCCATGGCAGCTATGCGGAGTAGTGAGCCTTTTTTGGTTGTGGTAGCCGCTGCTTGTGCCAGCATTATTTCGGCTAAGTCTTCATTGATGCTGTACCATGCAGCGCTTGTCCGTGCGGCGACCCTGTTTCTGAGGCGCTGTGTTGAGACCGGTGTGGAAACGCTGCTGTGCGTTCGGCTGCTAGGAGAGAGACTTCTTAATATCCTTGGAGTTGAACAGTTGTTGCTCGTTTCAGGTGAGCAGGAAGCAAGTGTAATTAGCTCCAGGCCTGTTACAGCACAGGCAACTGACACAGCTTACGTGCGCGCGTTACTGGAAAAAGCCGGGCAGCAGCGAATTAACGAAGGCTTGTTAGCTGGACCAGACTTTGGGCCGCAGTTTGTCTCGGTATTCCATGATTGGTTCGGCTTTGTGCCACGCACCATTATTTTTGTGCGCTTCTCAGCTGTCATAAAGGAGCGCGACCAGGAGATTTACCTCTTTTGCCCAGTAGGATTGCAAGCCCGCATTCTAGGGGTAGCGCGGGCCTTTCGCTCTGTTCTTAGCTTGTCAGCTTTGATTCGTGCGTCGTTGGCAGCGGCGCGTTCTAGATTCCAGTCCTCTGATATTTTGTTGGCAACTCAGCGACTGTTGTCTTTGCGCGAGCAGGAGCTTGGGGACACAGTGCATCTGGTTAATAACATCGCGCAGGATGTGGCGATCCAATGTGATTTGTTAGGACGAACGGCTGGTGCGGAGGAGCGCCAGGGCCTGCTTAGGTCGATTGATAATTTGGCCCGTAACCTTTCGACTGGCGTTTCTGACCTCAAATTACTACGCGAGCTTGGGCGTATGCGTGAGGCGACCCGCAGTGAAGTCGTGCCTGTGCATGCTGTAATTGAGGATTTGACTGCATTTACTGAATATCGAGCTCGGCGTAGGGGAGAGGAATTCTCATTGGAGAATGCTTGCCCGATAGATGCCGGTGTAAAAGTTGCGAGTCGTGAATTTCTAGAGACTGCACTGCGCACTTTGCTGCGTTTGATTGTCCAAATGGCCAAGAAAGGCGAGCGAGTCTTACTACGCGTAGCGATCAGTGATAATTTTGTTTATTTTGAGTTTCGTTATCAGGGTAACGATTGCGGGGCTCGTATGCGGCGAGCATTTCAGGATCCCGAACGGCGCGATGAGGCAGAATCTCCGGAAGAGTCTCAAGCGGCCGCGATAGGACATTTTGTTCGTACCAGTGGTGGGACTTTGGCCTTGTCTGCACCTGAAGCTGATTCAAGGACAATTGCTATTTCTCTGCCTTGCGGCAAGCTGGAGGGAACAAAGACTCGAAGTAGTGTCGGACAGTGGGCCTTGCTTGTGGACGATAACCGACAGGTCACAGACTTTTATGCACGGGTCGCAGATGCTTTGGGAATTCCATATCATGTGGGAGCGTCGGTAGTGGAAGCGGAAAAGATAGTACGCGAGCATGGGCGCCCACGTATTGTGATTACCGATATTCAAATGGGGGAGGACTCGGGGCTACAGCTAGTACGCACGATGCGGCAACAATTCGGCGCAGATCTGCCGATTATTGTTGTTAGCGGACAGGCCAGCGATGCCTATGGTAACGCTGTTGAAGAAGTCGGGGCTACAAAGTTTTTGACCAAGCCAGTAGGGCGTGCCAGACTTTTTTCTGAGATCCGTTCTCTGTTGGGATTATCATGAGGACATGCAATGAGCGCGTCGGATGAAGCAAATAAGGCACGGGCAAGTATTGAGGCGGGTGAGTTGGACGGCAAGTTGTCCAAGCATATCCAACAAACAGTCATAGACGCTGTGCGTAACTCGTTTGACCAACGCAGAGAGACACTAATCAGTGCGTTAATGCAACGACTTGGTGCCGTCCCGCATTCAGGACATGGCAATGTTGCAGCGGTGCCAACATCAGCTGCGCCGTGGGTCGATATTGAATCTTTGTCGAGACTACGCAGTGTTGTAGGCGGACGCTTTGAGAATCTTAAGAAGCGTTGGGTCGATGCGGGATTCCCTTTGCGGGAGCACCGTGGGGATAAGGAAAAGGATTACAAGGTCGATCAGGGTGGATGGGATGAGTTGGCCGGGTGGTTATTAAAACACGGGTTTGAGTCCAGATTGACCCCGGACAGCCTGGTAGCCTTATTTCAGGTGCGAGAGATTGGCGCCAAGGGCAACGCTGCTTCCGGCGTGAAAGCCTAACATTGCCATAAGATTAGCTAATATTTTCGTGCCCCTGAGTCTCTTAAGCCTCGAGTTAGGCCCTAATTATCTGTTACGACTTCGTTTAAGTGGGGGCCCCGAGTGTAGTAATATATACAGATAACCTGTAGTTATGCCGATTACAGAAGTAGTGAGGTTTCGGGACCAGGGACGGGAGGGTTTACCTTAGGTTTCTAAGAATAATTCTTTCTCTGATTCGGACCGAATAGTTTGCGAGTCAAGTCTATCGTTGCTGGTGACTAGACTGCTGCGCGCTGAGTTTGTCTTGCGATGGCAGATTCAGTCGCGATACGCAAACCATTCTCACGTTTGTTTTTTTGCGTGGAGTGCCATGTTGCTTGAAGGTGGCGACAAAAAAGGCGAAGAAGACGTTTCTTCAGGAGAATCTGATCTCGTCCCGGCGGCTATAACCGACACCGGCTGCGAGAGAGATTTAAATGAAGATCGCTACGCCGTGGTTGAGTCCAAGAGTGGCTTAGCGTGGCTCGTGTGCGATGGCATGGGTGGAGCCACCGGAGGGGAGTTAGCAGCGCAGCTTGCGATAGATGCAATTAGGCGCGATTTAGAAAATCTCCCGCCACGATCTTCAGAGGTTGCGCTACGCAATGCGATTCTGGAGGCTAACCGAATTATTGTTTTGCGTCGTCAGAATCAAGCCTTTTCCCAAATGGGAACCACAATTGTGTCTGCGCTTTTCAATGGACCAGAAGTGGTTCTAGCGCATGTGGGAGATTCGCGAGCGTATTTAGTGCGCGATGGCGCGATTCAACAGCTCACTACTGATCATACTTATGTGCAAGAGCTAGTGAATAAGGGGCAAATTCGTCCCGAAGAAGCTCTTTCTCATCCGCAGGCTCATATCCTGACTCGTGCGATAGGCTCGGAGCCGGCACTGGAGGTCGATACTCTGAAGTTCTGGATCTGGGAACAGCCGGATGGAGTTTTGACGGACTATTTGTTGCTTTGTAGTGATGGCCTCTACAGCCTTGTGTCGGAAGGCGATATGGCCAATGTGATTTCACAACATCCGCCTCATCGGGCTTGCGTGAAGCTAGTGGAAATGGCTAAGGCCCAGGGCGGTTTTGACAATATTACGCTTGCAGTTATCCCGCTTGGCGGGCAGCTACGTAATGAGCCGCCAACTGGCTATGTGGAGAATACGCAGATTCGCGCTTCATTTGGTGGTCCAGCTCCAGATTCATCGCGCATGATGATGCGAATGATTTTATTGGTCCTTTTACTTTCGGGTTTATCGGCTCTAGTGACAGTGCTGCTAATGGCATTTTCACTTGGGGGCTCTTAATTAAGGTTTGGGAATAAGGAGAGACAGCATGGACAATGAGAAAAACTTAAACTTTGAAGCTAGCGCGCAAAAGGAAGGCGATTTCCAGTCCGAAAGCTCTTCGCGCGCCCGCAATCGAACCGTGATGCTAACTCCGGAAATTACGGGGCAGGTCCGAGCTCGAATTGCTCAGGAGATGGATCAAGGTTTCACCGGTCCAGGTAAGCAGGCTGAACCTCAGTCAGCAACTGGCACCTTCGTGCCAGGCCCAAACGTAGGGCGCGCATCAGCCGCTGATAGCGGAGAGTTTCGTCCGGTCACTGGGGCGCAAAAGCCGGCCATCGCTTGGAGTAAGGAAACCCCAGTGGTTGGCTTCCTCGTCTCGTTCGATTCGAATCCTAATGGAGAAGTCTATGAGCTGCGCAGCGGCAGACTCATGGTTACCTCTCAGCCAGCAGGCGGCTCAAACTGCCTGTTAATCAAAGATGATTCTGTGTCCCCAATGCACGCCATCATGAGAGTCAGCTCCACTGGAGAGATTCAGGTGTTGGACCAGTTATCTGAATTTGGAACAAAGATTCAACGTTTCGGGAGCACCGAAGAGCAGGCTTTGTCTGGTGATAAGGGAACAGTTGAACACGGTGACGTTATCAAGTTTGGCAATCGACGCTTTCACGTATGCGTGATCGCCAAGGGAGAGAGTGCCTAAGAGAGAGTAAAGTAGGAATTTTTTGAATAGTTTTAACGCGGCGCCAATGAGCCGACCGAGTAGTGATGAGATCAAGCGGCATGGCCGATGAGCATTCGATAGGACTACAGCCTGGGACCGTAATTGCCGGTCGCTATGAGGTTGTTAAGTGCCTCGGAGCGGGCAGCATGGGGCTCGTGTATGCCTGTCGCCATAAAGAGCTGGGTCACTTGGTCGCTATTAAAGTTTTGTTCCCAGAAGTAGCGCAGGACAAGATCGCTGCGCAGCGCTTCAGAAATGAGATTTTTGCTTCATATGGCGTGTCGCATCCGAATGTGGTGCGTGCATACGAGTACATCCGTGACGGCGATATCGTTGCCTATACGATGGAGTATGTTAGCGGCGGCGACTTAGCAGAGCGCTTAAGCCGTCCTAACGACCGCATGCAGGTCGGTGATATAGTGCGTATATTGAGTCAAATGTGCGCCGGCGTGCAGGCTATTCACGATGCAGGCATTGTTCACCGTGATTTGAAGCCAGAGAATATTTTATTGACCAAGGAAGGCGTTGTTAAAATCGCCGACTTCGGAATCGCGCGCACAGGGCATGGACAACGCCTAACTGAACACGGCGGCGTTGTTGGTACCATAGATTATGTTAGTCCCGAGTACATGCTTAATTCGCAGGTTGACTGGCGCTCAGACATTTATGCGATTGGCATTCTGGGTTACGAGATGATCACGGGAGAGTCGCCTTTCCGTGGCGATAGCGTTTACGCGACGATGACCAAACGTCTTAAATCAGATCCAAAACCACCCAGCGCTTTGCGGCCGGAATGTCCAGCCGAACTGGACCGTATAATTCTGCATGCAATGCAGCGTAATCCAGAGTTACGCTATCAAAGCGCTGCCGAGATGTTTCATGAGTTGCAAGTCTTGATGCCAGAGCTATCGCGAAGTGGGGGCACATTCCTTCAAACTCCGCGGGGTCCGGGCGGTGCTTATGTTGGACCGCGCGTAAATAGTCCAGAGGGAACGCCAGGCACTGAGCACTCGGGAGACGCTTTCGACTCGATTCAGGCGCGGCTTGAGGCTGAGAGTGGCCCACGCAATACTTCAAGTGACTCGGCTTCTAGTCGCCCGGTGTCCAACTTCGTAGTCAAGTCTGCTGCGGTCAGCGTAAACGCCGATCCTTACGTGGGCGGTACTCAAGTCTTGGCGCCAGAAATAGTCGACATAGCACAGCAGTACGCTGAGGAAGAGACTGTGCATGAACCGGTGCGTATGGAGCGCATGTTGGCTCCCAAGGATATGGTTTCGCACGGCTGGACTACACCAGTCTCGTCAGTTCCACGTCAGACAGAAAGCGTGAGCATTTCTGGGGGCGGGATTGACGATAATCGACTACGTAGATTGTCCCAGCTTGTCGATAAGGTTAATCGTTCTATTTGGATCGATGTGGTGACTCTGGTAGTCGCTGTCCTGATAGGAGTGGGGGTAGGGTTCGCTTTCTTGCGTATATTCTTCCCTGAGCTCCTGAGTCATAAGCCTGCCTCTGCAGCCAAGTCCTTTGATATTCGAGCTCTAAGCGACGAATAGGCTGGAAGGCTTGCAGTTTGCAGGTTGGATTGTGCCCCGGGGAGTGCTAGGTTATAATTGCGTTTGGTAATTATCTGAAATCCTAAGGTTTTTGATGAAGCTCTTAATTGTCGATGCTAGTACCGAAGCGCAAGCATTCTGCGCTAAACGCATCGAGTCTTTCAATCAAAGTGACATGGAAATGCTTGACCTTAAGGTTAAGCTAGTTAATGAGCGCGATTTTCTCGATCGCGTCTCTGAAGCTGACGTGTTGGTGTTGGGCTCGGGCCTCGGAGAACGAGGTACTGCTATGGCTCGACAGGCTATCGCGGCTACACCTTGGATCCACATTGTAATGTTTGTGACCGATGAGGCGTATGGCGGTGGAGCTTTCCGCGCCGCGCACTCAGCAGGCGTTCGCAAGGTTTTCCCGGACAGCGCTAGCCCGCTAGATTTTTTGCAGGAACTTGTTGCCATTCATGCCGAGTTCCGGCGCGAGGGGCGTACTCGTGAAGGACGCATAGTGGCAGTTACGCACGCCAAGGGTGGCGTCGGTGCTACTTCAATTGCTGCTGCCCTGACAGAAGTATGTAGTGTGTATCATCGCCGCACTATGTTGTGGGATCTCGACGTTGAGACGCGCGATCTAAGTCGCTCACTGACCGTTAATGGCGTTGAGGCGAAGGTTGTGAGCGCATGGGTAAACGGAAGCCGCGATATCACGCGAGAGTCGCTTACGGATGCCTTAATTCCTATTTCTAGTGATGTGTCTGTGCTGATGCCACCTGATCGGATGGCTGAGTCCATGGATCTAGTTTGTCACACCGACGGGATGAGTATTGCGCAGAGAATTCTCGAGCTTTCGCGAGTCATGTTCGACGTAATTATTGTCGATACCGCTGGCCGCATGGGGCCAGCAACGGGCAGTATTTTGCGTGCCGCTGATGTTGTGCTGATTGTTATCGATGATACCATTCTAGGTCTGACGGCCGTCGACTTGTATCTTACTTTTGTTAAGACACTTGTGGGTGGAACCGACAGAATTGTATTCCTGGTGAACCCATATTCTGGCGCTTTGCTGGGAGTGCCGCACATCGCTGCTGAACTTGAGCCAGCTCACAACCTGGGCGAAAACCCATGGCGTTTGCCGCCGGTTCCAAATGACCCAAAGGCAGCCCTGTGGCCAGGAAGTGGACGCACTTTGTATAGTATGGGTCAAAAATCAACACGTGTTGTACTAGAAAGAATAGCTCGGGAACTCGGATTGATTGACTCCAACGAAGCTGCTGGGGCCCCACCTAGTGGGGGCGCATCGGGCGCTGGGGGTGGGGGGCTAATAGGTAAGCTTTTCGGGCGTAAGTCTTCTGGATCTCAGGACAATTTGTCTCTAAAGAAAGAGGTAACTCCGAACAGAGTTGTTTCCTATTACTCTGGCCCAAAAACTGCAATAGTGTTTTTGGGTAGATA
>JAIBBV010000017.1 GCA_019694465.1 Oligoflexia bacterium
CGGGACAAAGGGCAGTCCCTCCTCAGTTCGCGAGGTGATGAACACCGGGAAATCCGGAAGCAAAATACGCGGCGGTGAAGGCATATAACCTTAAGCTCATTCCTAAATTGTTACTTAGGAATCGCGCCTTTCAGCCACCTGTTTACTTATTCTCCTAGAAAAGTAGGAGGCCTCCAGGAGAAGAAGAGCAGATGCCTACAGAGAGTTTTTGATCGTGGTGAAAAGTTTACAGCATTATTGGAAGAGCACGTCCGGGCTAATCCGATTGTAACGCACCAACGGCCATAACTATCAAGCCATGTGCAGCTGTCAACGCGGGCGAACTCCGTCGGCTCGTCCCAGGAGTCGATGGAGGCCGCATTCCTGGGCGGCAAACATATACATCCAATTTTTCTCCCCAAGTTCAGCGCGGGCGATTCCGTCGTCAGTTGATAGTCGCTCATGCAGGCTTGGGTCGTAGCCGTTGGTTCTGCCTGCAGCGTACATTTTGGCCAAACCCTGCACTGCATGAACGATGCGGTGTGTGTCAATTAGGGGTTGCAGAATTTTTGCTTCGCCGGGTGTTAACCCGTAGCCCCTCACGAACGCTTCCTGACGGGCCAGTCTGTCTGCTCTAGAAATTGGATAGGGGTGATTCTGAATGACGTCGAATGCCATGGCGAGCTGCTTAGCTCTGCTGCCCGCGCCCGCATCGTCCCAATCGATCATGCCCGAGAGACATTGCCCAGTAACAATCGTGTTAGCCAAGTTCGGATCGACGTGCACGAGCACTTGTTCCTCCGGGTGGGTAAGTAGTGCAGTCACTTTGTCTCTAATAGCAACTTGATCTTTATCACTGAGCATGCCGATTTCGACAAGGCACTTCACGTCCAACTCTACCTGCGCCAGATTGGGACGCGCCTCTTTGGCTGCCGCGAGGCTGGTAGCATCAATACTATTAACTTGAGCCAGATATTTCCCCATCTCGCCACTGATAGCGATTTGGCGAGGTTGATCGAGAATGCTCCGCATTCCTTGTTCTCCCGCGAGGCGCGATTGAACTATAAAATCTACTGGCTGATCGATTGAGGTCAGAGCCTGCCAGCCCATCTGGATATGGCTATGTCGTACTTCCGCGGGTAGCTCATTTACTTGAATTCGATCTACGGCGTAGACCTTGGCAGCTGGCACACCATGATTTTCAAGTAGTTCGGCAACTCGCCCAGCCACCTGATAGGAGTGTCGCGCTGGTGCGCCACTGATCTGCGCGGGGTCCTCAAGGTTTGGTCGAGCTTTGACTATGAATTCAAGTCCCAAATTGCCGGTAACGCAAATTGCAGCGCCACCCCATCCCTGGTCATAATTGACGCGAACATCGCAGCGTTCGCTAAATAGCTGGGGAAGCTGCAGCGGCAGTCGTCGGCCAAAGTATTCGATTAGCGCTTCGCCAAAAGGAAGCGAGGTTGGCCTTTTGCCTGCGGGCAATTTGGTTGCATCAGAATTCTCGGACTCAGGATCTGGAGCCGCAGCCCCTTTTATTTCAGTATCCATGTCACCCCACCCCAACCCAATTGAGCAAAAGCCCTACTAATCTTGTTATGAGCCGCCATTGTCGGGATGAAACTTAGTAGAATCTAATGTATATGCTGTGCTGCTACTCTCTTAGCTGTCACCCAAAAGCATACCAGTGCCACAAACCTACGGCGTGCTTCGCGACGAGGTCTTAACCACATTCGATGAGTATCTTAACTGCGGACTCCTGGCGCACGGTGCGGCGCTGGTTTACTGCGACGCCTGTAAGCACTCGTTACTGGTAGCATTTTCTTGCAAAAAGCGCGGGATTTGCCCGAGCTGTGGCGCGAAGCGCGCTGTGAAGTTCGGCGAGCATCTCTACGACTCTGTCCTTGAGAAAGTTCCGCATCGGCACTGCGGCTTCACGCGCCCAAAGCGCCTGCGGGTGTATTTCAGGTACGACCGGAGCCTGAACAACATTCTCTTTCAGGCAGCGGCTATAGCCGTACATACAGCCCTTGGGTCAGATACTCAGATCCCCGCACTTGTCCTCACCGTGCAGACCGCCGGAGAGGCGCTAAATTTCAATCCGCACTTACATGGACTTCTAGCCGACGGAACATTCGATGCGTCCGGAAAGTTTACCCGTTTTGCTGCGATCGATACCCATGCTCTCACCCGCCACTTCGAGAACGAGGTGCTTGCAAAGCTCGTCACTCGAGAACTCATCACCGATGACGAGGCTGCCCACATTCTCGCCCAAGAACACACTGGCTTCGGCGCTTGGGTCGGCGAGCCGTTTGATGAGGCAGATCGTACAAAATTCGTAGCCAGCTACTTAATAGCTGGAACCAGTGAGACAAGCTCACCGTGATCAGCATTTAGGCGATCGAGGGACTTAAGCACTACCCCATCTGGCCCTAATAAAAGAATTCGATTGGAGTGGTTAAACTCTTCGCTCCCGTCCACTTTTTGATAGCTAAACCCCAATAGGAATGAAAGCGAGCGCACTGACTCCTTAGTGCCAGTAAGAAGATGCCAATGCTCGTTTAGTCCGTGTCCTTCTTTGAAAGCGGCCAAGTCTTTAGGCGTATCACTCTCTGAGTCAAAGGAGGTCAGCACAAATTCAACTTGTTTATTTTCGCTGGCTAAAGATTTTTCAATCGACTTTAGTTTAGCGATTGTTAGCGGGCAACTTGCCTTACAGCGCAGGTAAACCATGGTGGTTACCACATAGCTGCCTTTCCAATGCGAAAATGGCACTGCTTGATCGAGATCGTTACGAAAAGAAAGCTCTAAATCGTACAGACTAGGGCCTGCTGGCGCCTCGGCACTGGCTGCCGCGAGTGTCACAACAAATCCTGCCAGCATGGATAGGCTTAGCACCAGACTTCTAATGCACATCATAAGCACACCTAAACCCTACATTCTTCAAACTATAGTTAGCTCGCAAGCTATTGCGCAAAGCATAGCGCATGAATGCCGCGTAGTCGCTCTTATCAGCAGCGCCGGTTGCGCTACCACCACAGAAAAGGTTCTTTAAGTCATCGCTGTCCTCGCGATTGTCCCCTGTAACGAACACACTATTAAAGTCTTCGTTCCATTCCCAAACTAGGCCATGCATATTACGCAGCCCCCAATAGTTTGCTTGCCCCTTCCCCACATCATGAAAGGCGGATTTACCTTGCGGAGTTGAATACCAAGCCAAAAGCTTCTCCACGAATTCAGGGTCGCGTGAAGCATTCGCCTTCGTCTCACTCGCCGCGCCCGCAAACTCCCACTCATTCACAGTTGGCAACCTTCCCCCGCGCGCCTCACAAAAAGCATGCGCCGCGAACCAGGATACAAATACTACCGGATAGCTTCTCTCGCTGGCTGCCGGAGCCCACTCCCCGGCCTTACCAACATTATGCCAATGACTTAGGTACGCAACATCAGACAGGAGCACAGGAACCCTGCCGCGTTGCCACATCTTGTGTGCGCGTACAAATTTATAGAACTCGCCGTTTGATACCGGCACCACTTCAAGCTCAAAGGGCCTTACCTCTACTTCAGTAATGCCCTTTGCCATCCCGTACAGAGGCGAGAAACGCCCCCCAGGGATGCGCACAGTCGAAGCTCGTTGCTTGGTGTGCGCAGTTAAAACATCGGCGGCAGCCTGATGGCTGCCGCCGATGTTGCAATGAACTGCGAGAAAGCAACTAAGAACTATCCTGTTGAATCCTCGCATTGTTCCTCATTACTTTTTGGCCTGCGCCAAAGCGTCCTTGGCCTTTTTCACTTCATCCACGGAGAACGGACGAGCCGAGTTGCCCCATGAATTTGTGACGTAGGTCAGAACAGCTGCCAGGTCAGAGTCGCTTAGGCCTGAAACCGCCGGCATGACTGCGTTATAGTCAGCTTTATTGACGCTGATCTTGCCGCTCAAGCCCTTGGCAGGAATTGAGACTAACGCGCTGCGATCATTTGCGCCAGAAAGTTTGGCCAAGTAGTCCGACTTAGCAAGTGGTGGGAATACCGCTGGTAGCCCTTCCCCATTTGCTTGGTGACACATTAAGCAGCTAGAAGCATAAACCTTCTTTCCAGCCGTCATAAGTTCATCCTTTGTAACAGGCGCTTTAGCAGCGACAGCCTTTGGAGCCTCACTATCTTTGGCTGCCTTCTTTTCTAGGTCACCAAGTTCACTCAAGTAGCTAGAGTCAACTTCTTTGCCGGAGTAGATAGCCTTATTGTCAGGTCCCTCAACCTTCATCATACCCAACGAACCTTTGTTGAAGGTACGCAAGATACTGTGGTCGACAAGAATGTAAGTGCCTGGCACTTCAAGCTTATACTCGACGATTGCCGAACCGCCGGCAGGCACCAATGTGGTTTGCACATTATGCTGATTGGCGTCCGTGCCACCCTCTGTGTAGACGTTATCGAAGATTTCCCCGATCACATGGAATGATGAGACCAAGTTTGGTCCGCCGTTTCCAACGAACAAGCGCACACTTTCACCAACATTGCCCTTGATTGCCTTATCGCCGACCAAGGAACCAACCGCGCCGTTAAAGACAACGTATGTTGGCCGCTCATCGATCGCCTTTTGCATCGAGAAAGGTTGAAGCCCCTTCTCGCCATAAGCGCCTTGAGTATAGAAGTCACCCTGCATGACGTAGTACTCACGGTCCACTTCAGGCAATCCATCTTTTGGCTGCACATAGATCAAACCGTACATACCATTTGCGACGTGCATACCAACCGGCGCCGTTGCGCAGTGATATACATATAAGCCCGCGTTGATGGCTTGGAATGTAAACTGCGACTCATGTCCGGGTGCGGTAAACGAACTTGCCGCTCCACCGCCTGGTCCTGTTACCGCATGTAGATCGATATTATGAGGAAGTTTGTTTTCAGGATGGTTGGCTAGATGAAACTCTACAGTATCTCCCTCACGCACACGAATGAACTTTCCAGGCACGCTTCCGCCGAAGGTCCAGAAAGTATACTGCACACCATCAGCGATGTTCTTAACCACTTCACGCACCTCAAGGTGTACAATCACCTTTGCTGGGCGCGAGCGATGTATCGCTGGGGGTACGTTGGGGGCATCTGTTAGCACTGCTTCTTCCACAGGAAGATCGGCATTCGCAGTAATTGGCATCAAGCCACAAACTGCCAAAGAAAGAACTATTGGGACAGCTCGTCTTAGCATAGGACTCCTTTCGCACTATTCATAAACTCATGCTTCTAGGCGCTGGCACCTTGAAATTCGGCACCTAGCTCAAAGCATGTCATTCACACCATCTAACCTATCGATTAGAGAGGTCGGTACTCTAATAACATACCCAAAGGTCTTTTGAATAGTTTCCTAAAGATTCTCTTAAACCACTTGAGCTGAAGAAAGTTGAGCTATAATTTCAAGTACAGCGGCGTGGCCAACCAACCCCCTAAAACCTCCTTGTGCACAGCCACTGTAAGGGAGGCCTGTGAGGGCTCGCGCTATCTGCCAGAAGAGTCGATAATGGTCAGAGGGAACTATGATGAACCGTCGCAAATTTATCAAAACAATGTCTCTTGGCGGCTGCGCCGCGCTTACTGGTTGCGCTTATTTAAAGGTGGACCTTTGGAGTCCCTTTTTACGTAGCGACATTATCACCAACCCTGAGCAAGAACAGGCAGTACTAAGGCGGGCGCGACTAACGTGGACCGATGACAACATGGTACGTGTGCTGCACTTAAGCGGGAACGCCTACGAACGTGGCTACCAGCACGGAGCGCTGCTACGTGATGAAGTTCAGCGCAACCTAACTTATTTATACGAAAGCGCTACCCGAAAATTCCATATGCGGGAGCTTTTTGCTGAAGCATTTGAACGTGCCCGACCGTTTATTCCTGAACCTTATATGGATGAAATGCATGGCTTGGCGCACGGATCAAAACTCCCGCTAGAACTAATTCAGCACATACATATCCTTCCAGAAATCGGCGAATGGGGTGGAAAGAGACAAATCAAGACCGTCGTCAAACAGATGATGAATGATGAGCTTGGGACCTCCTGCAGTAACTTCTGCTCGTTTGGGTCATCCTCAAAGGGCGATTTTTATACAGTAAGAATCTTAGATTGGGGCCTGCATCGAATTTCAAAGCTACACCAGTACCCGCTTATTCAAGTACATCATCCCGAGCGGGGCTTTTCCTTCGCCAATATTGGCTGGGTTGGTTTTATTGGTGCCATCTCGGGTATGAACGCGCGCGGGATAACACTGGGCGAAATGGGATACGGCAACCCAGAGGGAGAGACTCTGCATGGCAAGCCAATGCCGTTTTTATTGCGCGACATTTTGCAGAATGCTGAATCTTTAAGCGATGCGCGTCATATTATTTCTGAAAGTGCCGGTACCTGCTCCTATGTATTTCTCATTTCAGATGGGAAGAAAAAAGAGGCTGAGCTGTATGTGCGAGACAAGAGTCGCTTCCGCATTTTTAAGCCTGGAGATAGGATAGTTGACCGCGACAACGATATTAAGCCTGTAGACGACGTGCTGTATGCCGGACATTGGAACGATCGTATGCAGTCGGTGCTAACAAAATACCATGGCGAAATCACCCCGCAGATTATAATGCGCGAAGTAGTCCCATACGTAGCCATGCCGTCCAATTTCCAAAACGTAATTTACGATCCTGTGAATTTGCGTTTTTGGGTAGCCAACGCCGCCAACACCGAGGAACGCGCCGCCGATCAAAACTACACATTTTTTGATCTACGCGCAGCTTTGGCTAGCAACAGTTAGCGCCCAAAAGATAATTAGGCTTCAGAAAGTACGCCTTCAGCGTTTAAGCTTTGGCGACAACATTTTTCTCGCACGTAAAACCTATCAATTAGCGAGCGCACTGCCCAACAAACTAAATGGCAGTTGTAGCACTCGATACGGCAACATCCACCATGAGTACTCATCCCGCTTAAATGAAGATCGATAGAAAGACAAAGCCTCACTCTCTATGTAGTCTCGTGGGAAAAGACACAGCTCACGAAATGGCAATAACAGTTTGGCATATTGCGTATAGAGAATGCTGGTCAGGTGCCCGGCTGCGACGTAAACCGTGCGCGGATTGCCTAGCTGTTCTCTAAGCTGCTCGCCGTACTTAAATGGGACGGCGTGGTCGAAGACCGATAATACGACCAAAGAATTGCGACCATCTATAAATTGCGCAAGATTTTTGGGATCAGTCTTAATCTGACGTTCAAGCTGAGAGTAGAACTCTTCCTCGGTTAAATTGTGATACGCCATTACGCGGTTACGATATTTTGTAATTCCGCGTTGGTCGCTTTCCTTAAACAGCGAAACTAGATCGGTTCCTCCCATCGCCATTACATTGTACTTAAGGCGCGGATCGACTCCAGCGCTAATGGCCACGTTAATTGCGCCACGACTAATTCCGAATGTACCAAAGTTTTTTTTACCGTATTCTCTTTCAAAGAAATCTATAGCCAATCTGTCACGCACAACGTTCTGCCGGAACACTTCCTCTAACTGATAGAACTTGGAAGGATCTTTAAAATCGTCAACGCGGTTGACAATCGCTGTATCAAATCCATGCTGGGCAAAGTAACGCGCAAAATAATCGGCAATAATATTTTTGCCGCCTAAAACTGGAAAGACAAATATCAAATCTTCGGATTTTTCTGGTCCGGCAAAATAGTCAATGTTTATCGCGCCAGCATGAGTCTGAATTGCAATCTTCCTGTGCACATAGTCGCTCTTTACTGTAAGGACTTCCTCCGAGTAGCTCGAGTATGAATCTCCCTTGGCGTAATACGACTCAATTTCTGCGCTACGCGGCGGCGGGCCCTGATAATTAGGGTTTTGCGCCACAAAGGCGCACGAGCAAAGCAGAGCCGAGATAAATAGCAGGCTTAAAAGGCGAACTAGCAGTTTTCGAGTTGCGCCCCACCTGCGTGCTGAGATTAATACATGGAGTTTAAATCTTAATGGGGAGCCCAGCACTATACAACCGCGATCAACCACAAAACTCCCCTAAAACCTAGAAGTGGTAGCTATCTCAGCTACCTACTCTTTAGATTGTAACATCGGCTTAATTAGCCATGCCGCTAAGGTTGAACACTCTTTCTAGTCTAGCCACTCAATACATAAGAATCAGCCACTTAGGCAGGCTAGCTGTAAGCGAGCAATTAAATATTAGGCAATCAGGGCCTTGGGCAGCCAGGTTTACAGCAAGCGCTAGGCAATTCCATAACCTGGGGATTCTACCCATATTTATGCAACATCCCTCCCTTGCGGGAGAATAACTGATCGTGAGCGCTGTATTTTAAGCGCTAACTTTTGGGGATTAGGCGTATATGCGTTGCTTTTGCTTCCACATTTATTCACTAACGCTGCTGGGATTAGCGCTATTTGCATCAAGCGCTGAAGCCGACACAAGGGTCTCCCCTGCTCGTGATATTCCACGCCTACAGAGAACTGCCCGTAGTCATTCTCGAACCCTGGCGAATCATGGCGCTCGACTGGACGTTCTGGATATTCAAATAGCCGGACAGAGCCTAGCCAACCAGGTACTTACGGATAAGCTAAATTCCCTCGAGCCACTGATCACATCGGCGCAGACCAGTACGCAGGGACCAGCAGGCCCAATCGGACCAGAGGGTCCGGCCGGCAGAGATGGTCTTGATGGGGCAACTGGTGCAACAGGGGCCACGGGCGCAACTGGCGCCACTGGGGCACAGGGACCAGCAGGCAGAGACGGCCTGGATGGCAAGAATGGCCTAGATGGAGCAGCTGGCGCGACTGGCGCCACCGGTGCGCAGGGCGCACAAGGACCGGCGGGCAAAGATGGGCTGGATGGAGAGCAGGGACCAACTGGCCCAACAGGTGCGACCGGAGCTACTGGAGCACAAGGACCTCAAGGCCCTGCGGGACAGAACGGCCTAGACGGAAAAAACGGATTAGATGGGGCGACCGGTGCGACTGGGGCAACCGGCGCTACGGGCGCAACTGGAGCACAGGGCCCTCAAGGCCCTGCCGGTAACAACGGAGCCGATGGCGCCCAAGGTCCAACTGGAGCAACTGGCGCACAAGGACTTCAAGGCCCAGCAGGACAAAACGGAGTAGACGGTAAAAACGGATTAGATGGCGCGACCGGTGCCACTGGCGCTACAGGTGCTGCCGGAGCACAGGGCCCAACTGGCCCACAAGGCCCTGGCTTTGATACATCTAACTGCCGCGTACTTCAGCATACGTATACAATGACCTCAGGCACTTACGGATTTATCGCCTCAGAGCAATGCGCATCTGATGAGTTCATTTTCTCACACTCAATAAGCGTCAATGCTCCGCCCATTACATACACTAGTGGCTCAACAAAGCTGGACCTCGAATTTACAGGCATTAGCATAATCCAAGATCTTGTGAGCGAAAGAGCCACCACGGGCGAGCCATTTATGTGGCAAATTCAGGCTGTGCTGAATTCGTACGTAACCAATGACTATGGCAATTCGCAGATATTGGTTGGAAGCAGCTTCCTATATACATCGAACGGCTCGGCTACCTTCACCACCAAGGCCATTTGCTGCAAGCATTAGAATAACAACTTGCTAAATGGCGCGTTAAAAGAGGGAACATTTCCATTCAGCTCTGTGCTAGCAGTGGAATTGGATAGCGTAATCGGCTAGGCTGTCGGCACTCTGTTGTATGTTGTGCCGCACCCCTACCCCAGCAAGCGCCCCAATCCTAGAAGCCGCTCTCACGGACCTGCTAAAAGCGCCACCTCGCCCAGCTGAGTATTATACCTTGCACTGGGGGGAAATAGGCCCTGAGCTAAGAGCAGCTGACTTCGAGGCCAACTTGCGTGGCTGGCGCTATGGAGAATTTGCCCGAGCGGAATTTGAAACTGTGCTAGCAGGCATCCCGGTAGGACTTGATAGGTCTGGCACGTCGTACACTACCCGTACTAGGTGGCAAGGACTGCAAAATTACCTGCTAGCTAATTTGCAGCCAGACCACGTTGCATATGCGCCCGATCAGCCCACCGGAGGCCTGAGCGTAAAGGGAAGTCTGCTTTGTCTAGAAGATCACTTTCGCACATTGGGCTATCTTGCAGCGCTTAGAGAAGCAATTACACAGCTTCAGAAAAATACCCCTGCGGGCAAGGATATTTTTGTTGTCGATGCAGGCTGTGGGGCTGCGCCGCTATTAGGGCTATATGCGGCACTACTTAGCCCACATGTAAAAGTGCTGGCACTGGAAGTCAATCCCGCCTCCGCCCGTCTGGCACGTGCAATTGTGAAGAAGTTTGGGCTGGCAGATCGCATGCAAATAAGCTTGCGTGATGCCACTAGTATTACTCTGACTCGACAGATCGATTTACTTATTTCTGACACTTTACATACGGGACTAAGCAAGGAACCGCTGGTACAAGTATTTCAAAACCTAATGCCCTACCTTTCAGATCAAGGCATTGCGATTCCAAGACAAGTCACGGTGAAAGCCGGACTAGTAGCAGAGCGAGAATTCCTGCATCCCGCCGCTTATTTTCACATTGCAGAGCAGCCTGTGCGAGCGGTTGATGTGATCTGGCAAAGCAGTTTTTTCTATCAAGCCGGAGCGCCGATCTCACAGATTAATTTGCAGGTCGACGCAAGTGCGCTGGGACCCGGCCCGTATGTCGCAATGGTGGGGAGTGACGTAGATCTTGGCTTCGGGCACACACTAAGTGGTTTTGACTCACTCATTACTCACCCCTTTCCAGTCATCCGCTCGCGCGCGTTTTTTCATCGCAACTCGCTTGTTCTAGTAAGTAGCAATTTTGAGCATGGCAGTAGGCGTGCTTCCATTTCATATGCCCCAGGCGAGATTCCTGTGTTGGGTGAATAATTCCGCAATTTGCCTCGTGCAGCGCTGAGCAAGTGCCTAGAAAGGCACAGCTTAATTCTAGAACTGGCCCTAAAAATTAAATATTTTCAACTAAATAGCGTGATTTCGGCAGGGCCAGGCACAATTGTGTCGATACCCTACTCCAAGTCAAAGGATGAATTGTCATTGAATAAACGAGCGCTTGTATGAAAATCGATGGAGTCTCAAGACCAAGCTATTAGTTAGTACAGAATACAGCAAAGATTGGGCCTTAAAACACGCAGTAACAGCCAGCACGAAAGTCTGCCCTCAAGAATTACGAGCAAGGAGATCAGCGCGGAATGATCAAGACTGAAAAGCTTTCAAGTATGCTGGCATAAGGACTTGGCTCATCTGTCTCGAGACTAGGAGCACAGTATGTTCAGCAGGGAACTACAAGTTTTGTATACTGAGCTTTCTCACGCCGAACCTGCCGAGCTTAAACACTTGGCGTCAATGGGAGGTTGGAGAAAGATGACGATTGATGCAGGACAAGACTGCCCAGCGTCGATTTTGGACATGCGAGGCATCGCATGTTACGTCTTCGCTTACATACTGGACTGCTTGCCACCTATTGGGGATAACTATCGTAGATCGCGTGTAGCACAGGCTATTCTCGACAGTAGATCGGCCATGTGGTAAAGCGTGCCAGACAGCATGGCAACATGCTATCTGGCGCCTCTTTCCAGAATACTAATAGCGAGCACCGCCACCAGATCTATAACCAGAGCGAAATCCACCACTTCTGGAATTGTCACCCTGCGGCCGCGCCTCACTAACTGCAATGGCTCGACCATCTAGCATCGCTCCATCCATCTCAGAAATTGCACTCGCAGCCATGGCGTTATCATCGAGCTCGATGAAGCCAAAGCCACGTGAACGGCCTGTCATTTTATCCGAGATAATCTTAACGGAACTCAAAGGCTCATACGCCGCAAATGCAGCTCGAAGTGCATCAGCAGAGGTGGAAAACGAAAGCTTGCCGATAAATAATTTTTTCATATATTTCCCCATAGGGTAAAGTAATCCAATCCGCTTATGCGGTAGGAGATCAACATTTTCAGAGCTAAGTAGTTAAGAAAATCAGGCGTACTGGACGGACCTGGCGCGCTTAAGGATTAGTCAGAAGCTTGTGACTAGCGCTACCGTAGCACAAATTTGGAACAATTACTAGCGCAATGGCAAATGCTGTTACTAGGTGGCATTCGCCAACCAATGTTAGCCAGTAAAAGGCCCCTTTTGACTCATAAATGATGTCCCCTAATTTGCCTAACACTTTGTAGAAGGTATAATCACGAGGGGTGTCTTTACATGTGAAGTAGCATTGGCAAATTATGCTTTTTCGAACCCCTGCCGACAATCATGCCGCGTCAACTGCAGAGCCGGTTGTAAGCCGCTGCGCCTTTCCACCCGACGAAACAGACGCCACACTACCTGACCCAAGCGTTCAGCAATTCAACGTCATGAGTGACCTGGCACATGATGTTGCTAGCGAATGGGGGGTCGTGGCTGTGCCTAGCATGCCAATCCTTACTCGTCCCGAAAATGGCGCCGACCTCAATACAGAGGGACTCTACGGTGAGCCGGTGAGAATTCTGGAGCGCAAGGGTCAGGGCCCCGCAGGCTGGGTGAAAGTTCAACTACTTTCAAACAATGAGCAGGGTTGGATTGATGTTCCACTAATAGCGATGGGTGCGGAAGCATTTGCTGCATTTCAGAGCAAGCGGCAAGCCTTAGTGTCCGACCTTGTCGCTATCGTGCAGGACAAAAGTAGCACCAAACTTATACCACTTGGGGCCACGGTGCCGATAGAAAATACTGCGGACTCAGACAGCCAAAGCTTCAAAATTGGCGAAAGAATGTTTTCCCTACAAGGCGGAGTTTTCCTTCCTTGTCCCGAACAAGCTACTCGCCAAACGCTCGTCCGCACAGCATTGTCTTTTGTTGGCAGCGGTTATCGCTGGGGTGGGCGTACAAATATTTCGGGAGTAGACTGCTCCGGCTTTATATTAACTTCTGCACGTTTTGTGGGAGTACAACTTCCACACAGCGCCAATCGCATAGCCGGACTAACTCAAGAGGTCTCCGATCTAAGTAGCGCTAAGGCTGGCGACTTACTATTTTACGCTAAGTCAGGCGCTGAAAGAATCAGCCACGTAGGTATTCTTCTGAAGTATAAGGACGGCCGACTTGAAATGCTACATGCCTCGGGCGTAGTCCGTATTAGCACACTGGACGAGGCTGGCCGTTATGATGGGAATAATGATATTGAATTAAGAAAGATTGGACGGATTATTTAAGACTATGCCAAAAGATTTTTTCAAAATTGATAACTGCCGCTCGATTTCCTCACTTAAACCTGGCGCGAAGATACACGTAATTGGCGTTGCGGGTGTCGCGATGGCGCAGCTCGCGATTCAACTTGCCAAACAGGGCTTCAATGTTTCTGGTAGCGATAAGGACTTTTGGGAGCCGATGGGAAGTTTGCTCAAAAAGTCTAACGTACAGACAAAACATCTATATAAGCGCGAACACGTGCCCTTGGACGCAGATCTCGTGGTGATCGGCAACGCTGTTAGTTACGGCAATGACGAGGTCTGCGTGGTGGAGGAGAAGAACCTTCCATATACGTGTTTCCCTAAAGCACTCTTTGAAACGGTAATTTCTGGCCGTCACAGCATAGTAGTAAGTGGAACTCACGGCAAAACCACTACTACCGCCCTGACAGCTTTTGTCCTCTCGCAGATTAGCCAAGACCCAAGCTACTTCATAGGCGGAGCCTCCCAAGATTTACCTGAAAGCCTGCACGCTGGCCGAGGTAAATTCAGCGTAGTTGAGGGTGACGAATACGACAGCGCATTCTTCGCTAAGGTTCCCAAGTTCACATTCTACAAACCCAACACCTGCATTGTTAACGCAATTGAGTTTGATCATGCTGATATCTACCCAGATGTGGAGGCTATTAAGCGCGAATTCGATGGAATGGTGCGCAAGATGACTGGCGCAGATCTAGCCATTTGTGCAGTGGACTTCCCACACGTAGCGCAATTGGTCACCAACTGGAAGGAAACCAGCGCCGCTAAAATATTGACCTTTGGCGAATCAAGCTCGGCCGATGTCAGGCTGGTTGGACGCAAGCCCCTTGGATTTTCTCAGCACGTAAGCTGCGCAAGTAAGGCCTGGGGCAACTTTGAACTGCTTGTCCCTATGAGCGGGTCCTACAATGCCAAAAATGCCATAGCTGTTTACATCGCTTGCCGCTCGCTCGGCTTCGAGCACCAACAGATAGCTCAAGCAATCAGCAAATTTCAGCGCGTCAAGCGGCGCCAAGAAGTGCGCTTCGATGGAAAAGGCGTGACCTTGATCGAGGACTTTGCGCACCATCCCACGGCTGTGCTTGAAACGTTGCAGGGCATACGTGAAGCATTTCCTCAGCGCCGCCTGTGGGCCGTATTTGAACCGCGTTCGAATACAAGTCGCCGTAAAGTTTTCCAAGATGACTATATCAAAGCTTTCACCATTGCCGATCTGGCGCTGCTAGCTAAGGTCGAGCAGAAGTCGATCGATTCCGGACACGAGCTATTAGATGTATCAACCTTGGCTGATAAGATTAGTGATTCTGGAACCCCAACTCGTTGTCCAGGGCTCGCGCCTGAGATTCAAGCCATTCTTGAAAAGGAAGTAGCTTCTGGCGATGTAGTAGTCATTATGTCGAATGGGGCATTCGGTGGCCTAATTAGCGCATTCGAGGCCAGCCTGCGCGCTCGGGTGTAAAACTATCTTGGTTTGCTAGAATCTTAGCACAATACAGGAAAGCTTCCGTCCATTCCTGCTACTCTTGCTGACCGCTATTATTTCCATATTCGATCAAGCAACCGAGATAGAATTGGATTTGAGCGATTGATGCATTTATCTGCCTCATCTTTCGATACGACCTATCGCCATTTGCCGCCTCCCGTGTCGGCGCTTCACTCCTTTCGCGATATGCGTCCCCCAGCCTCTGACTCCAATATTCAAGTGCGCCCAAAACATCGCCATGTGCATCTATAATCTGCTCAGCCAAGGATCGTCGAAGTGCCTGGTTAGCAAGTTGATTCTCATCAAGAGCGCGCAAGTATCTAACTTCTACAGATTCATTGGCGACATTAGAGGAAGTGCAAGACGAAATATCCGACCTCAAGACCTCCTCCAACGAGTCCTGCAAGTTTGCCAAGGCTACGTCAGTAGGAGCAAGGAATAACTCCCAGGGAGTTTGCTGGTCCGAACCAAGTACGAGGGGTTGCTCATTTATCCCAATTGGATCAATGTCAGCTTGTGATGTCCTAATGACGTCAGAATACAGACTCTGTTGACCAGCACGCAGCGCAGAAAGCACATCACTTATGGAAACTACCCGACCAAGTCGATCAATTCGGACAATGCTTAAATCCAAAGCTGCCGTATGCTCTGGGTCACCTAGGTTACGAGCTAGTCGTTTTACAGCCTCTCCAAAGTTGTCTTGCAAGTTAGATTCCTGGTGCCCATCATCGGCATTTCTGACAACTGCATGCATCAGCAACTTCGCCATTAAATCGGCTTCGAATACTGCTTGTTTAAATTCACTAAGAGGATCGGCTGCAGGCCCCGAATACCGTGCATTATGGCTTTTTTCCTGGACCAACCATGACGATTCACATGACAATCGAATGTGAGTAATTAAAAGAAAGAACTGCCCGTCTGAAGAAATGCGGGCTAACTCATATTCCAAGCGCCCTCTCCACATTTGAGCAACACTTGTTAGTCCCCACTCTAGCTCCGCCGGTTGGATAGAAGCCTGCAGCTTTGCTGCAGTGTCTCCATCAATCGCGCCCTCGTGTCTGAGCGCCCCAATTGCCTCAGTCAATAGTGCACCATAGGTAGAGCGAGCCTTTAGGTAGTCGCCGACGTACCCCGCAGGATGTCCAAGCTGGCGATGGAAAAGATATTCCTGTGCCAGAGTCTTCTCAGTCTGCGCGGGAACGCTTAGTTCTCGAAAAGCTGCCCGTAGAGCTTCTTCCCCGCCTAAGCCTTCAGCAGTTCGAGATAGATCCAACTGAAAGCGCACATCTAACTTCCGCAGGGTTAGGATGGTGCCCACAAGGCACGCGCATATCCCAGTAGAGCGGGTCCCATCCCCCACCTCTGCTCCCGGGGGTAGAAGATACTTAAGCGCTGCGCCTACTAGTCGAGCCTGGTCGCCATCAAGGTGAACTTCGAGAGTACTCGCTCGAGGTTGGGCGAGCGTGAGCCGATCGCCACTTACGCGCAGCTCCAATCCAGAAATCTCTATATTCGTGACTGGCTCCATACCTTGGGCTCAAACGCTTTTGGGAAGTCCTACGAGTCCGGCATTACCGTTATTAAGGACCTGGGCTTAGGCGACACGCCCCCTCTTGCCTCAAAAAAGCTTGCCCCTTCACTTGCGCACTACGGTATCCTTAGTTACGTATACGGGTAGAAAAACACTATGCCGCACCTAATACAGCGCGTATAAGAATTGCGCTTCACTTAAAGGGGATTTATGCGCCAAGCTTTTATTGTTGATGCCGTTAGAACTCCGCGTGCACGCCGCAAAGGCAAATTTTCTAATATTCATCCGGCCGATCTACTAACCTACCCGCTAAATGCGCTGAAAGATCGCAATAAGCTACCCCTTGAACAGGTTCAGGATGTAGTCATGGGATGCGTAACACAAACCGGCGAACAGGGCTGGTGCATAGCTCGCACTGCCGTACTCGCTGCGGGATGGCCGATATCTGTGCCAGCTACGACAGTCAATCGCCTTTGTGGATCTGGACAGCAGGCCACTAACTTCGTCGCGATGGGAATACAATGCGGCACCTACGATCTGGCTGTCAGCGGGGGGCTTGAGCACATGACACGCTGCACAATGTTCAGCGATATAGGCGGAGAAGAAAGCAAGTTTCTAAAAAAGCTCTATCCAGATCTTGTTCAACAAGGAATGGCTGCCGAGATTCTCTCGGAAACATACAAACTGTCCCGTTCTCAACTCGATGAATACGCCTATAATTCGCATCAACGCGCAGTAAAAGCCCGCAGTGAAGGACGCTTTGCAAAGAGCATTATCAAAGTGCCCTATCAGGATGAACAGGGCAAAGAATGCTGGCTCGATTTCGACGACAATATTCGGCCCGATGCTAGCGTGCAGAGTCTGGCAGGACTAAAGACAGTGTTTAAGGATGGTGGCGTAATTACTGCCGGAAATGCCTCAGCCATTGTCGACGGCACAGCAGCGATTCTTCTTTCCAGTGAGAACAAAATAAAGGAGCTAAAGCTTAAGCCACGCGCTCGCATTGTCAGCATGGCAGCAGTTGGGTCGGCACCTCGAATAATGCTTACTGGACCAATTGCTGCGTCACAGCAGGCGCTAAATCAGGCTGGGTTAAAAGTTTCCGATATAGATGTGTGGGAAATTAATGAAGCATTTGCACCAGTCCCACTGGTTACTTTGCAGCAGTTGGGCGTTGATCCGACCAAAGTTAACGTTAATGGCGGTGGCATTTCACTTGGTCACCCTCTGGGGGCGACAGGTGCGATGCTCATCGGCACCGCACTCGATGAGCTGGAACGCAGCAACAAGCGCTATGCCCTAATCACCATGTGCATTGGACTGGGCATGGGCATAGCTACAATCATTGAGCGCTGCTAAATGGCGCCTCTAGAATAATAAATCGATATATTCACAGACATCGATTTATATGCTATACTATAGCATATGCTAGCCATTTCAAGCACTTACAAGGCCATCGCAGATGACTCACGTCTGCGAATCCTACATATCCTCAGTAAGGGCTCCTTTAACGTGCAGGAGCTGACTGGCATTTTAGCCATCAGTCAGTCCACGATTAGTCACCACTTGAAAGCACTTCAGGGTTGCGGACTAGTGAGCTCACGTCGTGAAGGAACTTGGGTTTACTATTCGTTGTCCGAGATTGACGAAAAGAACCTAGGGCAAAAGACCGTTAAATTGTTTCTCGATTTGGTTCCTACCCTAGCTAACGATGACTCAGCTCTATTATTCCGCGATGGCCATGCAGCGCAGGAAGTTTTAAACCGTCGGCGTGATCAGGCCAGACATTTCTTCGAATCCGTTGCTAACAAGTGGAAAGACATTCGCAGCGAAGCACAAGGCTCGGAGTCATTCTTCGATCTAGTTAAGGATCGTGTCGGCGATAAGGCCACCTTACTAGAACTAGGCTGCGGCGCAGGAGCCCTTTTTGAGAAACTCTTACCACGGACTGGAGCCAGCATAGGAGTTGACTACTCTCAAGCGATGCTTGATGAGGCCAAGCAAAATCTTGGCGCTAAGGCTCGCGATCTAGACCTTCGACTCGGCTACCTTGAACACCTACCGCTGGGAGATGACAGCGTAGATACTGCGGTCGCTTACATGGTGATGCACCATATAGCTCACCCCGTTGATGTACTTAAGGATACGTGCCGCGTACTCAAACCTGGTGGGCAGTTCCTAATGGTTGATCTGATGCGCCATTCGAATGAATACATGCGTGAGCGCTTCGCTGATTTATGGCTCGGCTTTGATCCTGAAGAAGTCAAACGCTGGGCCTTCAGTGCCGGATTCGCCTCGGCACGCCTAGAGGTACTGGGCCAAAAGCGCGATGTTTTTTTATTAACTTTAACTAAGACTGAAGGATGAAACTTATGAAGGACACATTGAAGGACTACAAAGTAGCCGATATGGAGCTTGCTGACTGGGGCCGCAAGGAAATTGAAATTGCGGAGAAAGAAATGCCTGGCCTTATGGCGCTGCGTGCCGAATACGGCAAGCAAAAGCCGCTTAAGGGCGCACGTATAGCAGGCTCTCTGCACATGACGATTCAGACGGCAGTGCTAATTGAAACCCTAACTGCACTTGGAGCAGAGGTGCGCTGGTCGAGCTGTAATATTTTTTCGACCCAGGACCATGCTGCTGCTGCCATCGCCGCCAAGGGCATCCCAGTATTCGCTTGGAAAGGTGAAACTCTCGAAGAATACGATTGGTGCATCGAGCAGACACTTGTTTTTGGAGACAAAGGCCCCAACATGCTACTGGATGACGGCGGAGACCTTACCAAGATGGTACACGAGAAGTTCCCCGAACTTTTGAAGGACATCTACGGAGTATCGGAAGAGACAACAACCGGCGTGCATCGCTTATATGAAATGCACAAGGCGGGCAGCCTAAAGATTCCGGCCTTCAACGTTAACGACTCGGTAACCAAGTCCAAGTTCGACAACTTGTACGGCTGTCGAGAATCACTGGCTGACGGCTTGAAGCGCGCCACTGGCGTCATGCTTGCCGGCAAAACAGTTGTGGTGGCTGGCTATGGCGACGTCGGCAAGGGCTGCGCACATTCGATGCGTAGCTACGGCTCACGCGTGCTTGTGACAGAAATCGACCCGATCAATGCATTACAAGCAGCGATGGAAGGATTTCAGGTTGTAACGATGGAAAGTGCAGCGCCAGTGGCTGACATTTTCGTAACCGCCACGGGCAACAAAGACATCATTACCTCAAAGCACTTTAAGGTAATGAAGGACCAGGCCATAGTTTGCAACATCGGTCACTTCGACTGCGAGATCGATATGGCCTGGCTTGAAAAGAACCGTGACGTTAAGGAAATCAACATTAAGCCACAGGTCGACAAGTTCGTGTTCTCTGATGGACGTGAAATTATAGTGCTGGCACGGGGACGATTAGTAAATCTTGGATGCGCCTCAGGACACCCAAGCTTTGTCATGTCCTCATCCTTCACGAACCAGACACTGGCTCAAATCGAGCTATACACCAACAAGGGCAAGTACAAGGTGGGTGTATATACGCTACCCAAGAAGTTGGACGAAAAAGTTGCGCGCTTGCATCTTGAGAAGATTGGAGTGGAGCTCACTACGCTTTCTAAAGATCAGGCCGACTATATTGGAGTTCCGATGGATGGGCCGTATAAGCCTGAGCACTATCGTTATTAGAAGGGGTTTCACGGGTACCTCTAGTAGACCCGCTTCTCATTGAAGTTATGTAGTTGATTGGAGCGGCGCAGCTGAAAAAGCTCGCCGCTCCAATTGTTTTTTACGATTAATCAACAATTACAAACTAGAAGCCATCTCATAATTGATAAATTTGAGAGGGCTTCTATTCGGGCCAAGGACGGTCCGGCAAACGCCGCGGACGTTTGTAGCGACGCCGCGCCAGCGCCGCGCTCGCGAGGCTTGGGGCGCCTGATATATGGGCAGGAGCCCATTTATGAGATGAGTTCTAGTGCCCTGTCGCTTCCAGGAAGGCCTTTTCCAGACTGCGGGTTTGCTTCACCTCCAGCACTTCCATGCCGGCATTTAAAAGCCAAGCTAGAACTATGCGGTTAACTTCAGGCACCTTGTATTTTGACAGTGCAAATTCAACTATGAAAGTTTGCCCATCCTCTTGAATTATATCGACTCCTGGCAGCAACGATTCTAATCCCGCTAGCTGGGCTTTCAAGCTTACCACCCTGAAAGTTAGGCTCTGCACACTACCACTTAATAGTTGCCCCATCGGCCCCTGTCGTAGCAACTTGCCGCGGTCGATCATGCAGCAATAATCGCACATTTCTTGCAGCTGACTCAGGTCGTGAGAACTAATCACAATGGTCGTCTTGCCGCGCAGCGCATCAATGGTTTCGCGAAACTCAACTTGCATCCTTGGATCCAAGCCGGCGGTAGGCTCGTCCAACATTATCAAAGGCGGCTGACCAATTAGCGCTTGCGCTACTCCTAATCGAACTCGCATGCCATGCGAAAGATCCCCTGCAGTTGCCCCAGCCTTGTCGTCAAGCCGCACAAGTTTCAGGACCCGCAGCACTTCGCCTTCAGCCTCTACAGCAGCCATGCCAGCCAATCGCGCGAATAAGAATAACTGGCGCCACACTGTGCGATCCTCAAAATACTGCATATCCTGAGGAAGCAAACCAATTATGCCTCCACGCGCTCTAAATGTGCGCAGAGGAATTCCGAATACTTCGATGCTGCCCGCATGCAGCCGAATGAACTCCCCGACGAGCGAAAATGTGGTCGTCTTTCCGGCTCCGTTCGCGCCTACGAAGGCACACACTGACTTGTCTGGCACCGACATCGACAGCCCATTGACCGCTAGAATCTTGCCAAAGCGGCGAGTGACATTTTTAAGCGTAAGCGCGTCAGGCATTTATACGTCCCTCCGCGCAAACCCAAGGTAGCCAAGCAAAGTAAAGCCCAGTCCCCAGGCTGCATACCCAAGTAGAGCCTTTAAGGGGTACGCCCCATATGGCGAGAACATCCCGAGTACCATGTCGGACCAAAACGGAGTAAGCCAACTGGCTTTAACGGCCACGACAAGGAAAATCACCCACATCAGATGTGCTCGAACCATGGCGCTCATTGGCCTACGACTCCAGCTCGAGATCCACTGCGTGGCGGCTAGCATGCACCAAATGAATGGCACAAAAACTACGAAATACTGCAGCCCAAGCCGCGCTGTTTCAGCCGCAGTGAAGGCTGGATCCATGCGTAAAGCGATTAGGAACATCAAAGCTGTGGAAAGGGCTTGCAGAATGACGTACAGCAAAAAGTGCGAAAGCATTTTCCCAAAGAAGTATCCCGCACGCGAAGTACGCAATAATAGAAAACGTAACGTTCCACGGTATATGTCGATTGATACCAGGTCGCAGCTAATGAGCGCGACCAATGTCGGGAACCACAACAAAGAAAAAATCTGAAAAATCCACAGCGCATCCGGAACTTGCGACATACTAACGAATACAGCGAATGCCTCTTCTAGACCCCATTGCCGCACTAGCCTACTCAACTCCTGATAGCCAGGTGAGCTAGTATCTAAATGCGCAAAGCCTCCGCCCAAGACTGCTTGCACACGAAAGATGAGCCACAATGAAGCTGCGATGGAGAGAAAATAAAAGCCTAAAGAAAGCAGCGAGCGTCGCCGCAACATCAAATCATGCAGCTCGTCAAAGCATAGAACTAAAACTTGACGCGCAAACAGGCCGACAGCCATGGTCGCTATCCCTGCTAATTAGTGCAAGATAACGGGGTAAACCAAATCAAACTTTGGAATCTTTACTTCGAAAAACTTTCCGCTCAATGACTTAAAAGTATAGCTCCCTTCCATAGAACCAACTGGATCCTGGATTACGGCTGAACTTGTATATTGATAGCGCTCGCCTGGCGCAAGCACTGGTTGCACCCCTACTACGCCCGGACCAACCACTTCTGCGATGCGAATACCGTTGGAAAGTATTATCCAGTGCCTCTCAAGTAACTGCACAGTTTCGGCACTTAAATTTTCGATTCTTACAGTGTAAGAAAAAGAAAAGACCTCTGCCTCTGGGTCTGAGTTCTCCTCTACGTGTTCAGGTCGAACCGAAACCTTGATTCCACGCGTAACGTCGGAATAGAAAAAGGCGTCCTCGGTACTAACAATTTGCGTTTCAGCCTGGGATTGTGGCTGTTGTTGTACAAGCTTTTCTTGATCTTCCTTTTTCATTAAACCTCCGCCTGGGTGCCCCAAGTCATCCCCTCGCCATTGGTTTAGCCTGAGATGCCAAGTCGCACAAGGTGGCATCGATTTACGCCCACCGCCTGGGACTTCCCATTATTTCGCGATATGCTGTACTGACATTTTTTAGTGAGCTTGCTATTAAGAGAAAAAAGCGCACGGTTACAAGGACTTGGCGCATGGAATTCTAATGCGATCGAAATGCAAGCACAGCCAGAGTACCAAAACCCTCGTACAATCACTGCTGAGTATAAACATTTGAGAGACCCACATGAATAAGAACAAAGTTGCTCAATTCCTAGCTCTTGCTGGACAAAGCGCTAGAGCCAGCTTCGATGCGCGTGATGAGCATACTCGGAAACTGGGAGCACAACTGTTGCTATCCGAAGTATTGGAGTTTGTCATTAAGGGATTGGGAGTGGAGCCTGAAATTGCAGGGGTCCGCATTCAGCAAGCTGACGAACTCAATTATCATGCTGTAAATGCGCCTGACCAAAGTGAAATGTTAGACGGACTTTGCGATGTAGCTTACACAATGTTCTGGAACAGCTTGGCTTTTGGCTTACCACTAGAAGCTGGTTTCGATAGAGTGTGTGACAATAACCTTGAGAAATTCGTGGCTCTGGATTCTTGGGCTAATGGTCTCAGTGAGCTGAAGAGTGACGAATGGCACTGCCACAAAAACGTAGCCTGGCCGCCTGAAGTAACTAGAGTTGAGGTGGTTTCATTTGCTGGCAAGCCATACGCTGTTGGTAAGGATGCGCGAGGCAAGGTACGTAAACCCTTACATTTTAAACCTGTAAGTTTCGAAGGCTTGCTGTAGCACAGCATGCCTATGTAGAGCTACGATAGCGCAGCTCTTTGATTTCCCAGGCAAAAACGGTATTATCGGCCCTCCACAGGCCGCCCTAGCTCAGTTGGTAGAGCAATGCTTTCGTAAAGCATAGGTCGAGGGTTCGAGTCCCTTGGGCGGCTCCAATTTACTATGTCTGATCTGGAAACATAGGTAACAGGTTGTACCGAAGAGATAGGTTACACCTGCAAAGGCAGAGCTCATGAGCCAAGCCGCGACCAAACACAAAACAATTGCGCCAAGTACGCTGCAACTAGCCCCACCCCTTAAATGGGCGGGGGGAAAGCGCTGGCTGATAGGAGCACTGCAAGAGCTCTACTCGCCCTATCATGGAACCCGTCTGGTTGAGCCATTTGCTGGCGGGCTTGCCGTAGCGTTGGGGCTAAATCCAAAGAAGGCGCTGTTGAATGACAGGAATCCACACCTGATTAATTTCTATAAGCACCTAGCTGCTGGATTGCGGGTGAAGGGCAAACTGCTTAATGAGCGTAAGTTTTATCTGCGTCAACGTGAGAAGTTCAATAATCTGATACAAAAGAAGAAGGCTACCTCGGCAGAAGCGGCTCAAATCTTTTATTTCCTAAACCGCACCGGCTTTAACGGACTATGCAGGTTCAATAGCAAAGGCGAATTTAATGTACCGTTTGGGCGCTACACGCACATTAATTACCGCCCAGATTTTTTGGAGTATGCCTCACTCCTTAAGCGCTGGACTTTTACTTGCAAGGATTTTGAGCAATTGAACGTTAGAGACGACGACTTTTTGTACGTAGATCCGCCCTACGACGTTGAGTTTACGCGCTACGCACAGCATGACTTTACTTGGGAAGATCAGCAACGCCTGGTGGAATGGTTGCGTGGACAGAGCTGCCCGATAGTAGCATCAAATCAGGCTACCGAGCGAATAATAAAATTATACAAAAAGGCAGGCTTCAAAGTGCAGCTTCTGCCAGCGCCACGCCGAATATCATGCACCGGAGATCGAAGCCCGGCACTAGAGATGCTCGCCACTAGAAATTTTTGAGCACATAGAATTCCTCCCCCACTCTTAAGAGGTTGGCCGAAAATGCTCCGCAAACTCTGTGGCTTATCTAATGCAAATTTTTACCACAGAGCACGCTGAGCTCACACAGGTTCAACTAGTGAGAGGGGGGGGTCGGTCAGGCTCTAGGCACCGGGCGCTTCATTAGGAAGCGGTGCTTGATGAACGCTCCGCCATCTAAAGAAATTACTTTGACCGGCTGCTTCTCAGTCTCATCTCCTACGTGCCCATTTTCATCCACTGGGAAAAGCGGGTAGGCAGTATCGGCTGTCGGGTAGTAGCGCTCAAGGCGTTTAGCAATATCCTTGATTCTCTCACGCACATGACCGCGCGGATTTTTTAGCCGAATTTGGTCAATCTGATCGGACGCTAACATAAATCGATACACGGGTTGATCGGTTGCCCGATGCAAGCAGCTTCTTAGAATGTCACTCAACCCAAGCAGTAGGCACGCGCGCTCCTCTCCACTTCTGGCATTTGCGTGGTGATACGCCACTTCTTTGCCTTCGAGTTCAATCACATTGGCGACATGCTGCATGTCACGCAGTAGTCTCCATATATCCCTGCGCAGATGCACAATCGTCTGCCTTGGACCGTCAGCAATAGTTTGGGCATGTAAAGCGTCAACATTATAATATGTACGGTGCCCAGCAATGCGCGCATAATCGGTGAGCCACGCTAAGCGATAGCCGGGGTTATGATACAAGCCGAGCTCCTGTGCCCTGCGCGGGGAAACTTCTCGCACAAGTTTCACAAAGTCAGCTTTGTTGTGTGTAACAAAAAGCCGATTTAGATCTGCACGCAGACCTTCAAGGAAATTCAGCTGCTCATGAGCCCCAACCGCACCATGCACAACAATACGGCCCGCTTTAATCCCATCAATCAGACGCTTAAGACAACCAGCGGCCACATGCAATCGCTGACGGTAGGTGTCGTGCCCTGCATCCAGTGCAGCACGATATCCCAGCCGAACATTCTGCAGCGGGTAAATCAGCATAGATATACCATGTGCTGGCGATCCGCCCCAAAGTGTCAGATAGAACTTGGCATAGGCGGTGTGCTCGAATGACTGCGCGACCCACTTGTCGCGCTCAAACTCACCTTCACTCTTTCTAAAGATACCGTTAGCCGTCAGGAACCCGTTGTGCAAATGCTTATTAGTGTTTCCATAGTTGTTGGGACGCTCCGCCAATTCTTCAGGGTGCGCTTCCATGAACACAGTGACCAGTACTTGCTCGCCACGCATGACTGAAGGGGTAAAATAGAAACGATAAGGGCGATCGGCAACTCGCGGATTAAGCGCACGCAGCGGCGCGCTACGTTCTAAAAGCTGCGCCGGTCGAAACTCCGAATCCAAGGCAGTTTGAAATCTATCCAAAGCCGACAGTAGCTGCGTCGCAAGAGGTTCACCGGAAAAGATAGAACTTTGCAGCATGGGCCGGAAAGTACCAAGCCCGGCCACTCGCCGATCACGCCATGCAAAACGTGAGCTTGAGATCGAAGCGCTATCTGTTGGCACAACCTGCGGTGACACGCCCTGGGATAGTGGCGTATTGTCTACGCCAGTTTGGGGAGCTGGTCCAGGCATTTCCGGCCCAGTCATAGGCACTCACTACAAATATGCGCCTGCTGCGGACTGCTCCGCACTCATTGCACCATCATTGCCAATTCTTTCTCAATTTCCTGCAGCGCTTTGCGCGACTGCTCAAGCCGCTCACGCTCACGCTCAACTAACTCAGCCTTGGCGTGCGTAGCAAACTCGCCCGAAAGTTTCTTCTCAATACCAGCGATGGTGCTGCGATTTAACTCAGCATCCTTTTCAAGCCTCTTCTGATAGTTCTCTTTACCATCTACATCCAGCACTAACACTCCGCCCGAGAATGGTTTCCGCAGTGCCCGATCGCCTGGGATTTGAGCATCCGAGACAAAATCCACGCGCGCCAATTCCTTGATCAGAAGCGAAAGCTCAGCACTGCGGGCCCCAGGAACCGACACAGCGATGCGCTTGCTTGAAATGTTTAGCGCCGATTTAACGGAGCGAATAGCACCGACAATCTCCATCAGCTCTGACACTTCGTCAGTGCCCTCGACCTCCTGCAACTTATAGTCCCAACTCTCCCCGGCCAAGAAAGCAGTGCGCTTAAGACCAGCCACTTTCTGGTACAGCTCTTCAGAGATATATGGGACAAATGGATGCAGCATTATCAAAATGCGTCGGAACACCTCACGTACAGTAGTAGCGGTCTCCTGTTTATATGCATCATTACCGGTATCTATTAGAACTTTCATCATCTCTAGATACCAGTCGCAGAAGACAGTCCAGGAAAACCCATACAGTTCGTCGGCCGCAATTGAGATTTCATATTCCTGCATTTTCTGCGTGACGTTTCTATGTACTCTGGCCAACTCACGCAGAATCCAGCGATTTGCAGCCAAAGTAGGTTGCGCCGGCAGACCTTTATCATGAATGGAGCAGGTCTTCATTTCGATAAGTTTGGCAGCGTTCCAAAGCTTATTGATAAACTTACTGTAGCCTTCAATTTTGCGCTCGCTAACAATGATGTCATTGCCTGGCGAGGCTCCCATCACAAGCGACAACCTTAATGCGTCGGTGCCATGCCGTGAGATAACATCGTTGGGCTCGATTCCATTGCCCTTAGATTTGGACATCTTCTGTCCATGCTCATCACGAATTAGGCCTGTGAAGAAAATATTTTTCCAAGGCACATCTCCCAGCCTGTAGGTTGTGAGTAACAACATACGGCAGGCCCAGAAGAACAAAATATCACGGCCCATGACCATGGTATGGCTAGGGAAAAACTCATTGCTAGCGGGGGTCTTGTCTAGATTAACCATGCCATGCGCGGCGAAGGTGGAGTAAGCCCACTGACCAGAAGAGAACCAAGTATCGAAGGTGTCTGTATCCTGAGTCCAACCAGCACCAGCGGGAGCTTGGCGCCCAACATGCACCTCCTCTTTATCTCCCTGCTTTCTGTACCAAACAGGCAAACGATGGCCCCACCAAATTTGGCGAGAAATATTCCAATCGCGCAGGTTCTCAAGCCATTGTTCAAATAAGACCTGGAAACGCGCCGGATAGATTTTGATCTTGCCCGCTTTTACCATCTCAAGCGCGCGGCGCTTAAGGCTATTGCCTGCCTTATCTACATTTACAAACCATTGCTCGGACACCAAAGGCTCAATCACATCCTTGCCGCGCTCGCCAACTGGGACCTTATGTTTAATGGTGCTTTCAGCCAGCAGCCGCCCCTCTTCGGCTAAACGCTTAAGTACAGCCTCTCGACATTGTTTAGTGCTAAGACCTGCGAACTCAGCTCCGGCTTCCTTAGTCATCAGGCCATCTTTACCAATTACCTGCACTAATTCGAGCTTATGATCCTGACCCATGTCGTAGTCAGCAAAGTCATGCGCGGGAGTAACTTTAATAACCCCGGTCCCGTAGGTAGGATCAACACGCTTGTCTGCAATAATTCGAACACGTCGCCCAACCAGCGGCACAATCGCCTCACACCCCACCAGATCCTTGTAGCGCTCATCATCTGGATGAACAGCCAACGCTGTATCTCCAAGCATCGTCTCTGGACGAGTTGTGGCAGTCACCATCCCCAACTCTCCGACTTTCACCTTGCGGCCATCTGGGAGTGCCAATTCATGCTTTGAAGATTTTGTTAGCGGCTGAACTAGCGGATAGCTCAAGTACCATAAGCCACCATCTCGCTCGACATACTCAACTTCAACATCTGAAATGGCAGTCTGCGAAAACACCGACCAGTTAATGATACGGCTACCTCGATAAATCAGGCCGTCCTTCCACATACGCTCGAATGTCTCAAACACAATGTCCGAGAGACGCGGATCGAGAGTGAAAAGTTCGCGTGACCAGTCAGCCGATAAGCCCAACATTTTTTCCTGGGCCCGCATGTATTTGGCGCGATCGGTACAAAAATCGTAGCAGCGCTTATACAAGTCAGCCGTCGGTATGGACTTAATATCTACCTTCTCGGCCTGTAGCTTCTTTTCGAAAACGACCTGAGTTTGGATACCAGCGTGATCCTTTCCTGGCAACATCAACACACGCTCACCAGCCAGGCGATGAAAGCGCCCTAGAATATCCATCACCGTATAACCATAGGAGTGCCCCAAATGCAGCTCACCATTGGCATTCGGGGGCGGCATAGCGATATTAAATACAGGGGCACTTTTTGAGCTGGCCGCTTCGGGCCGAAAAATTCCTGCCTGCTCCCAAGCGGTATAAAGGGCAGCTTCTCGCTCTTTGAAGTTAAAGTGCTTGTCGAGGCTTGATGTAGACTGTTCGGACATGATGCTACTGCCTATAGATTTTTATGGAGGTTGCTTTGTTCGTAATACGCAGCCGTAGCGTCAAGTTACAGCCCGCGCACTACAAATTTTCAGTGTTCGTTTTTAGCATGCGGCGCTCAAAATATCCACTTGGACGCCCTTATAAGCAATAAAGAAGGAATTGCTGTCATTTTGAAGCTATGGGGCATGCACCTGGCAGCTTAGGGTTTACTCGTCTTCGCCAGCTCGACTTGGCTCTCGCTCGCCAGACGAACTAGTTAATTCTGCCTTGGGTTCTTGTTGGGGGCCCTTACTTAATTGCCATCAGCACGCCGGAGAGGGCGATACACCAAAGCAGTCCCTTTACTAGGAAAAACAGGGCTAACCCGCATCCCATAACACGCAACTTATCTTTAAGGCGAATCCACGGACAGCGGCTCATAAGTCAGCTTCAGGCTCCTCAGAAACTTCTGTTTCAACACGACTTGTTAGCGCCAGCGTGCCAGGCGCTTCTGCTTCAGGCAAGGCCTCCACTTTACGTAGCTTGCGCTCAATCTGACGTGAGCGAGTAGCGACATCGGCCATACTTGAGGTAGCCGACTCAAGCTTGTCTTTTACCTTATCCAACACATTACCAAACTTTGCGAATTCTGTTTTTACTGCGCCCAATAGCGACCAAACCTCACTTGAGCGCTGTTCGATAGCAAGCGTACGGAATCCCATCAGCATGGCGTTAAGGAAGGCAGCAAAGTTGGATGGGCCTCCTACTACCACCCGATAGTCCCGCATCAGAACTTCCAAAAGGCCAGGACGTTTTGCAATTTCAGCGTATAGCCCTTCGACAGGCACAAATAGAAACCCAAAATCTGTTGTATGTGGTGGGCTAATATATTTACTCGATATGTCTTTGGCGCACTGCCGAATGCGTGTCTCCAAATTCTTCGAAGCCTCGGCCACAGCTTCCACATCGCCGCGTTCCTGCGCATCAATCAAGCGATGATAATCTTCAATCGGGAACTTAGAATCGACTGGGATCCATACCGCCTCACGCTGCGCAGCATCACGCCCGGGCAAACGCACAGCGAACTCAACCAACTCGGAGCTACCCGGGTTGGTCTTCACATTCTGGGAATACTGCGAGGGCGTTAATATCTCACTTAAAATTGTTCCGAGCTGCACTTCGCCCCATGTTCCACGCGTTTTTACATTGGTAAGGACTCGTTTCAAGTCACCCACCCCTGTAGCCAAGCTCTGCATCTCACCTAGCCCCTTATGCACAAGCTCTAACCGCTCCGAAACAATCTTGAATGAGTCTCCTAAGCGCTTTTCCAATGTCCCCTGCAGCTTCTCATCGACCGTACCTCGAATTTTGTCCAAATGCTGCGCCGTTTCCTTCTGAAGCTGCTCAACACGCGTGTCCAGAGTAGCGCGCACCAATTCGAGCTTTTTCTCTGTACCTTCAGTTAGCTTAGAAAGTTCGCCGGACTGGCTTCGACCAAGCGAAATTATGCTCTCAAGCATACTTTGGCGAAAAGCATCAAATTTATTGGAAAGCTCCTCACGGTTTCCCTTAAGGTCCTCTCTGACCATGAGCTCTAGACGCTGCAGGTTCTTGCCAAGCACATCTACGCGGGATTCTACTGCCGTAACATCCACCGGACGACGCACAAAGATACTCACTATCTGTAGAGCAAGCACCACTACCAGCAAAATAAGTGCAACCGATGTTAGTTCCATACTGGGCCCATTACTCTTTTGAAGGACCGGAGCGTACCGTACTAGCAAGCTCTTGGCTTAGGCCAAGGCGAGCAGGGCTTATTAAAGCACACCCACGGCCGCTGATCCATTTCTCAGAATGGCATCGAAACTCGCCGCGGCTTCGTGTAAGCTTGCCCCCATGACCATTTCCAGACAATTCCTAGGCTGGGAAAAGCCACTACTGCAATCAGCCGCTCAGTATATTGCCGTTCGTCACCGGCGGGCTGAGTTTGTGGACTGCTCCCAGTTAACAGTAGTGGTGCCAGGCGCGCGTGCCGGACGCCGTCTGATAGAGCTGCTAGTGGAAGCTGCTGAAGGTCTGGAGTCGCATTTGCTTTCGCCAGCCATTGTCACCACGGGTGCCCTACCCGAATTATGTTATCACCCAAGTTGCCCAGTCATAGGTGACTCTGGGCGCTTGTTGGCCTGGATTGCTGCCTTAAAGGCTACCCCCGAAACAACATTGCAGTTAGTCCTCAAAAGATGGGAGTTGCCTGACTTCGCGCGGCGCTTAGCCTTTGCTAATACAATAGATCAGCTTTATAGCGAATTGGCGGCTAACCAACTTTCGTTCGCGGATATGTCCAAATTCGCCTCTGAATTTGGAGACGAGGAGCGCTGGCAAGCGTTGGCGGAAATATATTCGGCATATCTGCACGAACTGAGCTCACAAGGCCTGTCTGACAAACATGTCGAGCGTTGCAAGGCGCTAGCCGATGGGCGCGTCAACCTTAAGGGCGAGCTAATTCTGGTCGGAACAGCCGACATCAACAAGTTATCACAAGCTTTTGTTGAAAAACTTAGCTGCCAGCGCGAAGCCCTTATCTTTGCGCCGCAAAGCCTAGCAGATCGTTTCGATGCCATGGGTGCGCTTATTTGTGAGCGCTGGGAAAATATCAAGCTTGATATCCCAGATGCTATGTTGTCAATTTGCCTTAACCCAGCT
Source organism: Oligoflexia bacterium (assembly GCA_019694465.1). GTDB lineage: Bacteria > Bdellovibrionota_C > UBA2361 > UBA2361 > JAFLCA01 > JAIBBV01. The sequence continues at coordinate 31,363 of JAIBBV010000017.1, forward strand.
GAACAAGCTGACGCAATAATCTATCAATTGGGTCGTGCGCCTCAAGCTGCAGATCAAATCAGCATCGGGCTGGGCGATGCAGAAATTTTACCCTATCTTCATGAACGCCTAAGCGAATATGACCTCGTAGCTCATTCCTCGTCAGGACGACCACTATCTGATTCGTCCCCCGCAAGATTGCTCGCTCTTGTTCAAAGATTCATTGCCTCGCGTAGCGCAAGCGATTTTGGCTCCCTGGTGCGACATCCAAGCATACTTCATTTTATCTCAAGCAAATCCGAGTGTAGCCAGGTCGAAGCGCTTGCTGCCGTCGACAGCTACCAAAGTAAACATCTTCAACGCTTCGCAATCGGAAACTCCAGTGAGCCCCCCCCAGCACCCACCGCAGTAGTCTTAAAGCTCTCTTCGGTTACTCAAGAACTAATTTCGCCCTTGCTCGGCCCAAAGCGCAAGCTTATGGAATGGGCACAAATTATTCATAGTCTTTTAAGTCTTCTGTATCCAAACTCAGAGGCCGAAGGGCCCGCTATAGACGCTATAGCTGACAGCCTGTCAGACTTTGTGGCCTGCCCCGCCTCAGCTGGCCCCACTCTTCAAGCGTCAGAAGCCTTAGAATTACTCAGCCAAGGTCTGCGGCGTATCTCGGTAGAGGAAGCGCAACGTGGGCAGGCACTTGAAGTATTGGGTTGGCTAGAATTGCAGCTCGATGATGCCCCAACTTTAATTATCGCCGGTTTTAATGAAGGCCTGATCCCCGAAAGTGTGAACTCCGATCTTCTGCTACCAGATACACTTCGCGAGAAAGCAGGTTTGCAGTCAAATTCGCGGCGTTTTGCCCGCGATCTTTTTATTTTGCAGAGTATTCTGCATTCGCGTCAACGCCTACATATTATTTGCGGAAGAGAAAACGCATCACGCGATGCTTTGGCACCTAGCCGCCTACTGTGCTTAGGAGACAAGGAGAACCTAGCAGCTCGCATCCTGCGCTTCTATGCCGGCCAACTGGAGGCGCGCCTTAGTCCATTGCCTGTAAAACTAAATGGTATCTGCAATCTTCCCAGCCCACCGCCACCTTTAGGTAGGGCTCCAGACTCAGCAGCAGTAAGCGGATTCAAAGCATATCTAGAATGCAAATATCGCTACTACCTAGGACATGTGCTGGGGCTACATGAGCTACACGACCACCAGCTCGAGCTAAGCCCAACTCTTTTTGGAGAGATAGCGCATTTGGTATTGCTGCGCTTTGGCCGTTCGGCTGCGGCATCAAGTAGCGAAGCACAGGTGATTCGAGCAGGTTTGTCAGAAATATTAGAGCAAACCATGGGTGAGCACTTTGGCACCCATCCCTACCCGGCGGTTCTGGTGCAGAAAGAAATACTAAACGCTCGTCTTAATCGCTTTGCAGAAGCCCAGGCGCTTTGGCGAAAAGATGGCTGGACAATTCATGCGCTTGAGACAAGCTTACCGGAAAACAGCGGCTTCACTTTGAAAGACGGATCCTTCTTTCATATTCGCGGCCGAGTAGATCGGATTGACTTGCATGCAGACACACAACGCTATGCGATCATCGACTACAAAACAGGAGACATGGACTATGGCGCTGAGAAGGTATACACCAAATCAGGCTGGAAAGATCCACAACTACCACTTTATCAGCATGGGCTAAAGGAGCGCTTGGCTGGCGCAAATATCGAGCTGTTTTATGTCAACATTTCAGCCAAAGAAAGCAGCAAGTTATTTTCACGCCTTGAACTGAGCTCTGAGCAGTACCAACAGGCGCTGCATGAGGCCAGCGCCGTTGCCCAGGCCATCCATGATCAGGATTTCTGGCCACCTAAGCCGATATATTCAGCTAGCGATGGCTTCAGTCTGATTTGTCGCGATGGAGCAACACAACCGTGAGCGACACATTTCGCGCGTTCAAGCCTACTCTTATTCGCGCTAGCGCTGGCAGCGGAAAAACTTTTCAACTATCAAGTCGCTTTCTAGCGCTACTCGCGAGCGGAGAAAGCCCAGATAAGATCTTAGCGACAACATTTACCAGGAAAGCCGCTGGGGAAATTAGATCAAGAATATTTGAACGACTCGCCCGTGCCGCTATTAAGCCTAGTGCCGAACAAGCCCTAGCCAAGGAGCTAAACATTTCCCTGAAGGCAGGACAGGCTAATGAGCTGCTGCTTCGCCTGTGCATGAATCAACATCGCCTCTTGATATGCACACTCGACAGCTTCTTCTTTCGCCTTGCCGCTAGTTTTGGTTTTGAACTCGGGTTACCACCAGCTTGGGGCATCAGTGACACAGCTGCTGATACAGCTATTCACGAACAAAGCGTAGCGCGCTTGTGCCAACACAGTGAACATTCACAGCTTCAACAGCTTATGTATATGCTAACTGGACAGAGCGCTACACGCTCGGTTCAAGCTGCCTTAGAGAGCAGTCTCAGCAACTTACTTGAAATCTATAATTCCAGTCTACCTGAAGCTTGGGGCGCCTTAGCTGTGCCGGAGCCCCTCGATAAAGCTGCGCTTCATAAGGCCATACTTAAGTTTCAAAATGTTGCGCCGGCCAAAACTGCAAAAGGCGAACCCAATAAAAATTGGCTAAGGGGACATAAGCTCTGCATTGATTTCGCTCGTAGAGGCGACTGGGAAGGCTTTATCGAGGAGACCATAATCACTAAGATCCTTGAGGGTCAGACTGAGTACTCCAAGGGCTCATTATCAGAGTTGACGCCTTCGGCCTTAGAGCTGATAGCGCACGCCCGCGCAGCGCTAAGCAAGCAAGTGCGAGATCAATCAAAGTCGCTTTATCAGCTCGTTGCAAGTTATGCGCAACATGCCGACAGTCTGCGTAGAGAACGTGCGGTATTGGGCTTTGATGATGTAAAGCAGTTTTTGTGGCGCGCACAACTATTAGGAGATCTAGCTGAAGTATACTATCGCTTAGATACCAGAATCGCTCACTTACTATTGGATGAATTTCAAGATACGAGCGCTATACAGTGGCGTATAGTTGAACCAATCGCGGCAGAAGTTCTATCAAAGGCCGACGGAGAACATTCCTTTTTTTGCGTCGGTGACACCAAACAAGCCATTTATGGATGGCGCGGAGGTGAGGCTTCAATATTTGACAGCCTCGAGAGTCAATTTCCCCTGCTTGCAGAGCAGCCAGAGCGTCTGGACACGAGCCGACGCTCCAGTACAGCGGTAATTGAGTGTGTTAACCTGCTCTTTGAGAACATCACCAGCTGTCCGTGCCTAGCAGACTTCGCCTCAACCGTTCATGAATGGCGTAGCCGCTTTAACACCCATACTACAGTTTATACCGAACGTCGCGGATATGTAGAGTTCAATGCAGTGGCAGAGGATGACATAGTCCTGCAGGCTGCAGAATGTGTAACCTCCATTCATCGGCGTAGTCCGCATGCAACAATCGGGATCTTGGTGCGCACAAATGACGCAGCCGACTTACTGCTACATACCTTACAGAAAAAGCCCTTCGAGTTACCTGTAAGCGGCGAAGGCGGATCGCCCTTGTCAGACTCCCCAGCAGTAGTGCTTATCTTGGCCTTCTTATCTTTAGCCGAACACCCTGGCGATAGCCTGCGACGGCACTTAATATTGACATCTCCATTGTCCAGAACGCTTAAGGGCGATAGCAGCGAGGCGATTAATCAACGCTTAGATCAGCTATTAGCAGAAGCACGAACAGCATATTCGACTGGTGCGTTGCCTGCCTTAATCGCGAAGCTAGTTGCCCAGATCCGCCCCTACTATAGCGAACGTGACGCTCGTCGCTTGCAACAACTTATTGAACTGGCCTATAGCTACAATGCAGCCCAGACTTCGCGGCTTTTTGAATTTGTACGCTTTGTCGAGCTAGAAAGGGTTGAAGACGCGATCGACGCACCGATTCGAGTCATGACAATTCATGGTGCCAAGGGATTGGAATTTGACGCCGTAGTGCTTCCACAGCTCGACCAGGAATGCATCTCTAGGCACCCCAAAAACGTGCTATACGAGCGCCCAGATCCATTAGCTGCTGCTACTCTTGTTTTGCGAGATCGAGCCGAATCTGTCCGCTCGCTAATACCAGCGTTGGCCCACCTAAAGCATCTGGATCGTAGTCGTGCTATTCTAGATGCATTGAGCGTACTGTATGTGGCACTAACGCGCGCACGCTATGGACTATATTTATTTAGCAATTCCAAGTCTGGCTCATCCCCAACCTTCGCTAGGATTATTAGGGAACAGTGGTGCCAGGGAGAGTCTCCCAGTGTAGGCACTCTTTTCAAGTGCGGGGATAGCGATTGGACCAACCAATTCAATCAGGAGCAAAGCTCAAAAGCCGACTCCAGCGTGACACAGCTGCCGCGCCCGGCCACAATTATTAGGGAATCTGAGCCAGATCGTCGAAGAATTCTGTCTCGCATTTCGCCCTCTGCACTCGAGGGCAGCGCAAAACCAGAGGAAATTAAGGCCCTCAGCGACCCGCGCGCCTTCGAGCGGGGCAAGATTTTACACACCCTACTTGAGCAAATTGACTGGCTACACTTGGAACGCGGCCGTGAGTCTTTGGCTGCCGGAGGAGAGGTAGCAGCGGGGCTTGAGCAAGAATTGGTAGCCCTATTACGAGCGCCAGAAATTAGGAGTATTTTTGATCCCAAGCGTTATGCCCCGTTTTCACTAGCAGAGATAGAGCTACAACGCGAGCTACGCTTCGCCATGCGAGAGGAGGATAGTTTGCTAGTAGGCGCTTTCGATCGCCTAGTGATACAACGTCGGAATGGAATAGCGTTCGCGGCCGAAGTCGTGGATTTTAAGACTGATCGCATAGCTAATGATGAAGCTGCCATTAAGGCTCGTACCGCACTGTACGCGCCGCAACTTTCAGCCTATCGCAAAGCTGCTGCGCGCATGTTGCGCCTAGAACAAAAGCAGGTGCGAGCAAGCCTTGCCTTCGTAAGCATTGGCAAAGTGGTGAGCCTATGAATGATGAGCTAGTAGTCGAGGTGCCCTATAAAGAACTAAGCGCCGCAGCCTTGCGCGGCATCATTGAATACTTTGTTCTGCGCGAGGGCACAGATTATGGCCCATCACATTATAGTCTTGAGGAGAAGGTAGCCGATGTCCGTAAGCAGCTGGAGACTGGAAGAGCAAAAATTATGTTCCACCCAGCCGAGGGACAATGCACCATTGTTCGCTCCTAGGGAAGCGCTCTAAGAGAAGAACAATGCTGCCGCAGTGCGCAGGTCAATTTTTGTTCCCTGCTCTGCCAGCTCGCGTTCCAAAGTTTCCACTACGCAGAAGTCAGCTCTACGCGACTTAACCAAGTCAAATACAAAAAAGTCTGAACGCGGGTCAATCAATACATCCCCACGTTGCATAGCTGCGCGCAGCTTTAGGACATCTATAGCAAAGTTCATGGCCAGCGGATTTCGTAGACGTGCCTGGCAATGTCGCAGTCTTAACGTCACAAGCCCTTGCGCTAATGCCGAACCGAGTGGCTTGGGGAAAACTTCTTCAGCCGCCGGCAGCACTATCTCGGCGCCATCTTCAAGTGATTCTGCGAACTGCTGCACAAGCGTACGCGGACGCTCTGTATGCACACCAACTACCATCATAAAGGGCGTACCACAACGCTGCATAGCCTGGAGCATGCTGGCATTCAAACCTTGGTCAGGAGTGTGTTGCTGCTGCAACAGATCGACTAATGAACCTGGTCGTCGCACGTACTCAAGCACTATCGCTTGAGTTCCATCAGTGCTACCGGCATCTACAACTAAGACGCGCGTATGCGGAAAATTGGTAGTTAGACGATCAAGCAAAGCGCTAATGCGCGCGCCAGCGTCTAGAGTTGGAACAACTATTGTGGAGCGAGCCAGAACATCATCACTGTTATGCGCAAGTGATTCAGTCTGCCAGCCAAGTTGGATTGTGTTTTTGTTTCTAAGCATGGGCGCGTGAGTTGATGGGCGCCGCGCCTTACTATCGGCGACGCCAAGTCAAAGAAAGAACACAAAACCGCACCTAACGAGGCCACAAGCTTATCAAAATTTCGGACCTATAGCTAACAGCATGAGCGAAACTCCCTGGCTATAGGTAGCACAGAAATTAGCTTAATTATTTCAATAAGTCATACTCACACAATACCCTAGGGTACCCAGCTCTACTCAGCTACTTTCACTATCAGCGGAGCAGGCTGGGATGGCTACGTAAGTCCTACTTACCGCAGCACGAGCCCTTGGAGGTATCCTTAGTGCCCTGCTCTTTCTTAGTGTCAGAGCAGCAGCTTGAGGAGCTTTGGGTGGCCTTGCTGCCATTAGAGTTGCAACAACTACCCTGATTATTCTTAGAATCGGTTCCCATAGTACATTTCTCCATTTTTTTATATTTCATGCCTAGCGCGGCCACTGCCACACTAGGTTAATAACATGTCTTATTATGTAATCATTTTAGTTACATTTACAAGTACAGTTCTGTAGAAAAACCACAGGGACAGCTAACTATTCAATTTAACATAGATTAATGTATTTAAAATGGTTACATTTTGCCGCTACGCAGCCGAACTAGAGTCAATCTCATTAAGATTGCATAGCAAAATCATGCAAATTGCCTTCGGCTGTTCGGAATACGGCGTGGCCTTGCCTTTCTATTTGGAGTAGCGTTTTAGTTGCACTGACACACTGGCTTAACCAGATCGGCAACTGTGATTGATTTAAGCGTAGTTTGCAGCGCGCCTTCGGCTTGCTCAAATACTGAGTGCAGCGCCCCTTTCATTAGACAGCTCACTGCGCAAGCCTTATTAGCGGGATTCGGCGTAAGCGCCAAAAGTGTCTGTTCGCCTAGGGCAGTGTAAACATCCAAAAGAGTTATCTTCGAAGGCCGACGCTTGAGACGTGCCCCTCCGGACTTTCCCAGCGAACATTCAACCAGCCCAGCCTCACATAGGGCTCCCAATACGCGCCGCACCACTACGGGATTGGTGTTCACGCTTTTGGCTATTCGGGCCGAAGTAACCCAGCCTTGTGGGCAGCATGCCAACATTGCAACTGCATGAAGAGCTACAGCAAATCTGGAATTGGCGGCCATGCTTGCGTCCTAGATAAATTGCCTAGCCTAAGAGCGCGTAACAAAATGAAAACTACTGCGCCGAGCGATATATGGCCTGTAACAGCGTCAGGCCGCGCAAAACAATCCTCAATGTAGCTATGCTACGTTTCCGGTTGTTTTGCTTGCCTTCCTTGTTTCGGCTCATATCTCGCTTGGCTCGCTACGTTTTCATTTTGTTACGCGCTCTAATTATTACCTCTGCGATTTGGACCTTCAATAAGCTTTTTCGACCGGCCTATCTTAGCCGGAACTTGATAGCTCGGACTATGACCGCGCTACATTCCTTAGACTAGCGCTTCCTTAGATTAGCGAGCGTCTGCTCAATTGCATCTGGAGCAAGTGCGCTATTCGCTCTATCCAGTAGCGACGCTGGCACGTCCCAACCTAAATTTTTTGCGGCCACTAAGACACGCTCAAGCGTCATTGCGTAACGAGTTGCCCCATCCCCCGCCTGACACATTACTCTAGCCGCAATTCGTGGCACCTGCCCAATTAGCGTAGTCGTTACAACTTCATTAACACCGGCACGACGTATCGCACCTTCACAAAGTGCAATAGATCTTTCAATTTGCGAGAAGCGCACAGGTTCGTCGGTGGGATCCAAGTTAATGCCAACTTCTTCTGCCCACATCTTTGCAAGATCTATATCATCTTGCACTTTCTGTTGCTCACGAAAGGTACGCAGCCTCGCCAGTGAGCCTTCAAGGCCAGATACTGTTCGCTCCATAGCCCCTGGCTGGTATATCCGCGAATCTTGCTCCAGCGATACTACCAGCGGCTTCGCGTGTAGGGTTCGAATTTCTCCTATCACCCCTTCACTTTTGGCAACAGCGGCACACCAAGTGGCGAATGCCTCATTTGAGAGCTCAAACAATTGCGGAGAGGCAGCCAGCATGTGAGGCGGGATTTGCTGCAACCGTTCTTCAGCATCCTTCCAACTTATCAGGTCAACAAGTTCAGCTGGCTCCCAATCAAGCTCGAAATCCTGAAACACAAAAGCGAGCTGACGCTCACTGAGGTCACGCTTACTACCCTCAATTCGGCCTGGCGCTAAGTCATCGAGTGTCACAGCAGCCTCGAATCCCGGCGGCGATTCAGCAGCCATTACTACCAGCTCATGTAGAGACTCTCGATAAGTCTCACTTCCTGCTTGCAGCGCATCGCGACCAAACCTCCTGGAGAAGTCCTGCCTTTCTAGCTTGAATGTTTCCTCAACTTCCCGAGCAAGCACGGAAAAGCGCATGAGTTGGCCATATGAGTAGCGCTGAAAGCCAACTTCATTCGCATCGAGCCCTAATTCCTTGAGTGCAATAGCCCTAGCCTCTGCCTCAGTTGCATTCAAAGCTGAAAATCTAAAGCGTTCGGGGGTTTTAACAACTGACCACTCAGCTGCCAGCGGGAAACCCTGCATATCGTCTGTAATTCCATCCGCACGTTGCCAATATGCTCTGTAGCCTGCCGAATCAAGTGTGAGCACCTCAGGATTGCCCGCTAAGAATGTTCGTACCGCATCCTTTCCCTGTTTAGCCTTTGCAAACCCGTCTTCAATAGCGGCGATTCTTGCGTATGCGACGTGAAAATCTATCTCATTAATCCGAGAACCTAGCCCACACGCCTCGGCGACGGCATCAAGTGCTTTCAGAAAGATACTTACCTCCGGCCCAAAGCGCGCCGATTGAGAGGTTAAGGCAGTTGCCACTTTCCTATACTCTCCAATAGTAAAGGAATCAGAGCCGGCCGTTTTGCCTCGCTCAGGTAGATCCTCTTTCCGTGCCGGCATTACATTATCCAAACTCTCCCGGAGTGCTCTAAAGTTCGGTAAAACTTCCCCAAAGAACTTGCCAACTGGGGAGTCAAAAAAAATAGCAACTCTGGGAGCAAATTCTAAAACCAAGCTCGCTTCGTTTATTTTCTTAGCTAACTCGGAAAGACTATCGACAACAGACGTGTCACGTAACTTACTGCGCTCAACCAAAAGTAGGGCTGGAAATGCTACTCCGCCACTGGCTTCTAATCTTTGGTCTGCAGGCAGTCGATCAAGAAATTCCGACAAAGCCAAGCTTAGCTTTAAGCGCTGCGGGCCAGTAGCACTGCTGGGATCTACTAGAGCTGCATAATTATAAATTTGCAGGAATGGACTAACTAGCGTTAAAACTTTAGCAAAGGCTTGCCCAGTAGGGCCAATCACTGGGCCTGGCGCATTACGCATCACTTCTGCCATCTCATTAACAAAGGCGTGATAAGCAGCAAAGAAACGCCCTCCGACATCCTCAACGCGCCTCAGTCCTGTGTTGTTGGCTACCCGTAGTTCATGGATACCCGCTTTCATTCGATCCAACGAGGGCCGCGGCGCCTCTGCCACAATAATACGGGATTGCTTTATGTCGCCCGCATCTTCAAGAGTGCGCTGCAGCTGACGCAGGGCCGCCTGCCCGTCCCACCTTACACCCTGTGCGGCAAGCGCCGTGCTGGCTTCCTCTAACTCACCAAAGCATGTGACTAAGCGCGTAATCCCCTGCTGCGCCTGCTCCAAGCGTTTCCGATTTACACTCCACTCAGCCCATTCCGCACAAGGAGTCGCGTCAGCAAATGCAGTTCCAACAAGACGCAGGAATTCAGGGAAGCTCACCATGCCCCTGTCATTAGCAGGTGCAGGTGTAGCACTTTCTGGCGACCCCGCAATTGGGGCTGTAGTCACACTTTGACGCATTTAGAACTTCCTAGCGTTCACGAGAATCAGCACACGCCAATAGGGGTGCGATCTTTATGGTTAAAAATAACTCTTCGAGCTCTAGGTGCTAGGAGCCTGACAGGAAACCCCAACTAACTAGCTGACCCGTTGTGAGCTCTGCGGTTAAAGTTTGTATTAGATAACCCTCAGCGCTCACCGATTATTTTCGGTCAACTTCTAGAGATTGTCCCTCAAACTAATTGAGAACTGCACACACCAAATACCGCAACTCCGGCTTCCGAGTTTGCGATATGAAGCGGGTCTTATTCTTTAGGCTCTATGAGACCAATTCTAGGCACCATTACCTAAGGTAGTTATGAGTCGGGTGCTAGTCAAATAAAGTAGAGGCGGCTCTATTGTTCAACGTACTTACGCCAGCAAATCTTGAAGGCCTGACTACGGGTTAGCCCTGCTAGGCGTGCTAGGTGAAAATCAGAGATGAAGAGCCGCTTTACTTGGCCATTCATAAGCGAACTTGTCTTCTGTTTACAAACCTTCTTCATAACCGCCTCCTTCGGCAGCAGCTGTGCCGCCCCCTCACCCTTGTGATGCAAGGGGATATGATCTCAAATCTTACATTCTTGAAATTTGCTTCTTGGCGCGAATGGTCATTCAGCGGCGATTAGCACGCTTTTTTGGCCTATATGACGCAAACGTTCCGTCATACTGCTTACGGCCAGGATAGGTCGTCTCATGCATGTAAACGACTTGTGCCCTATGATTACGCTCAGCCTCAAGGCGACGCCTAATTTTTGATTTGATCCCTGAGACAAAACTCCACAGTAAGTGCAGACCGATCGGGACTATAATCGCAAGGATTATGGCCTCTTCAGGGCGCGAATAGGCCCATACCGAGAATCGGTCGAAAAGCTCTTCAAAGAGCGAACGAGTAGAATCATCAAGAAACATCAGCGGCCTATTTCGTAACAACACGTGAGCTCATCTCAAATTTATCAATTTTGAGATGGCGTCGATTTCGCTGGCGTATAGGGAACAGCGCCAAGCTATAGCTGGTAAAAAGCAGCCCCCAAGCCCGTAAGCCCCCGAGGTATGCCCCTATCACCTGATTATATCGCCCCTATTGCATTAAGTAAGACCCTGGCTCGGAATTAAGCTACCTGACATCAATAAGTTATGGGGCTATTAGTCCTATTCGCCCTCGTCACCTTCTTCCTGAGAGCTCTCGTCCATCTCACCCTCATCACCAGACTCTTCGTCTACCTGAGGGGTAGCTGAGCCAGCAGCAACGCCAGACGTAGCGGCCGGAGCGGGCGCGTCAGCTGCAAAGGCTACAGAAGCAAATGGGATGGCTATCAGCGCCAACAATAGAAAAGCATATTTTAGCATAGTCTTACTCCCTCTCAAATTTCTTCCCTAGGGAAGCGCTGAATAAGTACCTCGTCGCAATAAATCGGAGTCCGTTGGTGCGGCGAGGAGCGCAAGTTAAAAAACCGTAAGCGTATCCTGTGATACACTGAGCGTTATTTACACAGCAACAAAGCTACACCCCAGAATCCGATTTGGCAGCCGATGGCACTTGTTCAGTGCTTCCCTACGACTTATCTCACAATAGATTAATTGGAGACAGAAGCTATTGGAGCTGATGTTTATAGTGCTGGCGCCAAAAAGGCTTGGAGCCCGCGACAAGACGCTAATAGCCTCTTGTCGCGGGCTCCAAATTAAACAAAGCGCTGCTATTTTATTAGCCTCGCTCTATTCCCCAGCTACTAAAGAATATCACGGCCCATGACAGTCTTGCGGCCATCATTGCGGGCATTTGTAATAGCCTGAGTGCAAAGATCAACAATCTTCTTAGTGAGAGCGTCGATGCAGCACTGGCTGGTGTTAAGACCAGATTGAGCACGAATATATTTCTTTACCTTGGATACGACTACGAGAGTCTCTGTATCGCTAGCGTTCGTGTCGGCTCCGGGTGTTCCAGTTGCCTGTGTCTCCATACTTGATTCTCCAATATACGACTTTTAAGGTGCACCTGAGCAGTGAATCCGCACATGCTCTAATGCATTAAGGCCTCAGGTATATACGAGCTTGGCACCAAATTTCAAACTGCTTTAGCTCAGCTGGTGGCGCCAATCCAGTGATATCAATGAGTTATATCACAGGCATCCAATATCACTAAGAATATGGAATTTCTAATCGTATTAGCTAGTTGCGAATTTTGGCTACTAGAGCCAAGGCCCCTCATTCTCATCTTCGTCTGACATATCCTCTGGCATATTCCATTCAGCTCTAAGCACTGCTAGCTCCGCTTTGAGGGCGTCTGAGCGCTGTGGATTTCCATTTAGCACTTGAGCTTCTGCTAACTCTTCGATCAGATCGAGAACACGCGAGCTTCTACGCAAACTTTCAGATTCCCGCCATTCCATAAGGGTCTGCTCTGCCTGAAAAATAAAGCCTTCTTTTCGCCCTGGCGTTCCACTCGCATCCGACCTAGCCGAAACTAATGTAGCGTAAGCTCGGCTAACTCGCGCGTACATTAACTCTCTCTCTGTGACCGAATCCTGCGCGGCCTCGAACTCGCCAATAGCTCTTACGAAGGCGCCCTTAGCTTTACCCATATCATCGCGCGCTAAGCATACGTCGCCATAGGCACTATGCAGGCGAGCTCGAATAGCAAATGGGGTTTCCCCATACGCCTTATCCGCATGCCTCAGAGCGCGCACTATTATCTGCCCAGCAAGTTCATGCCTCTCTCGCCCCAAAAGGAATTGCCCATAACGATAGGCCGCTTCGTGATAAGCCGCAGGCTCCTGGTCGCACATCTCTTGACCAACTTTATGCGCCCTCTCAATCCAGCGTTGCGCCAACTTTTCTTTACCAAGCCCCAAGTAATGCGAGGCAATATCAAGCAGCACATCTACTAAGGGCCCCTTTTGATCAGCGGACAACTCTCCTGCAGCTTTTAGCGCGGCTCTAAGGTAGCTCTTGCGCTCTTTGCTTTGGCCTGCACCATCAAATTCTGCAGCCAAATCCAAGTTCACCTGCACAAGCTCACCACACCACTTGGAGTCCGCAGATAAAAGGATAGAACGCGCCGTTTGGAGCTCCCTGATAGAAGCTTGCCGATCGCCTGTAGCCGCTAATAAGTCATAAATCTCTCTACGCACAGCCAATGACTCTCTGCTCACCCTGCCGGCCAGCTTCTCTGATATCTCTAAAGCTTTGCGTAGAGACGCAAGTGCAGCGTCGGCATCCCCCTCTCGGCTACCCTGAAGGCGGGCCAAATCAATCAACATGGATCTTGCTTCAGCAAGCGAATCACGCTCTCCGACCGCCACTCGCAGTATAATTGCGCAAGCCTCCCGCAAATGCTGAATAGCTTCAGCCTTGAAGTCTCTCTGAACAGTGTCAGTCAGGAGTTGCTCTGATACATTTTCTTCTTCAAGCAGGGCGCGCCTTGAGGCTGCGCGATGTAACTCTGCCTTTAAGCCCATCTCCATTGGAAAATTCTCTGCAATTTCAAATGCGTTTGCTAGTCTGTCACCGGCTTCTGCAAATCGATCTGCCGCACATAATACCTCTATCTCCCGCAGCGCAACGAAAGCTGCACTCACCATTGCTTGGTCGTGTACGTCTTCCCCGGCTACACGTTCGAACGCTAGGCGCAGTTCACTAAAGCACTGCAAAGCAGCCGCATGCAGCCCAAGTGACGAAAATGCTTCACCTAACTTTAAGCGAGCGGACTGACCACTTTCAGTAGCAGCAGTGGAGCGACTTACGGCCGCCTCAAGCAATCGTATCCCAACTTCGGCCAACTGTTCCTGGTTTACCGACTCTAGAACCAAGCCACTACCGACCTCGACCAAGCCAGCAACCAACTCTCTACGCTCGTCTTCAGGTGCTGAATATATAGAATCGAATTGTGCAATTGCCTCCTCCGAAAACTTCTCTGCCGCCTGAAAACGACCTAGCTGCAGCGCACATTTGGCTAATTCGCCATTGGCCTCCATTCTAATATATTGGGCATGCGGGCCTTCCGAATTCACGTATAAAATACTTAGCTCAAAACAGGAGCTGGCTTCCTGAAAATGTCCATTGAAGGCATTCGCTTGCCCCAAATGCAGGTATGCAATTGGGAGCTGCAGAGGCGCGTCCTTTGTCTGACCAAGTCTAGTTGCTGCGAGAGCATCTTCTAAAGCGGCTTCGGCAATTTGGAGCGCCGCGATTCCATCACCTGCAAACAAGCAGGCTTGCAGCGAAGCCTTATAGTCACCATGCACAAGCGTTGAATTCTCGTGCAAAAATGGCTTGGCTCCCTGACGCTGTAGGCGATCTCCTATGCTTACAACTAATTCTTGTAAGGCAGTACGAGGGTCAGCCACAAAGGCCACTTCTTGAGGCATAGCAGCCGAAGCTGGCGTAGGTGGTGAGAAAGCTGCTGGTTGGCGTGAACTACGTGACATCTGCACAACTTCAAGGGGCAGATTAAAACTTTGCGGCCCCACTAGTGATAGACACTACCAGAAAGCCGATTCTTACTAAAATGATTTTAGTGCTCCTGGTAAATTAGAGCTGAAGCGCTTTTAGCCTGTTGGGCACAATCCTAGGCAGGCCTAGGCTTACGTTTACGGTGGCGGGCCTGGTTGGAAAAACGGGGCAGGAAACGCATTTGCCTCTCAATCATCAAGTCGAAGGCCATCAGTAAATTCTCGTACTGCTCAACTGGGCTGTTCCTCATATTTCGTGGGGCCGTCAGGCGTAGGGCGTATGCGAGTGATTCTAAACTGCTAAGACAATGCAGCTTGGGCTGACGCCTAATTTCATAGCGTGAAACAAAGGCGCTTCTAAAACTTAGGCGTGGAAATGTAGATAGCAGTTGTGAGCGACGAAACACCTTACCAGCCTCACTCCACGTGCCATCCAAAACTATAAGCACATGTTGCTCCCCTAGTTCCGTGTCTTCACAGGCTGCTGCTTCAGGCCCCGGATAAAGAATGACTGGTTGTCGCCCACGCAAAAACCCATTCACTTGCTCGGCGCTAAAGGCCACGCCCCTTTGTAGCTCAAAGTTAGTAATTACAGATTGAATGATTTTTGCAGTGCTATAATATTTTCCGCGCTCATGCGGGTGCTGCAACATTAACACGTCACAGTGGGCGCGAAATGGCGGCACCAAATTGCACAAACACAGCTGCGTGGGCCTAAAGCAGCGAAAGCAGGTAGGCCGTCCTTCCGCGATAGCGACCAAATCACGCTTCATGCAATAAAATCTTTAAGCTCAATTCCGGGGTTACGCTCAAGCACAAAGCGTCGCTCCCAGTTACCCGAGAAAAGAATCACTACTCGACCAAAGCGGTCACGTGCTAGCGCCGAGGACTGAGGTCGACGCAGTGATGAGGCATCGCCCATCACCCAGGCTGATTCCTGATATGGCATCATATCCATGATGGTTTCTACGTTATATTCATCCTGCAAACGATACTGCAGCACATCGAATTGTAGTCGCCCCACAGCCGCAATAATTGGCGTGCCATCAGGATTATCGAAAGGCCGCAAGAGCTGGACGGCCCCCTCTTCGCATAGCTGGCGAATCCCTTTTTCAAATGACTTGTGACGCATCACATCCTTGGGGCGAATCTGGGCCATAACTTCAGGCGGGAAAGATGGCATTGGCTTAAAGTTGAACTTCCCGCCGCAAGAAACCGTGTCGCCAATCGAGAACACACCAGGGTTGATCACCCCTACTATGTCGCCTGCATATGCCATATCCACGGTGGCACGATCCTGCGCGACTAAACTATATGAACGCGACAGGCGCACATCCTTTCCAGAGCGGTGGTGCTTCACAACCATATCGCGCTCGAATCGCCCCGAGCACACACGCATAAACGCCATGCTGTCGCGATGCTTTGGGTTCATATTAGCTTGAATCTTGAAGACAAACGCGCTGAACAGCTCTGCGCTCGGCTCGACTGGATAGTCGCTACCATCCTCGCCTGCAGCAACAGTCACCCTTGGCGGGGAGGCTAAATTAACGAAGCTGTCAAAAAATGGCTCTACTCCGAAATTTGTCAGTGCCGAGCCAAAGAATACAGGCGTGACTTGCCCAGCCAAAAATGCTTCACGTGAGAAGCTATTTCCAGCGACTTCCAACAGATTCAGATCCTCGTCTAATTTTTTCACAAGGTCCGGGTCGATTTTAAGATCTGGGTCGCTCTGCAAAGCCTCGCGCTGGATGCGCCTAATTTCCGCACGCTGAGCTCCACCTGACTCGCCACGCTCGAACAGCGAGACCTCACCTGACTGGCAATCAGCAACGCCGACAAAGCTCCTGCCAGCGCCAATCGGCCAGTTACGTGGCGATGACTTAATATTGAGAACCTTCTCAACTTCATCCAGCAATTCAAAGCCATCACGTGCGGGCAGATCCATTTTATTGATGAAGGTAAGAATGGGAATGCCACGCAGACGACACACTTCAAAAAGCTTGCGCGTTTGAGTTTCAACACCCTTTGAGGCATCGATCACCATTACTGCTGTGTCAGCTGCTGTTAACGTGCGGTAGGTATCCTCCGAAAAATCCTGGTGTCCAGGCGTATCAAGAAGGTTAATGATGGTATTCTTGTACTTAAACTGCATGGCTGATGCAGTAATCGAAATGCCACGCTCCTGCTCCATCGCCATCCAGTCTGAACTTGTGGCCTTGCTGCCCTTTCGACCGCGCACCATTCCAGCAGTACGCACCATTCCAGAGTAAAGCAGCAGCTTTTCTGTAAGCGTGGTCTTTCCGGCGTCGGGGTGTGAGATAATAGCGAACGTACGTCGCTGCGCGACTTCCGCACTTATGATGCCTTTTTGCTGCTCTAGAGCCATTCAAACAACCTCTAATCTAAGGCACCTATGTAATGCCGTAACGGCAGCGCAGTCAAACCATCAAAATCGACGAAAAAGGCGGCTTGCCCAAAAGAAATATATCAATGTTTTCAAGCTGTTGAAAATTTCCTTCCAAAAAGACTTGGGTAAATGTCACAAGTTTGGGTAGACTCGCATAATGTTAATGAACGTCGACGTTGACGTTACGACTAATTACTTAGTCGTAATTTGGCGCTGACGTCCACACACATACAGTAACAACCTCTAGACACTAGACACCTAACAGGCCTGAACCACCTACGCGGTTCAGGCCTGTTTTTTTATACCCATTCGCCAACATCAACCCTGGGCAGCTGCTATTCGCGGCTCCTAAAATAGCTCTGGCTGGGGCTTAGCCCGACTTGAACAGCCTACGATACTACCTGAGAATCAAGATCGCGTTGCTCAAGAGCCCAAAAACGCTTAAATTGTGCGTGGGTCAAGTGTAGAGAGGTTTATGATGCGCTTCAGAGCAAAATCCAATTATTTAAAGCAAAACATCCAGAACACATATCAGTCAAATAGCTTAGACCCACAAAGGCCCCCCTTGCATAGCGAGCGCTGGCTAAGCTGGACAGCACTCAAATCACTCTCAGTTGCTGCTGTTGTTTGTAGCGGATTAGCAGCATGCAACCCAAAACCTACTGGCCCGCAGCACTACGATGCAGCTCTTCGGTCCCAAGAAGGGGGTGACATTAACTCTGCCATTCAGGGCTATAGGCGCGCAGCCCAAGCCAACCCCAAGGACTTCCGAGCACATGTAAACTTAGGTGCAATTTACTTTGAACTTGGCAGACTGGAGGAAGCTGCTAGTGAGTATGTGCAGGCCCTGCGCATAAATTCTTCAGACGAGTTAGCACTTAACAACTTAGGCCTAACGCTATTCAAGCTACGCCGCTATCCACAGTCTGCTTCTTATTATCGCAGAGCTTTGGCACTTCGACCCAACGCACAGGGATTTATGAACCTTGGCATGGTCTATGCTGCGTCTGGCGCTGCAGATAAGGCTGTTGAGCAGTACCGCCGCGCCTCACAGCTTGATCCACATAATAGCGATGCCCACCTTCAGCTTGGCCTGACACTAATAGACCTAGGTCGCAAAGCTGAGGCAATACAAGTATGGAAGACAGCGGTTCAGAACGGAGCAGCGTCACCTGCCATTTTTTATTACCTAGGCGTTTCTGAACTTGACCAAGGACGCCGTCCTGCCGCGCGAGATTTCTTTCAACGCGCCCTTTCACTAGATCCAAACTATGCCGATGCCCACAATGGACTTGGTAATGTGTACTTGCAGGAGGGTCAGCTTCCACTCGCTATGAAAGAGTGGGAGCGCGCCGTTGCTAGCATGTCACGTGATAGCGGCGTAGAAGCCAAAAATGGTCTAATCCTCTCTACTCAAGGTCGTGGCCCCACACGTAGCCCTGACTTCCAAACAGTCGTCGGAGTTAATGTTTCAGCAGTAGCTGCAAGTGGCAAGAAAGGTTACGAGCTACTACAGGCTGGGAATTGGGACGAAGCTATTTCTGAATTTCAACGTGCACTAAGCGTGACGCCACAAGATGCGAATTTGCATGTTAACTTAGGTTACGCTCTGGCGCGCCGCGGACGTTTAGATGAGGCACTGCAATTATGGAAAAAGGCGGTCAGCCTAGACCTGCGCTCCCCCTACGCCCGATACAATCTCGGGGTAGTTGCTTTACAACGTGGCAACTTGGACGAAGCGCTTGATTACTTAAAGACTGCCGCCTCGCTGGCCCCACAACTTGCAGCAGCCCAACGTGCTTTAGGCGGCGTGTATTTACGCAAAGGGCAGTATGGCTCGGCCGTTGAGTCTTACACCGAGGCTATTGAACTTGAGCCAAATCAGTCGGAAACCTACAATGACCTAGGCCTAGCATACGCAAAGCAGAAGAAATTTCGTGAAGCCGTCCAGCAGTACAAGACCGCCTTGCGACTCGACCCTGGCCTCCTGAAACCACGCTACAATCTTGGGCTGGCGCATATTTTATTGGGAGAGTACAGCGCCGCTGGTCCATACTTAGAAGAACTAGTAGCAAAAGATTCATCCGACGTTGATGCGCGCATTAACCTTGGTTATGCCTTGGCGATGCTTGGCAAGCTTGATCAGGCCAGTAACCAATGGCGTGAAGCTCTAAAGGCAAATGCGGGAGCATCTTTGGCCTCAAATAACCTGGGCGTCTTGGCATTTACTCAGGGGAATTACGACGAAGCGGTAGCACAGTATAAGGCTGCGATTAAGAGTGACCCCAATCTGGCAGAGGCTTTTAATAACCTGGCGGCCGCCTACGTGAAGCAAAACAAAACTGATGACGCCATAAATGCCTACGAGACTTCCGTGCGCTCAAATCCATCCGACTACGAAGCGCGCCGCAACTTGGGCCATTTATACCTGATGAAGGAGAAGCCAGTTGAAGCCCTGACCCATCTGAAAGTAGCGATAGTTGCCAATCCCAAGGACGCTGAAGCCTTCTTTAATCTGGGAATTGCGTATCAGATGTTAGGCCATAAGAAAGAGGCAGTGTCGTTCTATAAAAAATTCATTGAGGTCGCTTCAGACAACCCTAAGTACTACGATTCAATCATAAAGGCCGAACGGGCAATTTACGAGCTTAAGTAGACTCGCAGGTACCACAGCCCTAGGTTTCCTAATGCCGCTGGCGTCACAGCCTGGCGTTGGCGATTCCCTAAGCTGGCCCGCAGCACAGTCCAAAGCAATTCCGTTCATTAAGCTAACTGACTGTAATCTCAGATGAAATTATAAGATTTTAGTTGTTTTTGATGACTCCTTTTCCTAAACTGAGACCATAACAAAGTCGAGAGTACAAAAGGGGCTCTTGCTGCGGGGAAGGCAGTACGGGTTTGTTTTTTTCTTCAGGTTTTTAAGCATGTCGGATGTGTTGGAGTCACGCCAGTCTAGAGGTGGTATGCGTCTCGAAACGCGATCGTCCAACCTTGCGCCGGCAATTGCGGAGCAACGTGACCTTGTAAGCTCTCCTGTTGAAAGCACTGAAATAATTGAGCATCCACGCGCCCGTGAAGAGCAAGAAACGCATGAGCGGGCCCGCCATATTCTGCGCCACTGGGCCTTCATGGTCTCCGGTGTAATCCTGGGCGCTGCGCTCATAATATTTGTAAGACTATCATCGCATCAACAAGAAGTGGCCACACAATTGGCTGCGCCAGCCGCCGTTGAACAGAGCACTGCAATTAAAGTTTCTGCAAGCGAGGCGCCGGCTCTACAACAGCCTGCATCTCAATCGGCCCAAGCAGCAGCTCCCGTAACTGAGCAACAGCCAGTGCTACAGGCTAATTCTCAACCAGAGTCACTTTCAATTGTTGAACACGCTAAGGGACGTCCAGTAGGAATCGAACCAAGAAAATTTCTGTTCGTCTCAGAAGGTCTGAGAACCTACGATTCAACCCTTATTCCAGCTAATAGCGCTAGTAGTCTCGAAGGCCGAGGCGGCGCAGCACCAGCACTTTCACTACGCCCTCTGGATGGAGGCGCCGGTCGCTACCAGCTAAACGGTACAAATGTAGAATGGCAAGGCGCCTGGCAGGCTGATGACCCGGCCTACAATCTACGCCTAGGTGGTGCCTATACCGATTACTTGAACCGCACTTTTGGAAATGGCGCCGTGAGCAGCCTTTCAGCGATCAACAAAGAGCCGACTAACTTGCTTGGAAAGACAGCCCGGCCTGCCACACAACTATCGGCACCGAAGACCTATTCAAAGTAGCTATAGTTACAGCAAAGAATTTTGCTACGGCTTTACGTCACGCGCTAAAGTCATCATCACCGAACGGACATTCGCCCACTTTAGGTAAGAAGTGTTTTCTGAAGTACAGTAATCAAAGGTCGGGGATTGCAACTGGCCTCGCATTCGCGAATCTAATTATTTAGACCAGCAATGCGTGAGCATACGAGTTAAAAGCAGACTTTTACAAATAGAATTACCTTTCGCACACTCCCGCCCTGCTCCAAGGTGCTCAACTGGTCCGAGCCCTTGGGGCGGGGCTTTTTATTCCAGAATATCCGAATTTCAGAGCGGGCTACTGCAGCACAGAGCGCCCATCACTTTTGGCTTGGCTCGTTCCCCACAAGTTTGAGCCCTCGTTCCAGTCGCGCGAAAAGCGCCAGCAAAATACCAATCTCGCGCTTATCCGGCTGAATTCGGCGAAAGAGGTTCTTCACTAAACCGGGGATGGGCTCGGGCGTACCTTCACGAAAAAAACCACATTCTGTCAGCACACGCTCGACTAATCGATCAAGTTGATAAAAGTCGTTCCAATCAGGAGCATGCGCCGGATTAATAGCGCTCATGCCACTCCAATTCTGCCGGGTAAGCTCAAACAGCGCGAGCAATACCGCCTGCGCCAAATTGAATGACGGATACGCTGTTGTTGAAGGGATACGCACTAACCAGCGACAATGCTCAATATGATCAGTCCTTAAGCCAGTATCTTCAGGCCCAAATACCAAAGCCGTGCTCTTCATGGGCAGCGCGCGAAAGTCAGACACCCATTCAGGCAACATGAGATTGAAGCGATTTTTCCCCTCCCGTCCCGAGAAACCCACCACATCCTGAATGCCTCCGAGCGCCTCTGGCAAAGAATCATGGAACTGCGCCGCGTCAATAATATCCTTAGCCCACCTACCAGTAACCTCTGCTTTATGGCGCTGGAAATTCGCAGGAGCCACCAGATGCAGTTTAGAAAATCCAAGATTTTTCATAGCCCGCGCAACCGAGCCAATATTTAGGCTATCCTCGGTTTCAACCAGGACAACGTGCACGAATTCATTCAAAACATGTGGAGCTAAATCTTGTGACATATATGATTGACGCAATTCCGGAATCAACCCAAGCGCAGCTAATAAAAGCTCATCTTACTACCCTAGCTCTTTATCTCTCCAATTTCCAATAACAGAGCTACTAATCAGGCCAGCTGCTTCAAAATGAGGCAGGTTCCATCTGGCCAGCGCTGCTAGAAGCGCTTAACGCGCAGCTTAGATGAAAGAGGTAAGGTGCAGACAGGTATAACCATAACTAAGGCCCGCGGGGCGCTGCGGAATTTTCTCCCACAGCGCCCCTTGTGCCCAACCTCAGCGTTTACGACGCTTCGCGATACAGGCCACGGTACGTCCAAGCGCCTCCCAGCAGCACCGTCATGCCGATAATTAGGAACGTGTTCAGCATTCCCGCACAATCGGCACACCAGCCCACTGGCAGCAGCACCAGCGCGTACAAAACCTGTTGGCTCGTAGCCTGCACCGAGAGCAACGTCGCACGTACTGGAGAGCGTTCGGGGATGCGTGCATTCACAGCTACCGAGAACAGCACGTCGGTATAACCGCGCGCGAACTGCTGTAGCAAAATGAACACGAAGCTTCCCCAACACAGCACGCCACCTAGCAGCAACCAGCTTGTGGCCAAAACCACAAGCGGCAGCAACACAGCGCGTCGCTCACCGAGTCGCCTGGTGATCCCCTCCGTCTGACGGGAGGAGGCCGCCGTTACAACCTGGAATAGCGCGAACAAGCCTCCGATGTACGCCGACGGCACACCGCTAAGTTCCAAGTAGGGCTGATAGAACCAAAGCCCCACTTGGTTAAAAGCGAACAAGACCGCCGGATACACCATCAGCCAGCGCAGCGACGAGCCCTTGGAGAAGCAGTCGCTGATGAGCTCCCACATCTCGCGCAAGACACCACTACGCTCGGGAAGCTCATCGCGCTCCGGCTCCACGAAGAAGCAGGCCAAAAGCAACATCAAGCACATGCTCACAAAGGCACACAGCAGCGGTGTGCGCACGTTGTAGCTTCCCAGCCAGCCACCGAGAACCGAGGCTGCCGCCATGACGTAGTAGCCGTAGCTCTTTGCGATGCCCCAAACTCGCCCGAAATCTGACGGTCGCCCCAGCTCGCTCAAGGTTTCCTGCAACAGCGCCTGATCAGCGCCACCCGCGAAGGAGAACCCCAAGCCAAGCAGAAGCTCAGCCGTCAGAAACAAGGCGAAGCTATCCGCGATGTAGTACACCCCTGCGCCGGCAGCACTAAGCAGGGCCCCAACGATGAGCGCCGCACAGCGCCCCATGCGATCCGCGAACTGCCCGGTCGGCACGTTAGTGCCAGCCATGATCAGTGCGAAGAGTGCCTGGAGCAACGTGATGTCACTCATGGTCAGCCCGCACGACTGCCACAACCCGACCAAGATCGGGATCTCGAACGCAAAGCAGCCAAGCAGCAGCTTGACCGCGATGCTGAGCGGCACATTGCGCCGCAGAGCACGCTCACGCGCGCTCGGATTCTGTGCATTCATGATTTTCACCTTTTCAAGCTGAGAGGGGTGCAAAGCTACTTCACCGACACGGTGGGCAGCTTCCGAAAACTCTCGTAACCTAATCGGACAAACCTTTGTCTGTCTGCACCTCGCTGCCAATTCATTGGTGGCCAAGGAAGAAAAGCTCAGTGGAGCAAAGCGAGTCCACACAAGCGATGCTGTGAGTAGAACCTACTGGCGATTAAACTAATGCAGCGTGCGTAACATATTGTGGAGGCATTTTTGTTACGGGCTCCAAAGTGATCACAAGTTTGTTGTACTGGGAGCTGGGAAATGAACGAGGGGAATAAGAAAAATGGCCGGGAAAAGGCAGCGAGATGCAGCCTATAAATTAACTTCTACCCGAACCAAATTGTGAGTGCTTTTAATGGGATACATGACCTTTGGGGACACCCCGGTAATCGATTTCTTAGCCGCTACGGCTGGAAGTCGAAAGTCATGAGCCATCGTCGCGCAAAGTAGATACGCGCTGCTTAAAAACTCACGATGGTGTTGGTTAAAGTTCATAAAATTCTATAGCCACCTGCCGCAAACTACGCGACAGAAGCCACAGTATAGCAGAGAAATAAATTCTGTGCGAATGATTTTAAAAAAATCTTCGCGCACTGCTGCTCGGACTCGTGCGAGTTCCAGTTTCGCGGCGAAAAACAGATACTTAAACGCAAAAAATAATTTTTGAGCGTCAGCAAACCTTCCAACGCAAAAACATGCCCTACTCAGCCCTGCGTCTCAACACTGCAAGCGCTTCGACATGATCAGTTAATGGAAACATGTCAAACGGCGCTACTGACTCAAGCTGATAGGCTGAAAACAACTCTGACACATCTCGAGACAAAGTACTTGGATTGCAACTCGAATAAAGAACGTGTTGAACATTGGAAACAAGAATCCTTTCAATGATGCGCGGAGAAAGCCCGCGCCGTGGTGGGTTCAGCAAAATAAGATCAGGCCTGTCCTTAAGCCGATCCAAGAAAGGTTCGACGTCCTGCGCAACAAACTCAGTATTCTTAATGCCATTTTCAACGGCACTGCGACGCGCGTCGCGAATGGCAGCTTCACTTGCCTCAACCCCCAAAATTCGTTCTGCATATGAAGCACAGAATGTAGAGAACCCTCCAATCCCGCAATACAAATCCAACATCAGCTTTGGTTGAGCCGATTTAACTTTCTGGGCAGCGTAGTTGTATAGCTTCACAGCTACATTGGTAGTTACTTGCGCAAAGCTCTGACTGCCACATAAAAATTGATATTGGCCAATCGGATCACGGATGAAGTCATTCTCCGTAAGAATTATTTCCTCCTCGCCCTCCAACACAGCTTGATGCACGGGTTGTAGATTAATTGATGCAACTTTTATAGTCGGAAAGGAGAGCGCCATGTGCCCAGCCAGCTGCGCTACGCGATCTGCTTGCTCGCGCGAACGCAGCACAAAGCGCACAAGTGTCTCACCACTCCGCTCTGAGGTACGCACAATAAAATACTTGAGCTCACCCTTGCGCTTCACGACATCATAGGGCACTACTCCGAAGCGTGTAATGCCTTCTCGCAGCGCTGACAGAATAGGCGGAATGCGCGTATCTACTAGTGGACAGGTCGCTAGCTCTTGCAAGCGAAAGCCTTCCAGCATAATCCCCAAGACTGGGGCCTGGACGCTACCTCCCACTACCATCTTGGCTTTATTACGAGAACCAAATAGGCGATCTGACGGCACACACGGCTCAACTGTGGCTTCCACTCCACAGGCCAGGAAGGCCTCATTTATCATTGATTGCTTACGCTGCAATTGCTCTTGATACGGCAACGCGAGCAACGCACACGAGCGACATTCAGATCGAGAAAAATATATGCAATTTCCAGCTTTCACGCCCGAACAATATATAGCGAGTGACAGAAATCCCTAGCGAAATTCTTTGCGGCAGTAATCACTCGCTATAATGCCGACCAGCGGGAGGCCAGACAACAAATAGTAAATGACTCAATAAAAAATAGGCCTTTAGTCGAGAAAGAGAAGCACCTCTTGTGCTATTGGGACGATTCTCATTTCGCTACGCCTTGCTGTCGTTTACTATAACAACCCAGATTGGGAATGTAAGGGGTCGGCTATGTTGAGCATTATTGTAGGGCTAGCGAAACCCAGGCAGCCCCTGATTGCTCCACAACCCTTAGCAGCACCAGACAGTACTGACTAAAATTAGCGGTAGTCTTTTAAATACAGAAGGCAAGGCCTGCTAAATATTGCGAACCCGAAAGATCGGGTTCGCAATTCTAATAAGTGATAGACCAGTGTCTAGTTAATGCAGGTGACAACGAATCGGCCAGCGCAGCGCCCTGAAGCCGATACATTAACTGGAACCTGGTTAGTTCCAGGACTAGGCGGAACAACACAGCCATAAATTGCACGCCAAATGCGGGTCCCATCTGAGTTCATGGTATTGCCATCCACGGCAGATCGGA